>JAZNLR010000061.1:0-13705 GCA_045579195.1 Clostridia bacterium | reverse complement strand
ATTGGAGCGAAGCGACAATATATCGCACGAGCAAAGCGAGTATATCGCGTTTGCTTGCAAACATATCGTCTAACAGAAAAAGAGAGGACATTTCGGCTATGAAAACCGATTTGTTCTCTCTTTCTGTCGTTATAGGGTTTTGGGCTTAGCCCATACTGCATTTGTCCGGACAAATGCGATGCTCGCACTGTTGTCAAAGTATAAATTCTCCGATAAGAACATCACCCTTTTGCCTTGGCTCTTTTTTTACGACAAATCTGTCTTTGCCATTCTTTGATATGCCTTGTAAAATCCGCAGTATGAAGAATACCCAACGAGCTCGCTGATCTTTACAAGGGAGAGTGTCGTCGTCTTTGACAGAATCATGGCGGCGCGGATTCTTCGTCTTGACAGTTCCCCCACGAACGTTCTTCCTGTGATCCGTTTCACCTCTCGTTCGGTCTGCTTTGTGCTCAACATCAGTTCCCTTGCAAGATCGTCCAGCGTGACGTTCAGATGGTACTTCTTGGCGAAGAACTCCTCCACGAGAAGCTCTCTGCTGGTGATGGGCAAAAGCCCCTGTTCCCCTTCTGAAAAGAACTCTGAGCAGACGTAAGAGAGGAGCGCTTTGAGCTTACCATCCCTCCCGGTGAGAACGTAAGTTTGGATCTCCCTGCAAAGCAGGGTCAAAAGCTCTTTGGGAAGCTCGCGCTTTTGAAGTGAACCCCCACGGTACCGTTCCCCCTCAAGTAAAAAAGAAATGCGCCTTGAATCCTGAGAGAGCGTGATATATTCGTGCCTTCCGTTCGCAGGAACCAACAAAGCGTCCCCCTCGTGAAGGGAAATCTCTTCCCCTTCATGTTTCAAAACGGCGTTCCCACTCAGGAAAACGTGAATTTCCTCAAAGAGATGTTTATGCAACGGATAAGAAATTTCTCCGTGGTTAAAAAAACCGGATTGCATATAAACCTTGAAAGGTGCTCCGTTGACATCAATTTTAAATTCCGTGTTCATACCATTTCCAAAAAGGACATGTCTTTTGCAAAATGTCCGTTCTGCATATTGAAATTTGCCTCATTTTCGCCTATAATGAGTTTAACTTAAGAATAATTTCTTGTCAATCAAAAATGAGGTGTCTGTTATGTCAATGTATAGAATCTGGAAAGAAGGCGTAACCATCCCCGCTATTTCAGACTTGAAGCGTGTCAATGCCGAGTTTGTCACCATCAAACCGTTCGAGCCCGATGTGGATGGATATATCTTTTTGCACGGCGTTGCACTTGCCAACTTCAAGGGAATGCTCATCTGCGCTTGGGCGCACAACCGCGTGCGTGAAAACTCAGACGACGAAACCGTCAACTACGCCATCAGCAAAGACGGCGGAAAAACCTGGTCTTCGTGCATTGAGGGAAAAATGGCGCCTGAAAAAGGAATTGCCGTAAGTCACGGCGCCTTTTTGGAGCACGCAGGACAGCTGTTCTTCTTCGCACCGCTTTTCAAAGGACAGTTGGGAAAAGAAATGATGAAGGTCGCATCTTACGTCTTTGACGAAGCGAGCGAAACCTTCCGTTTCCTCGGCGTCGTTCTGGAAGAACGTTTTTGGCCGATGTGCGAACCGATCTTAATGGAAGACGGGAATTATATCATGCCCGGCGCTTTCATTGCCGATGACTATTTTTCGCCCGACAACACAGCTGCAGTTGCCATCAGCAAAGGTGGAGATCTCATGCATTGGGAAATGGTTTCCCTTCCGTTTGCAGATGGCGTCAAGGTCTGGGGTGAATGTTCTCTCCTCGTGAACGGCGCACACATAAAGCTTTTTTGCAGAGAGCACTCGTGCAAATATAAAGCGCTCTTTTCAGAGAGCTTTGACTTCGGGAGAACTTGGAGCATCCTCGGGCGTTCCGATCTTCCGATGATCGACAGCAAGCCGTACTCCGGAACGCTCTCCGATGGCAGAAACTACCTTCTCTGCAGCTCGGCAAGCGATATCCGTGCGCGCGATCCGCTCACCATTGCCCTAACGGAACCGGGCGAAGAAACGTTTCGCAAGATCTACAAGATCGAAGAGGGTGCAGTCCTCTGTTACCCATACGCAATCGAAGTGGACAAAAAGCTTTTCGTCGCCTTTTCTCGTGCGTCAGAGCCGGGAAACCGAAACAGCGCAGAGCTTGCAATCATTGACATTCAGGAGTTCTCAAAGTGAAAAAATCCCGCAATCAAACGCTGAGGCTTTTTCTCACGGCCATTCTCTGCACGATGCTTTGGGGGAGTGCACTTCCCTCCATCAAGGTCGGGTTCAGTCTGTTTGAAATTGCACCCACCGAAACTTTTGACACGGTCCTCTTTGCGGGGCTTCGCTTCTTTGGGGCTGGACTTTTGATCCTTATCCCCCTTTTTCTTTTCGCGCGCCCGAAGAGAATTGAACGAACGATGCTGAAAAATGCCCTCGTTCTCGGCGGCGTTCAGACTGCCGCGCAGTACTTTCTCCTTTACCTTGGGCTTGCTTACACCTCAAGCGTCAACAGCTCGGTCTATAACGCAATCAGCACGCTGTTATACGTCATTCTTGCCTGGATCATCTTTCGAGATGAAACGCCATCCAAGGTCAAAATCATTGGGCTTGTCGTCGGCTTTTCAGGCATCCTTCTCAACAGCCTTTCTTCACAGAAGATGGGGCTCTTTTCCTTCCGTGGAGACGGGTTCGTCATTCTCTCCAACCTCTGCGTGACAGCGGGTTTTCTCTTTTCCAAGCACAGCGTTAAAAATGCCGATCCCTTTCTTTTGACGGGGCTTCAAATGACGTTCGGGGGCATCATCCTTCTTGTCATCGGAATCGCGTTCGGCGGAACACTTCCTTGCGTGACGTTTGAGGGCGTTCTTCTGCTACTATACTTAATGGCAGTTTCCGCAATTGCCTTTTCCCTCTGGACTTTGCTTCTTCGCGATTATCCTTCGGCATACGTCGGAATGTTCAACTTCTTGACCCCCATTTTCGGCGCAATCTTCTCCTTCGTCTTAAGTGCGCTTGGGATCATTGACGAAGCTTCTTCCTTCTCCGTTTATAAAGTCCTCGCCATCCTCTGCTCGGCGGCGGGCATCCTGCTTGCGTCCCTCGGGAATCGAAAACGCGAAGTGAACGAAAGCGTACACAGTGAATCATAAAGTCGGCGGAAAAAGCAAAATCGGCAAAGGTTTCTTTGCCGATTTTTTGTTTTGCTTTTAAGCAACTCCCTGCTTCTTTTCCTCATCGCGGCAGTTCGGACATTTCTCGCCATCTTTCACGCGCGGAAACTGTCCCTTCTTGCCGTGCGGCAATCGACGATTCCCCCGCGGAACGGGACCCTCTTTTTCCTCTTCCCCGACGCTGGAGGGAAGAACGCCGCGAACTTTGCTCTCCCCCTCTTTCAAGACTGCCTCAATTTTTTCCAGAATGTCTTTGAGCTTTTCCTGCTCAGCAGCAGCGAGCTTTCCAATGCGGGTCTTGAGCGTCTTTGCCATTTCCGCAACCTTCGTGCGATCCGTTCCGTCCCAGTCGTACGCCTGGTACTCTGCACGGATCTTATCCGCGGTGTCAGTTTCAGGCTTCTTTCTCGTGCAACCGCCCAACGTGAGCAACGTCACAACAATCAGAAGCAAGACAACAAGTCGTTTCATCAATCATTCCTCCGAGTTTTGTTTTCGTGCTCATAGGATGTGGAAACGGCAAAAAAATATGCGCAAGGAATTTTCCCTCGCACATTGTTTTCTCTATTTCCCAAGGCATAACTTGGAGAAAATGTTATCGATGATATGTTCGGTTGCGCTCTGTCCCGTGATCTCACCGAGCGCATCCCATGCCTCTTTCAGTTCCAACGCAATGACGTCAGCAGGGAGCAAGGAAAGGCCCTCTCGGGCGTTCAGCAACGCAGTTTTTGCACGGCGCAGAGCAAACAGATGACGCTCATTGGAAATCATGGGAACGCCCGTTTTTGCCGCAGAGACTGTGCGGTCGAAAATGATTTTTTTGAGTGTTTCCAAGCCATCCCCCGTCTTTGCACTCACAGAGAGCACCGTTTCAAAGGGCAAAGATTGTCCTTTTGCGACATCCGTCTTATTGCAAACACCCACAACGTTGCAATCCGAAATCTCAAAGGCAAGCGCCTTCTCCTCCTCGGACAGCTCACGCTGCGCATCCGCAACGAAGAGAACGAGCTCTGCGCTCTTTGCCGCAAGACGGGCGCGTTCCACGCCAATCTTTTCAACTTCGTCTTCCGCATCGCGGATTCCTGCAGTGTCCGAAAGGAGGAATTTCACTCCGCCGTAGAAGTACGCACCTTCCACAACGTCGCGCGTTGTTCCTGCAAGAGAGGTGACGATTGCGCGATCTTCTCCGATCAATGCATTCAAAAGGCTGGATTTTCCGACGTTTGGGCTCCCGACAATGGCAACACGCACGCCGTTTTTCAAAACGCGGCCGCGGGCGTACGTTGAAAGAACGTCATCCGCGCGCTTTAACAAGCGATCGAGCGTTCCGCGCGTGAGCTCCGTGTCTACCGTCGGAATTTCGTCGTCGGGATAGTCAAATGCCGCTTCAATCACGGTCAAAAGCTCGGTAAGCTCCCCCTGCATCTCTTCGGCATATCCCGAAAGATGCTCGCGAAAAAGTGCGTAGGCCGCTTTTGCGCTCTCCTCGCTCTCTGCGGCGATGAGATCGGCAAGGCCTTCCGCCGCCGAAAGAGAAAGCTTTCCGTTTAAGTATGCGCGGCGAGTGAACTCCCCTGCAAGCGCAGGGCGCGCGCCCTGTTTGATAAGCTCTTCCAACACAGCAGAGAGCAAAAACGCTCCTCCGTGGCACTGAAACTCCACGACGTCTTCCCCCGTGAAGCTGTTGGGGGCGTTGAATCGAACGCAAAGGCATCTGTCGAAAACGCGTTTCCCGCGGAACTCACCATAGTAGAGGTGGTAAGGCTGAAATTCAGACGGTTTTTTGCGCGCGAAAAAGACGGCGTCGGCAATGCGCACAGCATCCGGCCCGCTTAAGCGCACGATCCCGACCGCACCCGTTCCAATCGGCGTACAAATTGCGGCAATGGTGTCTTCTCTCATTTACGTTCCTCTTTTGCAAGCGCAACCATCAGGACGGCGACGTCCGCAGGCGAGACGCCCGAGATGCGGGATGCCTGGCCCAAGTTGCGCGGTTTGATCATTGCAAGCTTCTGCCTTGCTTCCAGGCGAAGCCCGGAAATTTCAAAATTGAAATCCACAGGAATCTCCTTCTCCTCCAGCTTGCGCGCACGTGCGATGGCCTGTTCCTCCTTGTCGAGGTACCCGGCGTACTTCGCTTCGGTTTCGATGCGTGCCCGCGTGAGCGGCGTAAACTCCTGCAAAATTCCAAGCTCCTTTGCCGCCTCTTCCACGCGAACGTTGGTGCGGCGAAGAAGCTCTTCAACGGAGAGTCCGTGAACAGGGAAGCTCTCCCCGATTGTTTCAAAGTAGGTCTTCAAGCGCTCGTCCGGCTTGATCCGGTCTGAAAGATGTGAACGGGCGCTTTTCAACTCTTCGCAAGCGGCGTTGAACTTCTCCCAGCGCACATCGCTCACCAAGCCCATCTCTCGGCCAAGCGGCGTCAAGCGAAGATCGGCGTTGTCCTGTCTTAAATGCAGGCGGTGCTCTGCGCGAGCGGTCATCATTCTGTATGGTTCGTTCGTTCCCTTGGTGACGAGATCGTCGATGAGAACGCCGATATACGACTGTGCGCGGTCCGGATAGAACAGCGGCTTTCCACGAAGCTGTAACGATGCGTTCAAGCCCGCAACCAGCCCCTGCGCCGCCGCCTCCTCATATCCGCTTGAACCGTTAATCTGTCCGGCGGAGAAGAGCCCTTTGATCTTCTTAAACTGCAAGCTCGCATCCAGATCCTGCGGATCGATGCAGTCATATTCAATTGCGTACGCATTGCGGATGATCTCCACGTTTTCCATTCCCGCAACCGTACGGTACATTGCAAGTTGAACGTCGGCAGGCAAGGATGAAGACATTCCCTGAACGTACATCTCGTCCGTGTCCTCCCCCTCTGGCTCGATAAAGATCTGATGGCGTTCTTTGTCTGGGAAGCGCACAACCTTATCCTCAATGGACGGACAGTACCGCGGGCCAACGCCGCGAATGCTTCCGCCAAACAGCGGTGAACGCGAGAGATTGGAACGAATGACCTCGTGCGTCTGCGCGTTGGTGTAAGTCAAGAAGCAAGGTTCGTTTCTTCTCGGCGCGCCTTCGGTCAAGAAGGAGAACGGAAAGACGTTTTCCGCCCCCATTTCCACCTGCATCTTGGAAAAGTCGAGCGAACGCTTGTGCACGCGTGCAGGTGTTCCCGTCTTGAAACGGCGCACGGAAAAGCCAAGCTCCATCAGGTTTGCAGTCAACTCGTTCGACGGAGCAAAGCCGGAAGGACCGCTCGGCGTTCGGTATTCCCCGATGATGATATCACTCTTTAAGTATACACCCGTGCAGAGAACGACCGCACGGCAGTCAAACCGAATCCCCATGGACGTCACAACACCGCAAACTTCACCGTTTTCCACAATGATGCGCGCACATTCTCCCTGACGCATCGTCAGGTTCTCCGTGCGCTCCAACACCTGCTTCATCCGCGTGTGGTAAAGATTCTTATCCGCCTGAGCGCGTAAGGACTGCACCGCCGCGCCTTTGCCCACGTTGAGCATCTTCAACTGCAGCAGCGTTGCATCCGCATTGACGCCCATCTCGCCGCCCAATGCATCGATCTCGCGCACGAGGTGACCTTTTGCCGTTCCGCCGATGGAGGGATTGCACGCCATGAACGCAATCGAATCGGGGTTGAGCGTGAGCATCAACGTTTTTTGCCCTGTTCGTGCAAGCGCAAGCGCAGCCTCACAGCCTGCGTGTCCCGCGCCAACGACGACGGCATCAAATTGTCCTTCGCGATATTCCATAAACACTCCTTTTTCGCAAGCATTATAGCACATTTTCTGACCGTTAAGCAAGCGCGCTTGCCCCATTTCTCTCAAAAGCGCCCCCAACCTTCAAAAAAGTTAAACTTTCTCTCAAATTTATTTCTGAAATGAGAACACCTTGCGCAGTTTCATGGTACAATAGAGAAAAAGACGAGGAGTTTTCCATGCACAAACGATTTCTGCAATCCCCCATCCGAAAGACCCCTTTGATCGAGTTGAAAGACCCGTCGTACGTCGGGCGCATCTTTGCGAAAGTGGAACGCTTCCAGCCAACGGGAAGCATCAAAGACCGCGTGGGCTTTGCGCTCATTGAGGATGCATTCGAACGGGGCACACTCTTTGAAGGCGGTTGCATCGTGGAAGCAACAAGCGGAAACACAGGAATAGGCCTTGCATTTGCCGCACAGAGCTTCGGCGTTCAGGCAGTCATCGTGATGCCGGACAACATGAGCAAGGAACGCATCGATGCCATGCGCGCTTTTGGCGCAACCGTGATCTTGACCCCCGCTCATCTTGGGATGGCCGGCGCGATCGAAAAAGCGGAAGCTTACGCAAAAGAGCACGGCGGCGTGCTCGCCGGGCAATTTGAAAACCCTGCGAACGTTCGCGCGCATTACGAAGGAACTGGCCCGGAAATCCTGGAAGACCTCCCTGACGTCGACATTCTCGTTGCGGGCGTCGGAACGGGTGGAACGATCACAGGCATTGCAAAGTTCTTAAAGGAAAAAAAGAAAACTGTCCGCATTGTCGCGGTCGAACCTGGCTCTTCTGCCGTTCTTTCGGGGAAGAGCGCAGGAAGTCACGCAATCCAAGGCATCGGCGCAGGCTTTGTCCCTAAGATCTTAGATTTATCCCTCATCGATGAGGTGAAAGCCATCAGCGACGAAACCGCGATCGCAGAAACGTTGCGCTTGAAAAATGATTTCGACCTCTTCTGCGGCATCTCCTCTGGCGCAGCCTTTGCCGTTGCGGAAGAGTTGGCAAGAAAAGAAGCGGTCAAAATCGCCGTCATTCTCCCCGACGGCGGCGAAAAATATCTCTCGACAGGCATCTTTGATTGATCACGATTATGACAAAAAAAATAGGGTGTGCCTTGATTGGCACACCCTTTTCATTTTTGCTTTTTAGCCCACACGGTACGTAACGTCTGCGCTTCCGCTTGCATCCAACCCAACGTACTTAATGCGGTACGTTCCGGCCTTCGCAACGGTGAGGATCATTTCGCCGTCACCCGAACCCTCGGTGATGACGGAAATGACGTTGTCAGGATCGATGAGAACGACCTTGAACTGTCCTGCGGAAACAGCCACGTCATAGCTGACCTCGATGGTCTCACCTGCTTCCATGGAGAACACGAAAACGGTGTCGCTTCCGGTGAAGCCGGTGAACTTCGTGTCGGAGTTCTGATTTCTGCTGAACAAATCAAGATGCATCATGTAGGTCTTGCTGTCGCCACCCTTCACGATCTTGTCGTCATCGCCATAAATTCCCTTTTGATATTCAGAAGCTGCGCCCACTCCGATAAGGAGGAACAAAACGAGCGCCGCTGAAATAACAAGCACGGATGCTAAAATCTTCTTCACTTTCAAAATCTCCCAAAGAAATTTTATTCATAGAATGATATGCAAAAGCCTATCAGAAAGTTCTATATCCTCGATAATAATCTACCATAAAAGAGCAAAGAAAGCAACTGTTTTATCAAAAAACTCCGAAAAAAGGAGGGATTTTCACGTTTTTGAGGGCATTTTGACCTCTTTTAACCACGAAAACTTTAAAAAATGAGCAATTTGACGAAAAAAGAAGCTCCGTTTTTGCGATTCGCAAAACGGAGCTTTTCTCTTGCTTTTCTTAGAATTCCGCGTTTCCAACCGTTCTCGGGAAGGGCAAAACGTCGCGGATGTTGGGAATTCCGGTGATATACATGATCAATCTCTCGAAGCCGAGGCCAAAGCCTGCGTGGCGGGTTCCGCCGTACTTTCTGAGGTCTAAGTACCACCAGTAATCTTCCTCATTAAGGCCAAGCTCGGCGATTCTTGCCTTCAGAACGTCATAGCGCTCTTCTCTCTGGCTTCCGCCGATGATCTCTCCAACACCGGGAACGAGAAGGTCCATTGCACGAACGGTCTTGCCGTCGTCGTTGAGGCGCATATAGAATGCCTTGATCTCTTTCGGGTAATCGGTGACGAAAACAGGTCTTCCGAACACCTTTTCGGTGAGGTATCTCTCGTGTTCAGTCTGAAGGTCGATGCCCCACTGCACGGGATACTGGAAGGTCTCCCCTGACTTCTGAAGAAGCTCAACTGCCTCGGTGTAAGTCACGTGGCCAAACTCGCTGTTGACGATGTTGTTCAAGCGCTCAAGAAGTCCCTTATCGAAAAAGTTGTTGAAGAACTCCATCTCTGCAGGGCAAGTTTCAAGAACGTACGAAATGACATACTTAATCAGATCGCGCGCGAGTTCCATATCGTCCGCAAGGTCAGCAAACGCAATTTCGGGCTCAATCATCCAGAACTCTGCCGCATGACGCGCGGTGTTGGAGTTCTCTGCGCGGAAGGTCGGGCCGAACGTGTAGACGTTGGAGAATGCAAGCGCGTAAGTTTCCGCTTCGAGCTGTCCGCTTACGGTGAGGTTTGCGGGCTTCCCAAAGAAGTCCTTTGCGTAATCCACGGTGCCGTCGTCCTTCTTGGGCAATTTCTCAGGGTCAAGGGTGGAAACGCGGAACATCTCACCTGCGCCCTCGCAGTCGCTCGCCGTGATGATCGGCGTGTGAACGTACACAAACGAACGCTCCTGGAAGAACTTATGGATCGCATAAGCACAGATCGAACGAACGCGGAATGCGGCTGCAAAGGTGTTCGTTCTCGGGCGAAGATGCGCGATCTCACGCAAGAACTCAACGCTGTGGCGTTTCTTCTGCAACGGATAATCGGGCGTGCTTGCGCCCTCCACCTCGATCTCTTCCGCGTGGATCTCAAACGGCTGCTTATTTTCAGGGGTCGCGACGAGCGTTCCCTTGACGATCAAGGCAGAGCCAACGTTCAACTTTTCGATAACGTTGAAATCATACGCCTTGCCTTCCTCAAAGACCACCTGAACGGACTTGAAGTACGTTCCGTCATTCAGCTCAATGAAGCCAAACGTCTTGGACGCACGGATGGTGCGCACCCAGCCTGCAACGGTCACAGCCTTCCCGTGGAATTCCGATGCATCTGCAAACAGTTTTTTTAACAGAATTCGTTCCATAAAGTTAACCCTTCTTCTATCTTAGATTCGCCTTTTTTAAGGCACTTTTGCATAAAAATGATGTTGATATGATACCACAATCAGGGCGTTTCGTCAATTTATTTCAGCCCGCTTTCGCCCTCTTTCGCAAGAAACTCCAGCCCTTCCAACGAAAATGCTGGAACAAAGTCTTCGCTGGCAGCGCTCCGCTCCTGTAAAAAACCGTTTTCCGTGGGAAGGGAGAGCAAAAAGTCGGTGACCTTCTTCACCTCGCGGCGCGTGAGCTTTCGCGAAATCTCGGGGAACTCGCTCGCGCGGAACATCGGCGTGAACTGACTCATCAGGCTTATGTATATGCGGTCGCCAAACTCTGCAAACAACCGAGAGAGAACCTCGATGGAATCATCCGTTCTTGACGGCAAAATGAGATGGCGCACCATCGTTCCGCGCGTCATAAGGCCGCTCTCGTCAAACTGTGCTTCCCCCGTCTGGCGCAACATCTCGCGCACAGCGTCCATCGCGACGGGGAAATAATCTTTCGCCCCACTATACCGTGTGGAAAGCTCAGACGAGAAGTATTTCACGTCCGGCAAGTAAACGTCCACAACGCCTTCCAAAAGGCGCAGGGTTTCAACGCGCTCATATCCACTCGAGTTATACACGACGGGAATGCCGACCTTTGTGAGCTTGAGCGCCTCCAAAATCATCGGAACGTAATGCGTGGGGTTGACAAGGTTGATGTTTTCCGCGCCCTCGTCCTCCAAGCGGGAAAACACACGCGCAAGCTCGGAAACAGAAAGCTCCTGCCCGAAGTTTCCGTGGCTGACCGTGTGGTTTTGACAAAAGACGCACTTTAGGTTGCAACCAGAGAAAAACACCGTTCCCGATCCGCTGTTCCCGCTGATGCAAGGCTCTTCCCAAAAGTGAAGTGCGGCGCGCGCTACGCGCACGTTCATTCCACCCTGGCAAACGCCCGTCTTCACACGCCGATCCACCCTGCAAAGACGGGGACAAAGCGTACAGTTTTGAAGTAGATCTTCGTTCAACACTTCTTTTTCTCCTTTGCAAATCGATGCATCAGACAGAGCGCCGTCAAAACGGTCAAAACAGAGAATAAGACGTTCAACAGATAGCCCGCGCTATATCCAAGCTGGACTGAACCCGAAAAAATTGCCGTGAATGCATCAATGACAACGCCGATGATTCCGTTTGAGATCATTCCGCCGATTCCGACGATGGTCAAGACGGTGGACATCACGATCTCGAGATTCTCAGAGTACCGCTCGGTGATCACCGCCATGGTGGTGGGATAGACGGGCCCGATTCCAAACCCGGCAAGTGCGACCAAAACGAGAGCCTTCCCACCGAGAAGGACGCCAAGCAAAATGAACACGGCAGCTCCCGTCATAAAAATCGCAATTGCCTTCAAAAGTCCGATCTTTTCAATCAGCGGTCCTGCGAAGAGTCGGGAGATCGTGAAGCTCGCAAAAAACAGCGTGAGCATCCAGGAGGCCTCTGCATTCGTGAACGAATGCGCCTTCTCCAAAAAGTTTACGAGCCAACCTGCAGAAGTCAGCTCCGCGGCGCAGCCAAAGATCAAAATCCCCGAGAGCATCCAAATCGAGGGGTCGCGCAAGATCTGTTTGAGCGGAATCTTTTCCTGAGATGAAGGTGCAGCCGCTTTCCCTTGCTTCCCAACTGAAAGAAGGACAAGCGGAATGATACAGAAGAGCAACACCAAAAAGTACGTTCCGCGCCATCCGAGCGTGACGCCGCCCACCTCCGTTCCGATCAACTGAACAGCAAGAAGGGGCGCAAGCGTGGATGCAAGGCCGTAAAACCCGTGCGCAATGTTGAGCATCGTTCCCGTGTGTCGAATGAATACGCGGCTTGCCAAAAGCCCAAGCGCAATTTCCAACATTCCGTTTCCGAGGTTGGTCACAAAAAAAGAACCAATCAGCGTCGGAACGTTTTGAGAAACCGAAATCAAGACCCCCGAAACAGTCATAAAGAACAAGCTGATCGCAATGGTCAGCTTTCCGCCGATTTTCTGCGCCAAAGGACCGGTAAAACCGCAGGCCAAGAGGTATGCAAGCGAATTGGTCGCAAGCAGCAGGCTGACGGCGGACGGACTCATGGAAAATTCCCCTTGCAACAGGGGAATGGTCGTTCCTTTGATGTTTTCTCCAAGCCCAAACGCGATATATGCAAGGTAAATGGAAACGGCGATAAACCAAAAAGCTGCGCTGGTTTTTTTCTTTTCGTTTAACATATGCGATCTCCCTCGCAGGTCAAAGCAATGGTCACAGGTCCGTCATTTACGAGAGAAACTTTCATATCCGCGCCAAAACGCCCCGTTTGAACGGAAACTTTTTCAGCGACGAAAGAACAGAGTTTATCAAACAGCGAAGATGCGTGTTCCGGGCGCGCCGCACCCGAAAAGCTCGGGCGGTTACCCTTACGGCAGTCCGCAAACAGCGTAAATTGAGAGATCAAGAGCATCTCCCCATTTTCATCCAAAACGGAGCGATTCATCTTTCCTTGCTCATCCTCAAAAATACGCATCGAACAAAGCTTGTCCGCAACGACGCGTGCAGTCTTTTCGGTGTCCTCCGGAGCAATGCCGACAAGGACGAGAAGACCCTTTCCAATCTTTCCGACCGTTTCACCATCGACCGTCACTTCACCGTTTGCAACTCTTTGAATCACCAGTTTCATCGTTCTCCTCTTCTTCAAATATCTTTCTTTTTTCTTTGCAACCATTGTACCACACTTTCAAAAAAAACACCCGAAATTGCACGCACTTTTCCAAACTTCTTCAAAAAAGACAAAAGCACCGAACCCATCGGTGCTTTTGTCTTCTCATCTACACGCAAGCGCAAAGAAGTTTAGCTCGGTTGCCACAAAGTGCAGCTTTTCCTTCACGCTCTTTTCGCAAGGACATTCTTCTCTCACAAGCCCTCTTAACATCACGCTGACGTTTCTCCTGACGGAATAAAGTGCGGCGCAGTAATTACGCGCCAGCACAAACGGAACGGTCGGCAAAGGCGTCTTCCCCAACTTTTCCAAGCATTTCAAAAGCTTTGCATCTTCCACGGCAACCGCCTCAGAAAGCTCCCGAAGAGCGTTTGCTGTTTCTCTGTCAAACGCCATGTCGGCAAGACGAGCGAGCGCGTCGGCAAGGGCGCTGACGTTTTGCTGAAGCTGACAAAGCCCTGCGATCTCTTTTTCATCGGGCTTTGGAAGCGGCGGACGAATCAACTGCGGCTTTTCAGTTCGTTTTTCTTCCCAATCCATCGTTTCCCTCCTCGTTTTTCTTTCATTATATGCAAATTTTCCGCATTCTGTCACAAAAGAGCCTTGAGAAACCCTCAAAGCTCTTTCTTTTTTCATTCTTCCGTATATTTTGAAAGGGTCTTATAAAACCGCTTAAGCTTGCCGTACATCTTGACGTACACCTTGCGGTACATCCGCTCGTAGACCTTGTGGTTTTCGGGATTTGGATAAAAGACCTTCGTATAGTGCACCAT
>JAZNLR010000060.1:0-12713 GCA_045579195.1 Clostridia bacterium | reverse complement strand
CCCTCCCTTTTTAGAAATTATATCACACTTTCGGGGATAAATCAAGGCGTGAGCCTTGCATATCATCCGCAACTTGTTGCGGTATATCATCAATGCGGAGCGTTGTATATCATCATTGCGAAAGCGGATACAGCCTACGGCTGATGATATACTCGCTTTGACGAGCATATCTCGTCAAAGCGGATGAGATACACGCTAACGCGTGATGATATGCCATTGCTTTCGCAATGGATAAACAAAAAAAGGAACTTTTGTTTACCAAAAGTTCCTTTTTTGTTGGCTGGGGTGGAGAGATTTGAACTCCCGGATGACGGAGTCAGAGTCCGTAGCCTTACCGCTTGGCGACACCCCAATAAAGCAAGAATTTTAACTTGCTTAGTATTTATATAATAATTTGAAAAAAAAGTCAACTGTTTTTACCCCGTCTTGCAAAAATTCGCCAAAAAAGACGGATTCAAACGCAAAAAAACATTCAATTGCATAAACTGTTGATATGAACGCCTTGCACGAAATGAACGAAGAGCAGCTCACCCTCCTTGCGACGACAGTTGCGCTTGATCTTGCGCGCGACCGTTCGGATGCTGAGCTCCTTTCCCTGAAAAACCTGCTTTCTCAAATTTCACAGACCCTTTCCTTTCTCTATGCACAGCGCAAGCTCTCTCCTCCGCGACCTTAGCGCAATCTTCGCCAAATTTTGTGCACTTTTTTGAAATATTTTTTTACAATGTGTATTGACACAGGCTCGTTTTACGTTTATACTATAACTATCTTAAAAACTCATGGAGGTTATTTTCTATGGCAAAATGGTTTTATAAACAGAGCAAATTGGTTCAGATCTTGTTGCTCATCATCCCCGGCGTGAACTGGATCATCGAAATTTTGGTTCGTTGGTCTGCTTTCTTCACCAGACCCAGACTTTTGACCTTGGTCTTTGCGATCCTCGCAACAGTCGGTAACGTTATCTTCGGTTGGATCGACCTCGTTTGGCTCCTTTTGTTCAACCACCTGCTCTTTGCAAAAGCATAATCTTGAGAAACTTGAAAACGGCCCTGTTTTGCAGGGTCGTTTTTTTGCCTTTTTCCGCGCGAAAAACGCAAAATCCGCGAAATCTTCCGCAAAAACACTTGCCAAACGAGCGCATATGTGCTAAAATAACAAAGCTGTGAACGCGCGATGAAAGCTGATTTTGGAGAGTTGGCTGAGTGGTCGAAGGCGCACGATTGGAAATCGTGTGTACGTCATAAGCGTACCCAGGGTTCAAATCCCTGACTCTCCGCCAAAAAAGAACACCAAACATTGGTGTTCTTTTTTTGTTTCATTTTCCGCTCTTTCGTCTTGTCGGGGCTTTCCCGAACATCTTTTTATATTGCTTGTGAAAACCGGAGTAATCCAAAAAGCCACTTTCCGCCGCCGCCTGCATCGCAGGCATTCCGCCCTTGATCTTCTTATCCGCCAAAATGAGGCGTTTTTCCAAAATGTACTTATGGACAGAAATGCGCATCTCCTTTTTGAAGACGTGCGAAAGGTATGAGTCCGAAATGTGAAGCGCGCGCGCCAGATCCTTTGCGGTCAAGCGTTCGGCAAGGTTCTCATTGATGAAGGTGATCGCCCTGTCCGTCAACGGGCTGACGGGGTTTTCGAAAACGGACGCACCTTGTTCCTTCAAGGAAACGAGCAATTCCGCAAAGAACGCCTTTAGAAGGATTCCCTTTTCTCTCTCGGGAAGGGACGAACTCTCCGCATCCCGCATTTTCAGAAACAGCGAAGAAATGTTCTCCTCTTCTGTGAAAAAAATGTTCTTGAGCTTTTCTTCAATGAGCGCATCAAGCTCAAAAACGCTGTCAAAATTCAAGACGCAGCGGCAATAATCCTCCTCCGCGCCGTGGACAATAAAGCTGTGAAACGTATTCTTCGGGATAACGACGGTCGTGAAGGGAGAGAGCTTTTTCGAGCCCTGTTCGGAAACGAACTCAGCGTCTCCTCCAAGGAAGAGAAAGATCTCGTGATACGTGTGCATTTCCTTTCCGATGATGTCGCGCATGCCTTTCGCGTGCTTGAAGCGAATCTCTTTTGTTTGAATGTATTTTGCAAATTCCGTTCCCATAAGCCACCTCAAGTTCATTATAGTGAAAGAAAGCAGAAAAATCAATTAAAAGAGCAGAAAAGTTTATTTTCATTGACTTTCTTTTGCGCTATAATGGTGGCAGAGGTGGGATATGAATTCCTTATTGATTGACGTCGGAAGCACGTTCATCAAGTTCGGCGTTTACGACAAGACGACAAAGACGATGTGCTGTGAAGGCAAACTCCCCTTTCCCGAGCCGAGTTTATCGCAAGGGAAACGTTTTGTCGTGCCCCTCGCGAAGATCCGCGAACGCATCTTGGAGATCTTTGAACAAGCGAAAGCTTTCGGCATAACCTCGGCGTTTTTGAGCGTTCAGATGCACGGTTTTGTCTTGCAGGATGAAGACGGGAAGTTTGGCGATTATATCTCCTGGAGGGATAAGACGGCAGAGCTTCCGCGTGAGGGGCTTTCCAACGTTGACTTCGACCAAATGGGAACTGCGCTCAAGGAAAACCTCCCCCTTGCAAAGCTCGCTTTTTGCGACCTTAGAGGAACGTTCTTCACGCTGGGGTCTTACCTTTCGTGGTTGCTGACGGGAAACAACGCGACCCACACGACGGATGCCTGTGCGTCGGGTTTCTTCTTTGCGGATTCGGGAAAGCCAAACGAATTTTCGGGAAAACTGCAGATGCCGCGCGTTTTCACAGAGGTCTGCGAAGTCGGAATGTTTGACGGCATCCGCATTTACACCCCAATGGGCGATCACCAAATCAGCTTTTTGGGATGCGGTGCGAACACGGACAGCTATCTTTTGAACATCGGAACGGCAACACAAGTTTCTTGTCTCAACAGCGCCACCCATCCGAGCGGAGCATACGAAAAGCGTCCGTTCTTCGACGAAAACCGCCTTTACACCGTCAGCAATCTGGTCGGCGGCGGCAGGCTCATGACGGGGGATGGCTTTGACGAACTTCTCTTACAGATTCAGAACGCGATCTCCGTTCTTCCCAAGAAGAAAAACGTGGTCGTTGGCGGCGGCGGCGCGGAACAGATCTATGAAAAACTCACTTCGGCATTCTCGAAACAGGGGCTTTCCTGCTCGAGATCGGAAGCAAACATCGGAATGGAGGGTCTTAAAATGATTGCAGATGCAGTCGAAAAGCGGGAGATCAAGGCAGGAACGATGCTTTCGGAAATCGCATTTTCCAACTTCCCCATCATTGCAAAAAACAGCGGCCTGGACTTCGTGATCGTGGACAACGAGCATGGGTACTTTGACTACACGGACATCGCACAGCTCGCCATCAAATCCAACCTCGCGGGGCTTTCGATGATCGTTCGCATCGGAGAAAGCTCGCGCGGACACATCACCAAGCTTGCGGATATGGGTGTGAACGGGTTCCTTCTTCCCATGACGAACACCGTGGAAGACATTGCGCGCGTCATTTCGTTTGCAAAGTATCCCCCCGTTGGGAAGCGCGGCGTTTCAACCACCCGTGCGCACACGCTTTATAATCCCCCGCCTCTTTTGGAGTACATGGAAGCGGCAAACGAGAAAATGCAGATATATGCACAGATCGAAACCGTGGAAGGGGTCAAAAATGTCAACGAGATTCTCAAGCACCCCGACGTAAGCGGAATCTTCATCGGCCCAAATGACTTGTCTGTGGATATGAACAGCATCGGCGACAAAGATGCCGTCTTAGAAGTCATCTTATCCGTCATTGACGCTGCAAACGCCATCGGGAAGCCCTGCGGCATCATCACGGGCGACAAGAAGTTTTTGGACGCCGCGATAAAACGAGGAATTAAAATGATCAGTATTGGAAGTGAACTGAATATGCTGATTCAAGGATGTAAAAATATAAAGGAGCGAACAAATGGTTAAAAACATTCGAATTCGACAAATTCACACGAACTCTTTGAGCTGTGAGCCCCTGCTCGAGCGCACTGCAAACGGCGAGCTTTTATGCGTCTGCCAATGTGACGGAACACGCGAGCCCGATATTCAGAACCGCGAGTACGCCTTCCACAGCAAGGACAACGGCGAAACGTGGAGCAAAAAGGAGAGCATCTACCCCGAAGACGGGCAGGCTGTTTACGGCACGGAACTGACGGTGGATGGTGATGAGATCACCGCTTACCTCACCATTCACAGCGGCCGCTTTCTCGATTGGAAATGCCTGATGATGAAGAGCTTTGACAACGGCTACACGTGGAAAAACGCCGGAACACCTCCCTTCTTCCCGGAATACATGTTCATGCGTGCACGCCTCATCACAAAGGACGGACGCATCCTTCTTCCTTACCAGGCGTACTCCGTTACAAAAAAAGAGCATGACCATGTTCTTGCAACTGCGGTTGATAAAGCTGTTTGGATGACCAACACTGCCTTCTGTGAGTCGGGTGTTCTCGAAAGCACGGACGGCGGCAAAACATACAACAAGTTCGTTGCGGACAGAATGGATCTTTCAAAAGGCTGGGTTTGGTCTGAACCCACCGTTGCAGAGCTTTCGGACGGAACGATCGCGATGCTCTTAAGGCAGCATCACGGGTCAATCGAGGGCGGCGGCGTACTTCTTCGCTGTGATTCAAAAGACGGCGGAAGAACGTGGAGCCCCGCTTCCCCGACGGACATCCCGAACCCCGCAAACAAACCCCGTCTTTACCAGTTGGACGACGGAAAAATCGCGCTCATTCACACGCCGAACTCCTTCGACCGCTCGCCGCTCGAACTTTGGATCTCGGATGACGACATGAAGACGTGGAGCTCTAAGACGAGATTGACCGACTTCCCCGGTGCATTCTCGTATAACGACGGCTTCTATGAAGACGGACATTTGCATTTCGTCATCGAGCACAACCGCCACACCATTCTCTATTTCGACGTGACCCTTGGTTGACTTTCTCATCGCATCTCCTTTTGAGAAAAAAAGAAAAGACGCCTTCTTTTAAGGCGTCTTTTCTCGTTCAAAAAATCTTGAATTCTTCTTTCATTCGTGCTAAAATGAAAGGGAACTTTTTGTTGGAGGTGTCTTTTCTTGGATTGGATGATCGTTTTCTACGTCTTGCTTGCGCTTGTTCTTCTGACACTTGCGCTGATGTGCATCTGTTTTTTCAAGATCTTTTATTCCTCGAGAAAACCTCTGCCCCGCGAAGACGAGTTTCCAACGCCCGACGGCGCGATCTACGACCCCTTCCGCGATCAAATGGTCAAATGGATCAAGGAGGTTCGCGCGATGAAAAAGCGTGAGGTCTTTGTGACTTCTTTTGATGGGCTTCGGCTTTTTGGTTCATATTATGAATATGAAAACGGCGCACCCATTGAGATCCTCTTCCACGGATACCGCGGAACTGCCGAACGCGACTTGAGCGGCGCGGTATACCGCTGCTTTGCGCTTGGGCGAAACGCGCTCATCGTGGATCACCGCGCGAGCGGAAGAAGCGAGGGGCACGTCATCACTTTCGGCGCAAACGAGAGCAAGGATTGCAAAACGTGGGTGGACTTTGTCGTTGAAAACATCGACAAAGATGCAAAGATCATCATCACGGGAATCTCCATGGGGGCGGCAACGGTCATGACTGCGGCATCCAAACCCTTGCCGAAGAACGTTGTCGGCGTCCTTGCAGACTGCGGATATACCTCTGCGGAGGAGATTATCAAGAAGGTAATGCGCGACATGAAGCTCCCTGCGAATCTGCTTTATCCATTGGTTCGCCTCAGCGCAAAACTGTTCGGCAACTTCGACCCCAAAGAAGCATCCCCCATCGACTCGATGAAAAGCTGTGAGCTCCCCATCATCTTCCTGCACGGGCTCAACGATGATTACGTTCCTTTTACCATGAGCAAAACCCTCTTTGACACCTGCACGTCCAAGAATAAGAGACTCGTTCTCACGCCAAACGCAGGACATGGGCTTTGTTTTCCCGTCGATATGGAGGGGTACTTCAAAGAAGTGAGAGCCTTCTTCGACCCCATCTTAAAAGAGGATGAACGCCAATGAATGACCTTTTTGTGCGCAGCGTCACGTTCAAGTGGGATGAAGTTCCACGCGACTCTTACCTGCACGACATCTCCCCCATCCGCAACCTCTCCTCTCTTGTTTTTTCCAAAAACGTCACGTTTTTCGTTGGAGAAAACGGAACGGGAAAATCCACGCTGTTGGAAGCGATTGCGGTTGCATTTGGCTTTAATGCAGAGGGTGGAACGATCAATTACCACTTCAGCACGTTTGACGACGTCTCGTCCCTAGGCAAGAGTCTTCGTCTTGTCAAGGGCGTCCGCCGCCCCTCTTCCGGGTACTTTTTCCGAGCAGAGACTTTTTTCAACGTTGCAACGGCAAACAAGATGCTCTACGACGGGTACGTTGATTACCACAGCAATTCACACGGCGAAGGTTTTCTTTCGTTTATGGAGGGGTTCGACAGACCGGGACTTTATCTCATCGACGAGCCCGAAGCTGCTCTCTCCCAGCAAAGACAACTCGCCCTTTTAAGGCACATTCACGCGCTCGCAAAAAATGGATCTCAATTCCTGATCGCGACACATTCCCCCATCCTGCTCGGTTTGCCGGGCGCGGAGATCCTCTCTTTTGACGGAGACAAGCTCACTTCTTGTGCCTATGAGGAGACTGCAAGTTATCGCCTCACCAAGCTCTTTCTCGAACACAAGGAGCTTATCTTAAACGAACTCTTAAAAGAGGATGAAACGTAAAACAAATTTGCATCAAAAAAAAGGACACCCAAAATCGGGTGTCCTTTTTCGTTATCTGTTAGATCTCCTCTTCCCAGGCAGACAGCCCCCATTCATCCACCATCCGCGGACCAAAACAGCGAAAGTGCTTAATGTCCATCGTGTCCATCGCGCAACCGTCGCTGTCGACGCAAACAAGCCATTTGCTTTTCTTTTCAAAATTCGATAATGTCTTCACTGTCTTTCTCCTTATCATTTTTAGTATACCATAGCGGCAAAAGAAAAACAAGAAGTGCACAAAAAAAGAAGTTTTCTTCTGCAAAAAAGCTGAATTTTTTTCTTGTCAGAACTTTTTCATCTCCTTGACAATCTGTTTCCTTGCGTTTTATAATATCAACAAGGAGAAAGACGATGCAGATTTGTGGTTTGGAAAAAATGTCCCTCGTGGATTTTGACGGATGCGTTGCGGCAACCCTCTTTACGGGCGGTTGCAATTTTCGTTGCCCTTTTTGCCACAATTCCTCCCTCGTTGTCGCCGCAGATTCCATCCCCACCCTTCCCGAAGAGGAGGTCTTTGCGTACTTGAAAAAACGCAAGGGCATTTTGGACGGCGTGTGCATTTCGGGCGGTGAGCCCACCCTGCAAAAGGACCTTCCCGCATTCTGCGAAAAGGTCAAGGCTTTGGGATATCGCGTCAAGCTGGACACCAATGGAACCAACCCCGATCTTGTCAGATCGCTCTTTGAAAACGGGCTGGTGGATTACTTTGCAATGGACATCAAGAACGACCGCTCTTCTTACGCAAGCATTGTCGGCTTCGATGCGTATGACACGAAGAACGTCGAAAAGTCGGTGGACTTTTTTCTTTCCGGCCGCGCAGATTACGAATTCCGCACGACCTTAATTGCCGACTTCCACAAAGAGAATAACATTCGTGCGATCGCCGAATGGATCAAAGGAGCAAAGAAGTATTTTTTACAGAAGTTCAAAGACAGCGAGACTTGTCTCAAGTCACATCTTTCCGCCGTGGATGAAGAAACAGTCGTAAGTTACGTTTCCATCTTGCGTGCGTCTGTTCCAAACACGTTCCTCCGTGGGTACGACGTAACGCTTTGACGTTTTTTCATTTACTAAGGAGATAAAATTTCATATGACAGGATTTATTTTTGCGTTGATCGCCCTGTTCTGCTGGAGCGGTTCCGATCTCTTTTCGAAGCTCGGAACTTCCCAAAAGGATAAACAGAGTCATTGGCGCGTGATCTTTGCCGTGGGCGCAATCATGGGCTTGCACGCCGTTTTGTGCCTGGTTTTGAGCGCGCTCATTCCCTCGCTCGCAAGTGCACCCGATTGGCTCAAGACCATGCTTTACACGGACTTTAAGCCCATCGACTTCGTTTATTACTTGCCGATTGCCGCGATCTATCTTGCGGCCATGGTCATCGGATATGCAGGGCTTCGCTATATCGAGCTCTCCATTTCCTCCCCCATCTGCAATTCCTCCGGTTCGCTTGCGCTCCTCATCTGCGCGCTGCTTGGCTGGGCGCAGTTGGACGCTTGGACGATCGTTGGTGTCGTTCTCATTTCAATCGGCATTCTTGGGCTCGGCATCGTGGAGTACCGCGAGAATGACGAGATTCGCGCGATCCGCCAGGATAAGACGCAGTTTAAGTACACCAAGAGCCTGATTGCCATCATCATCCCTATCATCTATCTTGCGATGGATGCCCTCGGAACGGTTGGCGATCAGATGGTTTCCGAGCTTGCTCTCTTTGACATGAGCGATGAAGCTTGCAACACCGCGTTTGAGTTGGTTTCGGTCTGCTTTGCGCTCGTTGCCTTTCTCTGGGTCAAGTTCGTCAAGAAAGAAAAGTTCTTCGATTTCGCAGAGAACACCGTTCTCGAAAGCGGAGAAACACGCCCCATCAGCCGCAAGAAAGCTCTTCTCATCGGCGGAATTTGCGAGACTGTCGGTCAGATGTTCTATATGGCCGTTATGTTCTCCGACTTCGATGCGGGAATGCCCATGATCTCGGCATACTGCGTTCTCTCCGTTGTCTGGAGCCGCATTTTCTTAAAGGAGAAACTCTCCGTCAAGCATTACGTGATGATCGCAATGACCTTTATCGGTATTCTCTTGCTCGGCATCTTCTCCCCCGTTTAATTCAAAAAAAGCCCCGAACGTTACCGTAATACTCATAGGGATTTTTACGGTAAACACAGGGTTTCAAATTAACAAGTTAAGGCGTGGCGTGATGCCACGCCTTTTCTCGTATTCAGTTTTAATAATCAAATTTGTCCCAACTGTCTAAGTCAGGTAGTTCAATCGCTTCAACGAAGTTATAGACTATTTCTATTGTATGCCTTATATGTCCGTCAACCCTTTGCTTCTCGTAGATAATTATCTTATCCAAGAAGGCTCGTAAGATTTCAGGTGTTAGTTCTTCAAAGTCACTATACCTTTTCACGATAGCCATATCTTTAATGCCGTTAGCATTTGCTTGTTATATAAGACATCAAATATATTTCTAACAATTGATTCTCTTTGCTAAAATTTAAAGATTAGTCCTTTTGACCGTAATACGCATTTTTTCCGTGTTTTCTAAAATAGTGTTTGTCTAATAAATGCTGTTCAATGGTTTGTGCGTTTTCATTTATTTGTTTGGTAAGAAGAGCCATTTTGGCAACTTCTTCTAACGTCTCGGCATATTTGACCGCACTTTCTACCGTTTCTCCCCAAGTGAACGGCCCATGATTTTTAGCGATTACCGCAGGAATAGCGTTATAATCAATACCACTAAATCTTTCCACTATTACTTTACCAGTATTAAGTTCGTATTCGCTTTCTACTTCTTCTTTTGTTAGCGCACGAGTGCATGGTACGTTGCCGTAAAAAGCATCGGCGTGGGTCGTTCCAAATACAGGTATGTCTTTACCACTTTGCGCCCAAGCCACGGAATAAGTTGAATGCGTATGAACGACGCCTTTGATTTTCAAAAAATTCTCGTACAAATATAAATGCGTAGGTAAATCGCTTGAAGGTTTGTACTTTCCTTCTACTACTTTGCCTGTTTTAGCATCTACGACAACCATATCTTCTGCCTTCATAGTTTCGTAAGGGACACCGCTTGGTTTAATAACGACAAGACCCTTCTCTCTGTCAATAGCGGACGCATTACCCCACGTAAGAACAACCAAACCACTTTTCTTTAAAGAAACGTTTTGTTCGAAAACCCTTTTTTTAAGTTCTTCTAACATTACAACACCTCTGGTGCAAGTTTTTCTATTTTTTATGAATTTTTTCTAAAACTTCGCGAGTTTTTAATGCAGATTGTTGTAAGAAATCAAAATCTGCGCCTGCAGAAATCATATCCATACCCATATCGTGCCAATACGAAAGCGTTTTTTCAGAAGTATCGCCAGTAGATATGCCGATAAATTTATCGTTTTCCTTTAAAGTCGCTATACTCTTTTTAATAAGGCTTGTAGTGTTTTCACTAAAAACTTTACCTAATTCGCCAATAGAACCCGACAAATCGTTTGCACCGAAAATATATCCATCTATATATTGATTTTTTATAATTTCATCTAAAGCGTTAACCGCGTCAACGTGCTCGATTTGAATAAAACGGCACATATTATCACAAGTATTTGCAATATATTCTTCAATGCTATTAAAACCGTAACCAACCGCATTCATGGGGCCGAATCCGCGTGTTCCATACGGCGGATACAACGTTGAAGCAATTAATTTGTTTGCTTCTTCCGCACTTTTTACCATTGGGAATACAATGCCGTCCGGTCCCATTTCTAAAACTTTTTTTGTGTACGTTAAGTCACCAACTGGAACTCTTACGATAACGGACGTTCCAGTTACTTTAACTGCTAAAATATGCCCAAGCAAATGTTCGAGCGAAAGATTGCTATGTTCTAAATCAATCCATACGAAATCGAAACCCGCCAAACCTGCAATTCTTGCAGTTGCCACGTCGTTAAGGTTAATATGCATGCCTATCATTTTTTGCTTGTTTTTAATTTTTTCTTTTAATTTTAATCCCATAATGATTCTCTCTTTTATAATAAAACTATAAATAAACTATAAATCATAATTTTTGAAATACAAATGGCATTTTTTGCTAATAAGATTGCATTTCTTGCTAAGATATGTTAGACTTTTAATTACTTAAATATATAAAGGGTTTTTATGAATATCAATCAAAAAAAACAACGCGTTTCAAAGTACGTAAGTTTTTCTAAAACAAAAGGCAATATAGATATTTTTGGCGAAAAACAATTCCACGATTACTATGAGTTTTATCTTCTTTTAAACGGAAAAGTAGAATTTTTAAACGACCACATGCGTTATCAAATTCCGCCTTACACGTTAGTGATTATTCCGCCGGGCGTTTATCATCAATTTATAGTTTTAAACGACCCTGATTCTTACGAAAGATATGTGTTAAACGTTCACCCAGACATTTTAGGGGAAACGCTTATGACAAGCGCACTTAGCGATAAAGAAATTTTCGTTTTGTCAGACGAGCATAGAATCATTGAGAATTTCTTACACTTAGATAAATGCCTTGATATTATGAATAAAGACGATTTTTCACATTTGCTATCGTCGGTTGCAATCGACGTAGTTTTTTCCGTAAAGTATCTTTGCTCTACTTCTAAAATTAACCAAGAAAAACTAACTCCGCTTGCGCTTAAACTGATGGAATATATCAATAAACATTATATAGAATCATGCAGTTTGGAAGAACTATCAAAGCGTTTTAGTTTTTCAGTTTCTAGTATCGCTCATACTTTTAAAAGGAATTTTGGTATAAGCATTAAAAAATATCTTCAACAAAAAAGAATGTGCGCAATTAATTACGATTTAAAAAACGGAGAAAAACCCGAGCAACTTGCATATAAATATAACTTTAACAATTATTCCACCTTTTACCGTGCTTACAAGAAATATTTTGGTGTTTCGCCTTCTATTGTCAAAAAATTGGACTGTTAAGAACAATTTTATCCAATGTCTATTGCAGTTTTTGTTCGGGGCTTTCTTTTTTGCGCTTTTGACGCACAGAACAAAACGCCGGATCGAAACCCGGCGTTTTGTCTATTTTGATCACAACACATAAGGATGTCGCTTTCGTTTATAAAACGGGGAAACCCGCCTTTTCGTGCGCCTCCATCAGCTCATCACACATCTTGATGATGTCGTCAAGAGAAAGCTCTGCTGCAGTGTGCGGATCGAGCATTGCCGCGTGATAGATGTGTTCCTTCTTGCCCGTGTGTGCCGCCTCAATGGTGAGAAGCTGCGGATTGATGTTCGTGATGTTCATCGCTGCAAGCTGAGGCGGAAGCTTTCCGACCTTGGTCGGATGAATGCCCTGTCCGTCAACCAAGCAGGGAACTTCCACGCACGCATCGGACGGCAGGTTTTCGATAAGACCACCGTTGAGGACATTTCCGCCGATCTTATAGGGCTGATCGGTGATGATTGCCTCCATAATTCTCGAAGCATACTCGTGTGAGCGCGTGTGTTCAATGTTGCCGCCATTCAAAAGCTCCGCCTTCTGGCGATCCCAATCTGCGATCTGATTCACGCAACGGCGCAGATATTCATCGATGGGAATGTTGAACTGCTCGATGAGCTCGGGGTACTTCGACTTGATGTAAAACGGGTTATATTCCGCATTGTGCTCCGAGCTTTCGGTGCAGTAAAACCCGAACTTGTTGATATAGTCAATGCGAACCATATCGTTGTGCTTTTCCAAATTTCTCGTCTTTGCGCGCTCGCGGATGCGCGGATACAGGTCCTTGCCCTCCTGATCGCGAAGGTCAAGAAGCCAGCCCATATGGTTGATGCCTGCGATCAGCTCACTTCCAAGTCGGAGGCCAAGCGGTCTTAGGAAGACAAACCAAATGATCAACTCCTTGGCTCACAGAACGACATGGCTA
>JAZNLR010000059.1:0-14938 GCA_045579195.1 Clostridia bacterium | reverse complement strand
TCCAAGATTTCCGTTGCAGCCTGATGGAATTCAGGTTCGTTTGGATTTTGCTTCTTCAAAAGTTCCAGTGTGTTGTTGATGTAATTTGACATATTAGAATCTCCTAATAAAAAGCATTCAAAAATTGATTAGAATTTTTTTATATACTACCATAAAACTAATGAAAAATCAATGATATGAAATAAACTGATGAATATTTTTTCAATTTATGAAGGGAAATCTGCTTTGCCGGTGCATATTTACACAGTATAATTATTTTTTGATTTTTAAAGTATAGAAAATCAATCAGCGATATAATGGCGATTTTCATTGACTTTATTTTAAATATTATTTAATATATTACTGAAACATATATTGTTTTGGTGAAGTTTATGATTTGGAGGGAGCTTTGATAATTCTAGGAATCGACCCGGGTTTGGCAACCATTGGGTTTGGCGTAATTTCATTTGAGCGAGGAAAATCGACCGCCGTTGATTATGGGATTATTTCAACACCCAAAAATGAAACTTTACCCGTTCGTCTTGCTATGATTGAAGATGGAATGACCGCGCTTGTTAACCGTTATCATCCTGAGGAAATTGCGGTGGAGGAGCTCTTTTTCAGCAAAAATGTTACGACCGGAATTGCAGTTGCTCATGCAAGGGGTGTTATTCTCCTTTCTGCAGTGAAACAATGCGGAAAAATGTTTGAATATACGCCAAATCAAATCAAACAGGCGTTAACGGGATATGGAAAAGCAGACAAGTCTCAGATTCAGCATATGGTTAAGACTTTGCTGAGCCTCCGCGAGATTCCCAAGCCTGATGATGCGGCGGATGCACTTGCGGTCGCACTTACGCATGCGCAGTCGCGCAGTTTTTCAGACTATTTTCATATTGGTTGAGGATTGAAATATGTTGGCTTTTGTAAAAGGAATTTTATCTGAAGTTGGCGAGGGATATATCGTCGTTGACGTCATGGGTGTTGGATATGAATTGAACGTTTCTACAACGACGTTATCGAATGTTGGAAGAGTGGGTGATTCTGTGTTCGTGCACACATACTTGCAAGTGCGAGAAGATGGGGTTACGCTATTTGGTTTTTCCTTAAAGGAAGAAAAGGATCTGTTCTTAAAACTTATTACGGTTTCCGGTGTTGGTCCAAAGCTTGCGCTTTCCGTTCTTTCCGGGATGCCTTTGACTGATATTATCGTCAGCATTGCTTCATCGGATCTTACTTCGCTTTCAAGAATCAAAGGTTTAGGGAAGAAAACGGCGGAGAAGATTATCGTTGAACTTAGAGAGAAGGTTGGAGGAACGGATTCTGCGCTCTTAGATCAGCAGGTAATTGCAACGAAAGTTGATAATGAGCTTCTTGCTGATGGCATCAACGCGTTGATCAGTCTTGGATTTAACAGACGTGAGAGTGAAGCTGCCGTTAAGGGCGCCATTGCTGACGGTGCAGACAGTTTGGAGCGTGTCATTGAAGTTGCGTTGAAGAGAAGCACGAGATAAGGGGATTGACTTTTATGGAAGATATGGATAGATTGATCACGAGCACGAGGTCGTTTGCAGACAATGAGGTTGAAAATTTTCTGCGTCCGAAAACGATGTCGGACTTTGTCGGTCAAGATAAAATCAAAGAAAATCTTGCTGTTTATATTTCCGCCGCAAAGATGCGTGGAGAGGCGCTTGATCACGTTTTGCTTTACGGCCCTCCGGGGCTTGGAAAGACAACGCTTTCCCACATTATTGCAAACGAGATGAACGTTCAAATCAAAATTACGTCCGGCCCTGCAATCGAGAGAGCCGGGGATCTTGCCGCGATCTTGACAAATCTTTCGGAAGGTGACGTCCTCTTTATTGACGAAATCCATCGGTTGAATCGTGCCGTTGAAGAAGTTTTGTATCCTGCGATGGAGGATTTTGCGCTTGATCTTGTTTTGGGAAAAGGACCTTCTGCAAAAAATGTTCGAATCAACCTGCCTCACTTTACCTTAATTGGTGCAACGACGCGCGCCGGAATGCTGACAGGTCCGCTTCGTGACCGCTTTGGGGTGATTTGTCGACTTGAAATGTATGATGTGGATCAGCTTCAGAGTATCGTTAAGCGGACGGCTTCGACGCTCGGAATTGAAATGGATGATGATGCGGCGGTTGAAATTGCATCCAGATCGCGCGGAACACCTCGAATTGCAAATCGTTTGATGAAGCGCGTTCGCGATTTTTCACAGGTTTTAGGGGAGAAGGTTTTGACGCGCAAAACGGCAAACCACGCACTCAACTTGATGGAAATTGATTCACTTGGTCTTGATAACATTGACCTTAAACTTTTGAATGGAATGATTGATGTTTTTCACGGCGGTCCGGTTGGATTGGAAACAATTGCCGCTGCAATCAATGAGGATGCATCCACGATTGAAGACGTCTACGAACCCTATTTGTTGCGCCTTGGCTTTATTGGCAGAACGCCACGTGGCCGCGTTTGCCTTGAAGGTGCATATAAGCATTTGGGCAAGACATACGTTAACAAAAATCTTGAACAAATGAACCTTTTTACGGATGAAGAATAGAGATAGAGTACTATGAAAAAGAGCGATTTTTACTATCATCTTCCAGAAGAACGAATTGCGCAGTTCCCAATTGAACCGCGTGATTCATCAAAAATGCTTGTTTATCATCGCGAAAGTGGGATTGCAGAACACCGAGTTTTTTCTAAAATTATTGATTATTTAAAACCGGGAGATTTAATTGTCATCAACAAAACGAAGGTTTTGCCTGCACGTCTTTTTGCGAAAAAAGAAAAGACGGGCGGCAAGGTTGAATTCCTTCTTCAAAAGCGCATTAATGCGACGGATTGGGAAGTCATGGTAAAGCCTGGAAGAGTTGCAAAGACAGGTTCTCGCTTTATCATTTCCGATGAGCTATCCTGCGAGGTTTTGGGGAGTACAGATTTTGGCGGACGCATTCTTCGGTTTGAATTTGAAGGGACGTTCGAGGAAATTTTGGATCGAGTCGGGTCGATGCCGCTTCCGCATTACATTCACGAGGAACTGCACGATAATTCGCGATATCAAACTGTTTATGCAAAAGATGAGGGCTCTAGCGCTGCTCCGACTGCTGGGCTTCACTTTACAGATCGATTGATGAAGGAGATTCGCGAAAAGGGTGTCCAATTTGCAGAGATCGTTCTTCACGTTGGCCTTGGAACGTTCCGCCCCGTTAAAGTCGACGATATCACGGATCATAAAATGCATTCTGAATGGTATGAGATTTCACAAGAGGCTGCAGACTTAATCAATGCTGCAAAACGGGAAGGACGTCGTGTGATTGCCGTTGGGACAACGTCTGTTCGTACGCTTGAAAGTGTAGCAAAGGAAGATGGAACAGTTAAAGCGTGTTCGGGAGAAACGAATATTTTCATCTATCCGCCATATCGCTTCAAAGCTGTTGATGCTTTGATTACAAATTTTCATTTGCCGGAGTCGACATTGATTATGTTAGTTTCTGCGTTTGCGGGATATGAAAACGTGATGCGACTTTACAAAACTGCGGTTGACTTGGAGTACCGCTTCTTCAGTTTTGGCGATGCAATGTTTATTGAGTGAGGTCAGCTGTGAATTTTTCCTTTGAAGTTGAACATATTGACAAAAAGACAGGTGCGCGTGCAGGAATTTTTAGAACGCCGCACGGAGAGATTAAAACGCCCGTTTTTATGCCCGTCGGAACGCAAGCAACTGTAAAAGGTGTTTTGCCGCGTGACCTTAAGGAAGAGGTAAACGCACAGATTATTCTTGCCAACACGTACCACCTTTTTGTTCGTCCCGGTGACGAGCTCGTTGCTGAGGCAGGTGGTCTTCATAAGTTTATGAATTGGGATCGTCCGATTTTAACGGACAGTGGCGGCTTTCAGGTCTTTTCACTGGCAGGGTTAAATAAAATTACGGATGAAGGTGTCCGTTTTTCTTCTCACGTTGATGGTCGCAAGCTTTTCATCACGCCCGAAAAGGCGATTGATATTCAAAATAACCTTGGAAGTGACATCATTATGGCGTTTGACCAGTGCTCGTCTTACGGATGCGATGAAAAGACGTCTGAAGAGGCGATGTGGAGAACGCTTCGGTGGCTTGATCGCTGTTATGAACATCACAAAAATGAAAAACAGGCATTGTTTCCGATCGTTCAGGGGAATGTCTTCCCGAAGTTGCGAGAAATCAGTTTGAAAGAAACCTTGCCGTACGTCAAGCACGGAATTGCAATCGGAGGTCTTTCGGTTGGTGAGCCGAAAGAATTGATGCTTGAAATTCTTTCGCTGTTGCAACCATCCTTGCCTGAAAACGTTCCGCATTACCTGATGGGTGTTGGGACACCTGATTATCTCATTGAGGGTGTCCGCCGCGGAATTGATATGTGTGACTGCGTTTTGCCGACACGAATTGCGCGCAATGGAACTGCATTGACAAGCAGAGGGAAGGTTGTTGTTCGAAATGGCGTTTATCGCGAAGATTTTACGCCGCTTGACCCCGAATGCGACTGTTATTGCTGTCGAAATTTCTCGAAAGCATACTTGAGACATTTGATCAATGTCAATGAGATGCTTGGTGCCCAGCTCATTTCCATCCACAACTTGCGATTCTTGACGCGATTGATGGAAAACTTGCGTGAGGCGATTCTCGCGGATTCGTTTGAGGAGTTTGCAAATGAATTCTATGTGAAATATCAGAATTAATCGTGTTTTTACTTGATTAATTTGTGATAAAAGGTTAGAATAATGATATTGAAACGAAGGAGTTATGTTTATGTTGAATTATTTTTTGTTGTTTGCTGAAGAAGGAGCTCAGACGCCTCCGAACACTTTGCCGCTTTTGATCGTTATGGGTGTTTTGCTCGTCGGTATGTACGTTATGATGAGCATTTCTCAGAAAAAGCGCCAGAAGAAGATGAATGAGATGATCAATCAGCTTCAGCCCGGAAACAAGATCAAGACCATCGGCGGAATCTTTGGAACGATCGTTGAGTCTATTGATGAAGACAATGCATTTGTGATTGAAACGGGAAGCGGAGCAAATAAGTCTTATCTCAAGATTGATAAGAGTGCTGTTTATGCGTCCGATGTTCCCGCTGCTGCACCCGCTGAAGAGCAGAAGGAAGAAGCTTCTGTAGAAGTTGTTGAAGAAACGACTGAAGAATAATTTTATTTTTATGATTTTTAAGACCTTGCAATTTTGCAGGGTCTTTTTTCATATTTTCTCAAAGCAGAACATAAGATAGAACAACAAAAGTCGGAGGAAAGCAGATGAGAAGTAGAGCAGTTGGAGAAGGGAACTCAGTTTTTTTACAGGTTTTAAAGGGTGTTGTTTTTGGTTTGTTTGTGATTCTGGTTGCAATATTGCTATTTGCGCTGATCATAAAGGTAACAGAACTGTCAAGTTCTCTAATTCAACCAATCAATCAGGGGATTAAGGCGCTTGGAGTTTTCTTTGCGTGTCTTGTTTCCGTTTCCAATAAACGAAGAGGTTGGCTGACGGGATTGTTTACCGGTCTTTTTGTTGCGCTTATTTCTTATCTTTTGTTTTCGTTAATTGCCGGTTCTTTGCATTTTGGGAAAGGGGTTCTTCTTGACTTGATCTTTGGTGCGGTTGTTGGAGCAATATCAGGGATTATTGCCAAGAATGTGAAAAGTTAAATTTAGTTAAATTCAGGCTGCGGGCGGACACAATTTTGTCTGCCCGCAATTTTTATGTTGAAAATTTGAGTTTTGTATAGAAAGCAAACAAAATGCAATAATTTTGAAAGGTGAAACGCGCGCATTAATAAGGATAGTAAAGTATGTATTTTGAGAAAGTCTAAAATTTCTTCAAAGATTTTTGAATCCTGCCGTGATTTGACCAAAATTTCTGACGATTTTTTGAAAAAACTGTAAAAAATCAAAAGATTATAATTGACTAATTGCCCTAAATAATTATATAATATACAAGTGTGAATTTGAAAAATTGTTTAACAATTTTCGTTTAGCAAGTAACATTATCACAGGAGGCAAAACTCAATATGAGTAAACGAAAATCGATCGTTCTATTGAGCATACTTTTAATCCTGATTGTCTTCTTCGGCGTATTTGCATTTACGTCCGTTGAAGTGGGACTGTATGACTATAATGCGCCGATTTCTACGATCCCTCTCGGAATTGATCTGAAGGGTGGTGTCTATGTTGTCTTTGAGGCAAGCGTTCCTCTGGATGACGAAGGAGAGCCGTTGTATGCGGAATCTGAGCTGGAAACTAACATTGCCGGCACGATGGATATTCTGCAAGAGCGTCTCTTTGCTGCTGGTTACACGGAGGCAACCGTTACGACGTCTGGAACCAACCAGATTCGTGTCGAGATTTCCGAGGGAACCGGAGCTGCGATTGACGTTAATGAAGTCTTCGATATCATTGGAAAGCCCGCTGTTCTCGAATTTAGAGATCCGAATGGGAACGTCATTCTTTCCGGACAGAAGGGCCACATCAAGACGGCAACTGCAGGATATAACTCTCAAGACAGTGAGTACGGCGTATATCTTACTTTGAGTAACGAAGGAAAGAAGCTGTTTGCAACTGCAACGACGGAGTTTGTTGGAAAGGCAATCGGCATTTATCTTGATGGTGAGATGATTTCGAATCCGACCGTTAATTCTGCAATTACGGATGGCAAGCCTGTTATTACCGGAAACTTTACGGCTGAAACTGCAACCGAGCTTGCAATTCAGATCCAGGGTGGTTCTCTCCAGGTTAACCTTGAGATCCTTGAGCAGAACACGATTTCCCCGACGTTGGGTGAAAATGCTGTTACGACCGGTTTGATTGCTGCTGCAATCGGTATTCTTCTTGTGTTCGTCTTTATGGCTGTTGTCTATCGCGGACTCGGATTGATTGCTGACCTTGCATTGCTCGTTTATTCCATCACCGTTATTTATTTGATGGGAACGCTTTCGTTTGTTCAGCTCTCCTTGCCTGGAATCGCAGGTTTGATTCTCGGCGTTGGAATGGCAGTTGACGGAAACATCATTATCTTTGAGCGCATTAAGGAAGAATATAAGACTGGAAAGAATATCACTGCTTCTGTTAAGTCTGGCTTCAAGCGCGCTTTGAGCTCGATTTTTGATGGAAACATCACGACCTTACTTGCTGCAATTGTTCTTTGGATTTTGGGAACGACCGCAATTCAGGGCTTTGCAATGACGCTTGTCTTCAGTATCGTAGTTTCTATGATCTCTTCGTTGTTGGTCACCAGACTCTTCTGTGAGATCTTCCTGGGATTCAATCGAACTGATGCGAAGTTCTATAACCTGAAGCGTGATGCGAAGGAGGGAAAGTAAATGTTGAATCTCAATCAGTTGGATTTGAAAATTGTTGAAAAGAAGAAACTTTTCATTGGTATTTCTCTTGGCATCATTCTCGTTGGATTGATTGTCTTCTTGATTTTTGGTTTCAATGTTGGAATCGACTTCTCCGGAGGAACTGTAATTTCCGTACAGCTCGGGGAATATGTAAATGACGACAACTACAACGAGTATAAAACCGCAGTCACGGAAATTCTGTCCGAACAGGGAATTGAGGTTGATCGAGTTCAGCGTTTGACTTCTTCCGAGACCCCGGGAATTTCCTTCCGTTATCAAAATGTTGTTGACGGAAAGAAGGTTTCCGAAGAGGTAATGAACGAAGTTAACAGTGCCGTTAGCGACGCTTTGGATGCAAAGATTCGTGATGGGCTCATGGTAAAGTTTGATAAGGACAACCGTGGCGAGGATTACATTGCAATTAACTATAAGGTGAATGTGAACTCTGTTGGTGCGACTTCAAGTTCTGCACTCTTGCTCAACGCGTTCCTGTCCGTTCTTGTTGCTGCTGTTGTAATTTTGATTTACATTGCGTTCCGCTTCACGCTTTCGAGTGGTTTTGCGGCTGTTATCGCGCTTATGCACGACGTTTTGATTATGCTCGCGTTGATGGCAATCTTCCGCATTGAAGTTAATGCTCCGTTTATTGCGGCTTTGATTACGATCATTGGTTACTCCATCAATGCAACAATCGTTATCTTTGACCGCGTTCGTGAAAATGAAAAGAAGTACGTCAGCAAGGATGCAACGAAAGATATGATCGCAAACACTTCGATTGCTTCGACGCTCCTTCGTTCGATCAACACTTCTATCACGACGTTGATCACGCTTTTGATTCTCTGCATCATCGGTGTTCCCGAGATTAGACAGTTCTGCTTGCCCATTATCTTTGGTCTCCTTGCCGGAACTTATTCTTCCATCTTTATCGCTCCTTCTCTTTGGACGATCTTCAGCAAGATCTCTTTCAAGAAAGTTGACAAGAAGTACGAAGTGGCAAGCGAGAAATAAAAATCGGCTGGCAATCAGGCGAAATAAAAATGTTCTTTTGAAAGCCTTCCGAATGGAAGGCTTTTTTTGTTCCAAACATGAAATTTGAGTTAGTTAAAAATCAATTTGATCGAGAAAAGGTGTCGGAGTATGTTTTGAAGCTTGGTGTTCCGCGCGCAATTGCTGAAATTTTGATTTCGCGTAATATCTCATTGGAAAATGCAAGTAGGTTCTTAAATCCGGATCTTAATGATTTTTCAAATCCGTTTGATCTTTCCGGAATGGAGGAGGCTGTTGCGAGAATCCAGCAGGCGATTGATTGCCAAGAGCGTGTTGTTGTCTATGGCGATTATGATGCAGATGGAATTTGCGCGACTGCCATTTTGACGAAATATCTCGTTTCAAAAGGTGTTGATGTCTTTCCATATACGCCGAATCGCATTGAAGGGTATGGTTTGAATGTTGAAACGCTTGAAATGATTGCGGAAAACCTTTTTCCGGATTTGATTTTGACTGTTGATCTTGGGATTTCGTGTTATGAAGAGGTCGAGTTTGTAAAAAGTCTTGGAATTGACATCATAGTCTCTGATCATCATGAACTTCCTGAAGTTTTACCTGACTGTATCACGATCAATCCAAAACTTGACCATGACCCAAGAACACTTGATTTGTGCGGCGCGGGGGTTGCATTAAAAATTGTTCAAGCGCTTGACAAATCTTATGGCGAAGAATACCTTGATTTGGCAACGATTGCAACAATTGCTGATTCTGTTTCACTTGTTGAGGAGAACCGTTTAATCGCTTTTTTTGGGCTTAAAATGATGGAAAAGAAGGCGTCAATGCCGGTTCGTTTGCTCTTAAATTCTCTTGGAGTGAAAGGACAGGTTTCCGCAACAACTGTTGGATTTTCAATTGCTCCACGCTTGAATGCGGCAGGGCGAATGGGGGATGCCCCGAAAGCACTGAATTACCTCATTGAAGAGAATGAAGCTCGTGCAAAGGAGATTTTGGATGAGTTGCATGCGGATAATCTTGAGCGTCAAAAGCTGACGGAGGGAATCCTTTCTGAGGCTCGAAAAATGATTGTTGAAAACTATGCAGGGGATCGAGCAATTGTTCTTGCAAACGATTCTTGGCATGGTGGTTTGGTTGGAATTGTTGCGTCGAGACTTGTTGAGGAGTTTCACAAGCCGGTGATTCTCTTTTCGAAGAATGACGATATCTACAAGGGGTCGGCGCGTAGCATTGAAGGAATTAACATTTATGACGTCTTGTCGCGCTGTAAAGACCAATTTATCACGTTTGGCGGTCATAAGATGGCGGCAGGACTCTCAATCGAACCGAATGTTTTGGATGCATTCAGGAAACGTTTCAATGCCGAGCTTGCTGAATATCCGTTGAGTTTATTTGCTCCTCGATATACTTTTGATATCGATGCGGATGCGGTTGATATGGACGTCAATTTTGTGACAAAGCTTCAGATGCTTGAGCCGTACGGTGTTGGGAACCCGAAGCCTATAACGATAAAAAGAGTGAGAAATGCGGGTTTTTCGCCTCTGTCTAAGCCGCAACACATTTCTGCTGTGTGCGACTCGGTTCGCGTGGTTGGTTTTTCAATGGGTGCATCGTTGAATGCATTAAATTCAAATTCAGAAAAGGTGCTCTTTTTGGATTATTCAGTTGAGGAATTCCGCGGAGCAAGGGAAGTGAAGGCAATTTTAAGAAAATTTCTGATTACTGAGCGTGAGTATGTTGAAGATGAGAAAAGTGCTATACTTTACGCGCTGTTAACAGAGAATAGAGCTGTAATTTCGCATGATGCCTTTTTGAAGGAGATTGAAGATCGGGAATTTGGCGTTGTACTGTTGACTGAAACGTTGGAGGGGTTGGATTCTTGTAGATCTCTTTTTAATGGAAGGGAGTATATTGAAGAGGTTTCCAATTTGAGTCGCGGAACAAATGTGAATAGAATTATTTTTAGGCCGGAAGATGATATTGATCTTAGTGCATTCCCGAAGATTTACGCCGTTGGATCGGTCAATAATAATGTTTTGACACGTTATCAAAACGCAAAGACATTAGAAGGATTTGAAGATATTTTCCCCAAAAGCAGTGCAATTCTGTTTGACAGAGAAACGCTTGGGCGGTATTATAAACATATAGTTAGATTTGAGGGAAGAAAGCTTTCGGAGCTTTTAAAATCGGTAGAGTCCGGGATTTTGGTTCAGCTGCTCTATTCCTTGGCAATCTTAAAAGAATTAAAAATTGTAAGCATTAGTGACGTGATTATAATTGATCATGAAATTAGAGTAGATTTGCAGGGATCAAAACTTTATCAAAAGCTGCAAACGCGAAGCGAGGCATAAATTGGAAGACTTAAAAGAAAGATTAAAGCGTGGTTATCCTGAGGATGTATATAATAACTTCCTGAAAAAGGCGCTGGATTTTGCAATTGAAGCTCATAACGGTCAAAAGCGTGCGTCCGGTGAGGATTATATCATTCATCCAACTGCAGTTGCAACGATATTGGTGGACCTTGGTTTGGATCCGCCGACGATTGCTGCTGCGCTTTTGCATGATGTTTTGGAAGATACGCCGGTTTCTGAGGAAGAGCTTCGCGCAGAGTTTGGTGATGAAACATGTGATCTTGTCATCGGTGTTACGAAGCTTGATAAGATCGACTTTGTTTCAAAAGAGCAAGAACAGGCGGAAAACTTTAGAAAAATGTTCTTTGCAATGGCAAAGGATATCCGAGTTTTGATGATAAAGCTCGCTGACAGGCTGCATAATATGCGTTCTTTGAAGTACCTAAACGAACAGAGAAGGCTGAATATGGCAAACGAGACGCTTGATATCTATGCTCCGCTTGCTGGTCGATTGGGTATTTCTCAAATTAAGTGCGAATTGGAAGACTTGTGCTTGCGTTATTTGCATCCCGAATCATATTACTATCTTGTTGATATGGTTAATGCGAAGGTGGATGAAAGACAACGTTTTGTTGACCTTGTTGTTAAAGATCTTCAGGGCATGCTTTCGGAATCGGGCATTCGGGGTGAAGTCTTTGGGCGTCCGAAGCATTTTTACAGCATCTATAAAAAGATGAATTCGAAAAATCTGACCTTTGATCAGATTTATGACCTGACTGCGGTTCGCGTTATCGTTGAAACTGTCGACGAGTGTTACGACATTTTGGGTAAAATCCATAAGCGTTGGAAGCCAATTCCCGGTAGAATTAAGGATTATATCGCAATGCCGAAACCTAATATGTATCAATCGTTACACACGACAGTTGTGACGAACTTTGGTCAACCGTTTGAGATCCAGATTCGAACATTTGATATGCATCGAACTGCTGAGTATGGAATTGCGGCGCACTGGAAGTATAAGGAGGGTAAGGCGAACAACGGAGTTGATGAGATGGAAAAGCGCCTTTCATGGCTTAGAGAAGTTATGGAATGGCAGGGAGATTTCAAGGATTCAACTGAATTTCTCTCCACGATTAAAGGTGATTTGTATCGTGGTGAATTGCTTGTATTTACGCCAAAGGGGGACGTAATTTCCCTTCCCGAAGGGGCGACGCCTATCGACTTCGCGTATAGAATCCACAGTGCTGTAGGAAACAAGTGCATTGGTGCAAAAGTAAATGGAAAAATCGTTCCGCTTAATTCGACGCTTGCTGTTGGTGATGTTGTAGAAGTTATTACATCGCAAAATGCAAAAGGCCCTTCATGGGATTGGCTTAAAATCGCAAAAAGTTCTGCCGCAAAATCGAAAATTCGTCAGTTCTTTAAGCGTGAAATGAAAGAAGAGAACGTTAAACGCGGTAAGAGTATGCTTGAAAAAGAGGCAAAACGTCGTGGATTTGCGCTCAATGACCTCTTGAATGAACGATCTCTTTCGATGTTGTTCTCAAAACTTGCATTTACATCTGAAGATGAGATGTATGCATCCATTGGGTATGGCGCGGTTACGATTGGGCAGGTTATTATTAAGCTGATCGACTTCTATTTGAAAGAAGTTGAAAAGAATAAGCCGCAAGAGTTTGTTGCTGCAACGCCGAAACGAAAAAACAATGATACCGGCGTTATTATCAAGGGAAACACGGGCCTTTTGGTTCGTTTTGCAGGGTGTTGTTCTCCCGTTCCTGGGGATAAGATTGTTGGCTTTATTTCGCGTGGGCGCGGTATTACAGTGCACCGTCAAGATTGTCCGAATGTTAAGGGCATGGAGCCGGAGCGTTTAATTGAGGCGAGCTGGGCAGAAGATGTTGCTTTGGATTATTCAGTTTCGTTGCAGATTATGGCGCATGACTCTCCGGGGCTTCTTTTGAAAATTTCGAGCATTGTTTCAAATATGAAGTTGGGAATCACTGCTTTAAATGCGCGAATTGATAAGCAAAAGAATGCAATTTTTAACATTACTGTAACGATTCGCAGAACGCAGGAATTAGAAGAATTAATAGCAAAATTGAAGAGTGAGGCGTCAATTTCAGACGTGTTTAGAACGACGACATGATAAATGTGATTTGTTACGAAACGAAATCTTTTGGTGAAAACGTCTATATTGTTTATCGTGAGAATGAAAGCGATTGCCTTCTGGTTGATCCTGGTGCAGAATTTCATTCGATAAAACAAATTTTGGATGAAAAAGGGATTATATGCCGTGCGGTTTTGTTGACGCACGGTCATTTTGATCATATTGGTGCTGTAAAAGCATTCCAGGATTTGGGAGCTAAAGTCTATATTGGGGAGGGCGATGTTGCTCTTTTAGAGGATTCTATGCTTGCGGCATGCGGAATTCCTTCTATAGCATCAAAAATTGAATGTACTACGCCTGACATAGTACTTCGAAACAGTGGAAAAATGACGTTATTTGGCTTTGATATCGAATTTTTGTCAACGCCCGGTCATACAAAAGGCGGAATGTGTTATGTGATTGAAAAAAATATCTTCTCCGGCGATACGCTCTTTTCGCGCTCCATTGGACGAACTGATTTGCCCGGTGGAGATTATGATACTTTAATTTCGTCAATAAAAATGAAATTATTTCCATTAAAAGGGTACAAGGTTTTTCCTGGACATGCAGAAAAAACTAGCATTGATGCTGAAATTCAATATAATCCTTATATCAATTTGAGGGTAGATGACTGATGGCTTTTTCAACGAATTTAGAAAACTTCACAAATGATCTGAAGGAAATTGTTTCTCTGTTTCCCTGTAAGGATCTGGATGTTTCACATCTTTCTCGCTTAAACGACTCGAAATTTGAAAATGTTGTTATGATTGATGGCAGAAGATTTGTCTATCAGAATGATCATGAAGAGTCCGATGATTTAATCGTCAATAAGCGATTGCAAAAACGTGCTGCGAAGCTTTCACTTTACCTTGCGCTTTCGGAATATTTCAATATTTCGCTTCCTTGGGGCTCGCTTACTGGAATTCGCCCCATAAAGTTAGCACGTTTTTTGACGGAACGTGAAGGTGTTTCGGATTTAAGAGACTATTTTCAAAACGTTTTATGTGTTTCTAAAAGCAAAACAGACATTGCGTTGGAAATTCTGAACAAACAACTTCCTTTATTTAACAAGGATGAAAAACAGATCGATGTTTACGTTGGAATTCCGTTCTGTGTTTCGCGCTGTTCTTACTGTTCTTTCATCTCTGCTGATATCTCAAAGTTGTCTGACGCATTAATTGAAGAATATGTTAATGCTGTTTTGACGGAAGTTAATCACTTAAAAGGTCTTATCAACAAAAACGGATATTCCGTTCGCGCAGTTTATGTTGGTGGTGGAACACCTACTTCTCTAGATGCAAAGAGGCTTTCGCAAATTTTGTCTGCTCTAAACTTCGGCCAAATTGAATTTACAGTAGAAGCAGGGCGTCCTGACACACTTTCGAAAGAAAAGTTTGAAGCAATTCTCTCTTCCGGTGCAAATCGTGTTAGCATTAATCCTCAAACATCATCGGACGCAACGCTCGTTCGTATTGGCCGAAAGCATACTTATGCGGATTTCTTGCGCGCATTTTCGGAAGCGAAAGCATATGGTTTTCTTGTAAATTGTGATTTGATTGCCGGGTTGCAGGGGGAGGATGAAATGCGTTTTTTGAAGTCCGTTTCAGACGTTCTTTCATTGCATCCTGACAATTTGACGCTGCATTCTCTTTCAATGAAAGCCGGGTCAATCTGGAAGGAACAGGGCTTCTCTCAAAACCTTACCTATGGAACTGATATTATGGATCGTGCATATGAGCTTGTGCGCAAAGAAGGGCTCGATCCATATTACTTATATCGTCAGAAATATACGTTGGGCAACCTTGAAAACACGGGATTTGCGCTTCCAGGAACGGAATGCCTTTATAATATTGATATTATGGAGGAGGACACTTCCATCATCGCACTTGGTGGAAATGCGATTTCAAAACGAGTCTTCCGCGATCAAAACCGTATTGAAAGGCAGTGCAATCCAAAAGACACTGTGACATATTTGAAAAAATTACCGATTTTATTACAAGAACGCGAAAAATTATTCTCAGAATAGGCTTAGAATGGTTTACTTTCGGGAACATTTGTGTTAAAATATGCAAAGTCGGATC
>JAZNLR010000058.1:0-12503 GCA_045579195.1 Clostridia bacterium | reverse complement strand
GAAACAAAGAAACGTTTTGAGGGAAATGATGTCCGAAAAGAAATTTGTGATCGACAACCCAACCTTGGCGGCGGAGTGGAATTATGAAAAGAATGGAGATCTGCGCCCCGAAAAGATGTTGTCCAAAAGCAACAAAAAAGTCTGGTGGAAATGCGAGAAAGGGCACGAATGGGAAGCGACGATATCTCATAGAAACGCAGGGCGCGGCTGTCCCATTTGCGCGAGAGAAAAAAGGAGCAAAAGAGGAAGATGAAGACGGAGTTTCGTTTTGCGACGAGAGAGGATGTCGGGTTGATTCTTGAATTCATTCGGGAATTGGCGGAATATGAGAAGATGTCCGGTGACGTGATTGCGGATGAGGCGCTTCTTGAGGAGTGGATCTTTGAGAAGGGGAAGGCGGAGGTCCTCTTCGCGCTGGAAGAGGGCGTGGAGGTTGGCTTTGCGCTGTTCTTTCACAACTTCTCCACCTTCTTGGGTCGCGCGGGGCTCTATCTTGAAGACCTCTTTGTCAAGCCGTCGTATCGCAAGCGTGGGCACGGCAAGGCGCTTCTCAAACGCTTGGCGCACATCGCGGTGGAGCGCGGATGTGGGAGGCTGGAATTCACTTGCCTTGACTGGAACGCGCCCAGCATTGATTTTTATCTTTCGCTTGGGGCAAGGCGGATGGACGATTGGACGATCTACCGCTTTGCCGGGGAGGATCTTGCCGCGCTTGCAGAGGAATAACGTGCAACAAAACGCCACCGCTCAAACGGGCGGTGGCGCTTTTGTTTCTCTATGCGGCTTTTGGAAGGCCGAAGAACTCCGCGGGCCTTTAAGCGGGCTTGACAAAACGCAACTTGCGTGCTATCCTAAAAGAAAAACGAAAGGAGAACGTTATGGATTGGCAAAAATTGCTTGATACTGTTGCAAATTGGGTAACTTCAACCGGAATTAAGATCGTTATTGCACTTTTAATTTTGTTGATCTCATTCCGCGTCATTACTGTTTTGACGCGTAAGCTTGAGAAAAAGATTCTGAACGGCAAGAAAAAAATGGATAAGACGCTCACCGTCACCTTGCTTTACGTTTTGCGCGTTCTCTTAAAGATTCTCGTTGTGATCTGCTTGATTGGATATCTTGGCATTGACACGAGCGGCATTACTGCATTGATCACTTCGCTTGGTGTATGCGTCGGCTTGGCGGTGAATGGGGCATTGGCAAACTTGGCAGGCGGCGTCATGCTTTTGATTACGCGTCCGTTCAAGGTGGACGATTACATTGAGACGCAAGGGTATTCGGGAACGGTTGAGGATATCCACATCATCAACACCCGTTTGCGTACGCCGGACAATAAGATTATCTACATTCCGAACGGAACGCTTTCGGCGGGAACGATTATCAATTACTCCGAAAAAGAGTTGCGCAGACTCGACTTCACATTCTCGATAGGGTACGGCGACGACTTTGAAAAGGCAAAACGCATCGTGGAAGACATTTTGACCGCCCATGAGCTTACGCTCAAAGATCCTGCAATCTTCGTTCGCGTTTCGGAGCATGGAGCAAGCAGCATCAACATTGCGGCGCGTGCTTGGGTGAAGAACGGAGATTATTGGACGGTTCACTTTGACGTTTTGGAGAGCGTCAAAAAGGCATTTGACGAAAATGGTATTGAGATTCCGTTTAATCAGCTTGACGTTCATGTCAAAAATGATGGAAGAATAGAAGGCAAATGATGAAAGACTATCTTACGTTGGTGAATGAAAAGTTTCCCGTCCGTCAGAAGAAAGAGCAGAAAGATGCGTTTTTTGCATTCGTGAAGGGCGAGGCGGAGGCCTGTGGAAAAGAAGTTCGCATCGAGACGAACGAAAAACATAATAACATCGTCTTTGGTGATGTGGAAAGGGCAAAGGTCATTTTGGGCGCGCATTACGACACGCCGAAATCCTCTCTCATTCCCAACCTGATGCTGCCGAGAAACCCCGTTTTGGGAACGCTGATCGGGCTGGGTGCGCCCGTTTTGGTTGCGATCCTTTCGCTGGTCGTTGCGTTTCTCGTTGCAAACGCGTTTTCTCTGCCGCAGCCTGCAACTGTTCTCATTTATCTCGTTCTCTATTTTTCCCTCTTTTTGTTGGTCTTTCGCTATGGCATCAATCCTCACAACGCAAACGACAACACGTCGGGCGTTGCCGTTCTTCTGAGTCTTTTGCCCGAACTGGATGGGGACGAGGTTGCGTTCGTTCTCTTCGACGATGAGGAAAAGGGCTTGCTCGGATCGAAGGCCTTTTGCAAGGCGCACGGGGGTGTGCTCAAAGAAAAGCTCGTCTTAAGCTTTGACTGCGTGGGCAACGGCGATGAGATCCTTCTGATCGCCAAGGAAGAAGCGGAAAGAACCAAAGCTTATGACGGCGTGAAAGAGGCGTTCCAAAGCGATGACCGCTTCCATGTTCACTTCTTTCCGAAGAAGGGAAGCCTAGGCAACTCGGATTACAAGAGTTTCCCTTGCGGCGTCGGCGTGATGGCTTGCCGAGAGAAGAAGGGGGTGGGGTTCTATACCGACCGCATCCACACCCCGAAGGACACGGTTGCGGATCCCGAGAACATCCGCTTCCTTGCAAACGCTACAAAAAATTTCATCAAGACCCTGTAAAAGCGGCCGCCCCGACTTCTGTCGGGGCGTTTTCTTTGAAAATTGGGGATTGACACACCCTTTTTCTTGGGGTACAATAAAGAAAAAGACGCTGATTTTGCGCGGAGGTTTCTATGAAATGCTTGCGAGAGTTCCGAAAGGCGCAAAAGTGGACCCAAGAGGAGTTTGCAAAACGCGCCGACATTTCGAAGAATTACGTTTATATGCTGGAAAGCGGGCGTGTGCGCCCCAGCGTTTCGCTTGCGAAGCGGCTGGGAAAGTTGATGGACGTCGATTGGCGCACGCTCTTTGAAGACGAAACATAATCTAAGAACAAGTTGCATAGCCTATCTTAAGGTCGAACGCCGAGAGGCTCGGTCAAAAGGAGGGCTTGTGACAGACGCGATCATCGCTTGGTTTACCAAGACGTTTTCCAATCCGTTTTTATGCACGTTTCTGGTTTCCGCCGTCCCCGTTGTGGAGTTGCGCGGCGGAATCCCGCTCGGTGTTTTTCTATTCTTGCGCGCAGGAGCAAGTGCAAAGCTTGCGGCGGCACAGGCGTTTTTGGCGGCGTTCTTGGGCTCATCTTTGGCGGCGGTTCTGCTCGTTCCCTTGCTCATCCCCGTGATGGGATGGCTCAAGCGACTTCCTCCGTTCGCGCGGTTGATTGCACGCGTTGAGGGGAAGCTTAAGAGCAAGACTTCCGAGTTTACGAAAAAGCGCAAAGGAGCATTCTTTTGGGGGCTCGTTTGGTTTGTTGCCGTGCCTTGCCCGGGAACAGGCGTTTGGACGGGGTCCGCGATTGCCGCCTTTTCGGGAATGCGCGCAAAAGACGGAATCCTTGCCGTTTTGCTCGGGAATGCACTGACCGGCTTTTTGCTTGCAATCATTTCGTTTGCAGTGGGCAGCCTCGGTTGACAAAGCGCGAGAAAAAGGAGTATAATAAAAACAAGAGAAACCTCTTGTGAGAGATATGGAGGACAGAATGAAAGTCCGGAAAGCCGTCATCCCCGCAGCCGGGTTGGGAACGCGCTTTATGCCGTTCACCAAGGCCGTTCCAAAAGAGATGCTTCCCATCGTGGACAAACCCACCTTGCAGTACATCGTGGAGGAGATCTGCGATGCCGGAATCGAAGAGCTCTTATTGGTCGTGCGGGACGAAAAGCTCCCAATCAAACAGCATTTCACCTTCGACGAGGGGCTGGATCAGCTCCTGCGCGAGAAGAAGATGGACGACGTTGCCGATGCGCTCAAGCGCGTTTCGGAAGGCATTCGCCTGTCCTTTGTCAATCAGCCTGTTCAGCGTGGAACGGGGGATGCCATTCTCTGCGCGGAGGCCTTTGTCGCGGGCGAGCCGTTTGCGATGCTCTTCGGTGATGACTTGGTCTATACCGAGGGGAAAGGCGCGACCCGTCAGCTTCTCGATTGCTTTGACAAGGTGGGGAAGACCGTTCTCGGCGTGCAGCAAGTTGCGCTCGAGACGATTGAAAGATATAGCTCCATCTCCATCGCCGCGCAAGAAGGGCGGACTTTTTTCATCGACAACGTCGTGGAAAAGCCGAAGAGGGAGGAAGCTCCCAGCGCGTTTGCGGCGCTCGGGCGGTACGTTATCACGCCGGACGTCTTTGACGTTCTCAGAAGAACGCCCGTTGGCTTTGGCGGTGAGCTTCAGATCACGGATGCGTTTGGAATTATGGCGCGCGAGCAGGGCATTGTGGCTTATGATTTCGAGGGCACGCGGTACGACATCGGAAGCAAGCAAGGTTTCTTGCGTGCAACCGTGGATTTCGCCCTTCGCGACCCCGCTCTCTGTGGGGAATTTCGCGCGTTTTTGAAGAGCAAGATTTAAGAAAAGACACGAAACGTCGGGGGCTTTCAAAGCCCTCGTTGCGTTTTTTGAGGGAAGGATAGATGAAAAAGATTCTTTCGGTGATTGCAACGTTTTTGAAAGTGGGGCTGATTGGCTTTGGCGGCGGATCTGCCCTGATCCCCGTTGTGGACGACGAGGCGGTCAAGAAAAAACAGCTCGTTTCGGACGAGCTCTATGAAACCCACGTCATCAACGCAAATATCACGCCGGGCGCACTTCCTGTCAAGCTTGGTGAGGCGATCGGAGAGGCTGTTTCAGGTCCGATTGGTGGCTTTGCAGGCGCGTTTGCCGTGGCGTTGCCGGGCGCGCTTCTCACTGTCCTTTTGGTTGCGCTGATGCAGATCCTCTCTGCAGGCGCGCTGAACATCATCAATATGCTGTCCATCGGCATTTCGGTGTTCATCTTCTTTTTGCTCATTCACTATATCGGAAAAGTTCTTCGCGATTCGAAGAGCAAGGGCTTTTTTGCCCCAGCAGTTCTCCTTTTGATCGCCGCGGTCATTCTGACTTGCGGAAAGGAACTCCATACGCTCGTCGCAAATGAGATTGGCTGGGAAATTCCGTTGCCCATCCTCTTTGACGTAAGCACGATCGACCTTCTTTTGGTGACGTTTTTCGTCATTTTCTTCACGGGCGGCAAAAACATTCCGTGGAGAACGGTCGTGGCAAGCGTTCTCTCTTTGGCGTTCGTCCTTTCTGCGGGCAAGCTGGAGGTCGCCATTTTGAATGCGGCAAAGCCCTTTCTGCTCGTTGCGATGCTCGTCCTTTCGGTGGTGTTCGTCGTTCTTGACACGAAAAAGGAGCGCGCGCATATCCCGCAGGAAAACGAGAAAAAGAAGGTGGATCTCAAAGTTCCTCTTCTCACAATTGCGCTTTTCCTTGGCTTTGCGGCGCTTTGCTTGCTTGTTTGCGTTCTCATCGCGCCCGACAAGGGTGCGGTCTTAAGCTTTGCGCTGAATGGCGCAATCTCAACGGTGACGTCGTTTGGCGGCGGCGAGGCGTACATCTCGGTTGCATCCGGCATCTTCCTTGGGGAGAATGGCATTCTTTCCGACGAAGCGTTTTACACGCAGATCCTTCCCGTTGCAAATGCGCTTCCCGGCCCCATTCTCGTCAAGATCCTGACTGCTGTTGCTTATGCGTTCGGTTTTTCTGCAGGTGGCGTTTCCCTTGGCGCGATGTACGCGTTGCTCGGCTTTGCCATCTCTGTCGGGTTCACCTGCGTCGTGTTTATCGCGGTTTACTGCATCTATCAAAAGCTGTCTGACATCGCCGTGTTCAAGACGTTGAAGCTCTGGATCCTTCCCGTCATCTGCGGCCTTCTCGTGACGACCATCCTTTCGATGCTCATCGAGATGTTCAAGATCACGGGGGAATGCGGCCTCATCGCCCCCCTTGCCGTTTTGCTGTTCGTCGGGTTATATGTGCTTACGGTGCTTTTGAAGAAAGTGATCAAAAACGACGTTTTGCTCCTTCTGGTGGATGGCGGCGTTGCGCTTTTGGTGCTTTTATTGGTCGGATAACGCTTTTTGGAGGCAAAAACGCTTGCTTTTTTCCAAAAAGAGTGATATTATACATTTGTAAACCGAAAACAAACATAAGAGGAAGAGAATATGAGCGATCCCAGAATTATCAAAACAAAACGTGACATTCGTGCTGCATTGATTGCCCTTCTTGATGAAGTGGCGTATGACGATATCACCATCAAACGCATTTGTGAGGCGGCATTGGTTTCACGCCCGACGTTTTACGCACACTACGACTCCATTCAGCAGATCTTGGTGGAGCACGTCAGCGATCTTTACGAGAAGAAAATTTCGAAGTACCTCGACGACCTTGATTACACAGAATCGAAGGTTGCAATCGTCGAAGGATATTTCAAGCTCATCATGGAAATTAAAAAAGAAGTCAACCTTCTTTATAAAAACAACCTCGAAGGCGTCTTTTTTAAGCAGAACCGTCTTCTTGTGAAAAGAATGCTTGCGGCGCTCGAATCACCGACCGTTGACGAGCTTCGCAAAAACGAGCAGGATCTTGAAGTGTACGTCGATGCGGTTTGTGGTCTTTTCTATGCGCAGACAAATCGCTTGATCGAAAACGATTGGAATCTTGACATTCCAACGCTTGTGAAGCAGACCTGCGATGCGGCAGGATCGGTTGTTCACATTTTCTTGAATCGATAAAGAACAGGGCAGAACGAAAGGTTCTGCCTTTTTTTGAGCGTCCGTTTCGGGCGCTCTTTTTTCTCTGTCATAACGGCCTTTCCTTCGGCATATATTTCAATTGAGTCTATCGTTTGGGGGAGGCATCGGATGAGGCGGGATATCAGAGAGCGGACCATTGAAATCGCACGGTATATCGTGGCGCACGAATGCACGGTGCGCGATGCGGCAAAGTGTTTCGGCGTTTCCAAGTCGACGGTGCATAAGGATGTTTCCGAACGGCTTCTTTTGCTCGATCGGAAGCTTTTTGAATGCGCGAGAAAGGTCTTGGATGTCAACCTGTCCGAACGGCACTTGCGCGGTGGCGAAGCGACAAGACATAAGTTCCTCGAAAAGAAGGTGGATGCAGGAAAAACCTCACGAAAAGCGTGAGGTTTTTTGATTGTACGCACGTTTTTTGTGCGCACGTCATACGATGGATTATCGAAAAAAGAGGTGGTGATGAAAACGGAGCTGGAACAGGTCGTTCTTCTCGGCCGCAGTGTGGCGGATTGGGAGAAAGAGCTTGGGAAAAAGGCGACTGCGGAAGGATTTGGTGCGTTTTCGCAAGAAGTGCGCCGCCGCATCTTGCTTCGGCACGCATCTTCAGGCGTGCTGATCTTGGACTTTGCAAGCGTTTGGATCGACGATGCGACAACAATTGAAAAAGGCGCGATCATCTTTCCGAACAATCATCTTTTGGGCGCTTGCAAGCTTGGAAAGTGCACGCTGATGCCCTTCAACGTTCTGGAGGACGCAACTGTGGGCGAGGGAACAGTGGTTCGCGCATCGCAGCTGGTGGGCGCGGTCGTGGGCAAGGATTGCTCAGTCGGGCCGTTTGCTTTCCTTCGCCCGAAAACGCGCGTGGAAGACGGCTGTCGCATAGGGGACTTTGTAGAGTTGAAGTCGTCGCGCATCGGTGCAGGAAGTAAAGTTGCGCACTTAACCTATATCGGAGATGCGACCGTCGGGAAGAAATGCAACTTTGGGTGCGGCGCGGTCGTCGCAAATTATGATGGCGTGAACAAGTCTCACACCTCTGTGGGGGATGGGTGCTTCATTGGGTGCAACAGCAACCTCGTTGCGCCTCTTTCGTTGGGGGATGGATGTTTCGTTGCCGCGGGAACGACGGTAACGCGCAACGTTGAAGGCGGAAAACTCGTCATTGGCCGAGTTCGGCAGGAGGAGCGGAATTGGAACGGTATTTCGGGACGGATGGAATCAGAGGACTCGTCGGGGAAGAACTGACGGCAGAGCTTGCGTTTCGGTGCGGCAATGCACTTGCAAGAGAAAAGACACGGCCGAAGATCCTCTTGGGAAGGGATACGCGGCGTTCGGGAGAGATGCTTTCGCTCGCGTTTGCGGCAGGGGTGACGGAGGCAGGAGGAGACGTTCTTGATGCACAAGTTCTCCCGACGCCTGCCATTGCCGCGCTCACAAAAGAGGTGCGTGCGGATTTTGGGGTGGTGATCTCCGCTTCTCACAATCCGCCGGAATATAACGGCATCAAGATCTTCAACCGCGAGGGACAAAAGCTCTCGCGTGAAGAGGAGTCTGCTTTGGAGGCGCGTTTCTCTTCGACGATGCGTGTGAGTGAGCGAGAAATGGGGCGGTTTTGGGTTTATGAAAAGGCCGCGAAGGAATATGAAAAGCTGATTACATCAAACGTGCAAGATCTCTCAAAACTCACCGTGGTGTTGGATTGTGCAAACGGAGCTGCAAGCACAATTGCGCCGCGCGTCTTCGAGCAACTGGGTGCGCGCGTCTTTGCGATCTCCTGCGCGAAGGATGGGGAGATCAACGTGGATTGCGGTGCGGTTGCGCCAAAGCGGCTGGCAAAGGAGGTCGTCCGCTTGGGCGCAGACGTCGGCTTTGCGTTTGATGGGGATGCAGACCGCTTGATCGCCGTGGATGAAACGGGGCGGATTCGGGACGGGGATGCACTTCTTTATCTTTTGGCGCGTGATCTTCTTAAACGGGGAGAACTTGCGCCTTGCGCTGTTGTTGGAACAGCGCACAGCAATGAAGGGCTTGCCGTTGCGCTCCAAGAGTTGGATGTTTCCTTCTTGCGAACGGACGTCGGGGATAAGTTCGTTGCGGAGCGGATGCGAAAAGATGGAATTGTTCTCGGTGGAGAGCCGTCCGGTCACGTCATTTTAGGGACCCGCTCCACCACGGGGGACGGCATTTTGGTTGCGCTTGCCATTTCCTCCATCCTTGTCCGCACGGGCAAACCATTTTCTGCGCTTGCGGAGCTCAAGCTCTTTCCGCAGGTGAACGTGAGCGTTGCGGTGCAGGAGAAAGTGCGCATTCTTGGAAACGAACGCCTTGCAGAGGTGGTTCGCGCGGAAAGAGAGCGCCTTGCCGGCGGCAGGATTCTTGTTCGCGCTTCGGGAACAGAGCCAAAGGTGCGCGTGATGGCGGAGAGCGATGACGTGGAGAAAAGCGCCGCAAGCGTAGAGCGGATCGTTGCGGTCCTCTTAGACTTAGAGGAAAACGGAGGTTGATATGTGTGGAATCGTCGGCTTTACGGGCACGCAAAATGCCGTGCCCTTTTTGTTGAAAGGGCTTAAGCGGTTGGAGTATCGCGGGTATGACTCCGCAGGGATCTCACTTTTGGAGGACGGAACGATTGTCACGCGCAAGCGTGCCGGGCGCATTGCTGCGCTTGAGCCGAAGTTGAACGGTGCATTCGGAACGTGCGGCATCGGGCATACGCGCTGGGCAACGCACGGGCCGCCCACGGATGCAAACGCGCATCCGCATGCGTTCGGTCGGTTTTCCATTGTTCACAACGGCATCATCGAAAACGCGGCTGAGCTCAAGAAAGGGCTTTTTGAGCCCTTCTCTTCCGAGACGGACAGCGAAGTTGTCGCGCACCTTTTGGATCACGCGTTTTCAGGAGATCTTCTCCTTGCGATGCGAGAGGTGACGGAGCGCCTTGAGGGGTCGTTTGCGATTGCAGCGCTCTGTGAAGACATCCCGAACTGCATCGTTGCGGCGAAGCGAAAAAGCCCGCTCGTCGTAGGTTTAGGGGAGGGCGCATCCTTTCTTGCAAGTGATGTTCTGGCACTCGCGGGGGTATGCGAGACCGTGTATCGCCTCAAGGATGGGGAGATCTCAATCCTTACGCCGAACGCCGTGGAAATCTATGGCGCGGATGGACTTTTGGTAGCTCGGCCGCCCGAACGCCTCGTTTTGCGGGAAGAAAGCTCTGAAAAAGGCGCGTTTACAAGTTTTATGCAAAAGGAGATTGCTGCCGTCCCAACGGCGCTGGAAGATACCTTGTGCGGCCTTGAGGAAGACGGCCTTCCGGACGGCTTTGCAGAGGCGCTCTGTCGGGCGCGAGAGATCGTTATCGTCGCCTGTGGAACGGCCTATCACGCGGGGCTTGCGGGGAAAATCTATTTCGAGCGCCTTGCCGGAATCCGAACGGTTGTGGAAACGGCAAGCGAGTTTCGGTATGGCGAGCCCCTGCTTGGCAAAAGCACGCTCGTTCTTGCCATCACGCAGAGCGGAGAGACGGCAGACACCATTGCCGCCGTGCGCCTGGCGCGCGAAAGAGGGTGTTTCGTCGGGGTGATCACCAACGTTGCGACCTCCTCCATCGTGCACTTTGCAGACGCCGTTTTCGTGACCCGAGCAGGGGTGGAGATCGCGGTTGCTGCAACGAAGAGCTATAACTGCCAGCTTCTCGTTCTCCTTTCTCTCGCGTGTTTTGCGGCGCGCGTCAACGGCAGAGAATGCCTTGGAGATCGCCTTTGTGAGCTTCCCGAGCTTGCGCGAAGAACTCTCGCCGTGACCGACGTTGCAGACTTCGCAGGCGCGTGCGGACGGGGAAAGAGCGTCTTCTTTTTGGGGCGTGGCTTGGATTACGCCCTTGCGCTCGAAGGCTCGCTGAAGCTAAAAGAGATCTCCTATCTCCCCAGCGAGGGATATCCTTCGGGGGAGATCAAGCACGGAACGCTCGCCCTCGTCGAAAAGGGGAGCACGGTTGTCGTCCTGATGACGGATGAGCGCCTCGTTCGCCCTACGCTCAACGCGGTGCATGAGGTGAGATCCCGCGGTGCGCGCGTTCTTGTCATCACTTGCTTTGCCAACGCCGCAAGCGAGGGGGACAGCGCTGTGATCCTTCCTCGCTCGCACCCCCTTCTTGCCCCGATCTACGCCGTTTTGCCCCTGCAACTCTTTGCGTACAGTGCGGCGGTTGCCCTTGGGTGCGATCCCGACAAGCCGCGCAACCTTGCAAAGTCCGTCACGGTGGAGTAAATTGCAATTTTTTGGCATAAAACCTCTGTTTTCCTTCCAAGATGTGCTATAATAAAGAAAACGAGGTGCAACATGGAAATCAAGGACGGATTCGTTGCGGCGATCTTCGACGGCGAGGATCTTTACGCAGTTTATTATCAGGAGTTTTATGAGGACGTTGCTGCGCTTGCGGAAGACGTCAAGGGATATATTGCCTATCGCGTGCTGAAAGAGCCGCGCGTCCTTTCGGGCAAGATGCAAGACGGTGAGTTTGTTCCTGAAAAGACAGAATGGGAGGAGGAGCTTCGTGCCCGTTCGCTTTGCGCGAAATAACAAACTGAAAAACGACAAAAAGAAAGAGCGGAAATTTTCATTTCCGCTCTTTTTGATTGGCTTGTCTTAAAAATTAGTCGATGACGGTCGTTCCATAGTTTGTGAAGACGAATTCCATCGTCGTGGTCGTTGCTATGCCATCCTCAAGGGTGCTTTTAAAGGATGCGGCAATTTTCGCAATTCTTCCATCGTTGACGGTGATGACGATCTGATCCATCATTTGCTGGAAGAAGGAAAGATTGGTCGCAACAAACGTGGTGTCCGACTGCTTTTTGAAGGAAGATTCAAGGAATGCAAGGCGTGCGATGTCAGCCAAGGTGGAAAGTTGGGCGGTGTTTCCCGTTGCTTCTCCGTTGACGAAGAAGGTTTTTCCGTCGTAAAGATAAGTGTCTTCATCCATCGGATCCGGATAATGTTCATATCGCTTTTCTCCGTCAAATTTTGCGAAAACGAACGGCAAGGACTCAGAGAAGGTGCCGTAGCCGGGGATGTAAGCAGAAGCGGTCATCGAGCTAGAAATGGTGACGTTTTCAAATCGGAAGAACTTTGACCATTCCGTGTCGCCATAAACGGAGAGGTTGATGTAATCAATATAAGTTGCGGGAAGCGTCAAAGGAACGTCATTGAAGCGCGTAAATTCATAGGAGAAGGAGCCTTCGTCGTCTTCGAAGGAAATGAGCAGAGAAATGGGCTTGTCATCATCAAAACGTGCGGTGATGTGAACGGAATCGCTGTCAAGCTCGGGGGATGTGACCGTTGCTGTGTAAACGCCGTCCGCAAAGGTGAAGCGGTCAAACGTCAAGAGCGGAGCGTATTCCCCGTAGATTTTGCTGTAATAAAAAGCCAAAACCTCTTCCATTTCTTCTGTGAACGTCACGCGGAAGTAGACATCTGAAACATCCGCGAAAAAGATGTCCTCCACATAATGATAGACTTTATCTTCCAAAAATTCGTAATAATAAGACGCGTCAGGCTCGGTGGCAGGGGAGAGGGACATGATGTTGTCTTTCACTTTGAAAACTTCTTTTTGTTCCTTCGTGACGGAAGTTCCGTCTTCCAGCGTTTCTTCGAAGGAAGCCGAAGCCGTCAAAACGTACGCATTGATGTTGTCCAATGAAAGGGTGCTGTTGAAGGTTTCTTTCGTCACTTCACCTTTTGCGAGCTGAATTTTGTCGATCGTGGTGTTTTCGTTCTTTTTCATTCCGCAGACGGAGCATTCCTCGTGTTTAACGCCGGCGGCTTG
>JAZNLR010000057.1:0-9073 GCA_045579195.1 Clostridia bacterium | reverse complement strand
CAGATCTCCTGATGACAACCAAATCCTGCGCCGAACGAGCCTGCAATGCGTTTAATTGCGGTCTTGTCAACATCAAAAAGATCGGCGTATGCAAGAGCCACCGCTTGTGAGCAGCTGTATCCATCGAAGAAAAGCTTGGTTGCCCGTTCACAAAAAGACGGGGGAAGAGGCTCATTTTCGCAAAATTCCATCACGTAATCATGCATCATAAATCCGCCGCCCATATCGACGCGAACTGCCTTTTTGATGAAGAAACCTGCCGCGCGGTAAACCGAAATGGAGTGTTTGTTGTTTGCATTGACGTTCAGACGGAGACAGCTTTTCTGCTGTTTTTTCGCAAGCTCTTTTGCAAACTCCAACATCTTGCGTCCAAACCCTTTGCCTCGGGAGGTGCTTTTCAGGTATAGCTTGCTGATGTAAAGGTAGTCTTCCCGAACTTCAAACGCAGCATATCCAACAGGAAGAGAGTCGGCCTCAAAGAGATAGTAAAGCGTTCCGTTTTGAATCGCTTTTTCGATTGCTTCCGCGCTTTGAAAGGTGCTCACCATATGTGAAACAGCGGCCTCTCCGAGGAAGGGGGCGTAATGCTCAAACCAGATTTCGTGTGCCAATAAAGCAACTGTCGCGATTTGTTCTCTCTTTTCAACGATTTTCAGACTCATTTTTCAACGTACTCCGCGAGATTGTTTTTCTTTTTTCGTTCAATATGATATAATGTCAAAAAGTACTAAAGTATTATATCACACTTTCAGTGAGATGAAAAATGATTTTTAACGTATCCGAAAATTTGATCGCACTCTCTTCTTTGCTCAATCCGCTTTACGTTACGGGCGGATTCGTTCGCAATGCGCTCATGGGAGAATGCGGAACGGACACGGATATCACCGGCCCGTTTTTGGTTGCGGAGATCAAAGAACGACTTCTTGGATCGCCTTTCCGCGTCGTTACAGAGTATGGCAGGATGGGAACTGCGCTCATACGTCACGAAAGTGGAGAGAGCTTTGAATATACGACGTTTCGCAAAGAAACCTATGAACGCGGCGGCGGACACACGCCCATTCACGTTGAGTTCGTCACGAATTTGGAAGAAGATGCCCTTCGACGCGATTTCACGGTAAACGCCATTTATTACGACGTTTCGAACGATGTGCTTGTCGATCCACTTGGCGGCATTTCAGATGTACATGCGCGCCTCTTGCGTGCGTTCCGCCCCGAGCAGATCTTCGCTTCCGATGGACTTCGTCTTCTGCGCCTTGCGCGCTTTTGCGGAGAACTTGGCTTTTCCATTGAGGAGAGAACGAAAGATGCAGCGTTTGCGTGTCGCGAAAACCTTGCGGACATCTCTCCCGAGCGCAAACTCAAAGAGCTTGAACTGATCTTGCAGGCGGACGAGAAATACCCATTCTCTCCGAAAGACGGGCATTATCGTGCGCTTTCTGTTTTGAAAGAACTGAAGCTGTTCGAATGGCTGTTCCCGACGCTTGCCAAAGGGGATGGGATGGCGCAGCGCGCGGATTACCACAAGTTTGACGTTCTTGAACACAGCTTGCAAACCGCCCTTGTTGCACCGCCGGAGATTCGACTTGCCGCGCTTTTGCACGACATCGGAAAGCCTGCGGCATTTTTGGAAAACGGAAATTTTTATAGCCACGACAGCATTGGCGTTCCCATCATTGAAAAGGAGCTTGGGAAAGGCGGCCTTTGTGCTTCAAACGCCGTGGTGGAAAAGACGAAGCGCCTCGTTGCCGTTCATATGGCGGATATGGATTGTAAGATGCGTGAGGGGAAAGTTCGTGTTCTCATCGCCAAGAACTTTGATTTGTTTGAAGACATCCTTGCCCTCAAACAGGCGGACTATGTTGCCGGAGGATATCGAACGGATAAATGCCCCACGAATATTAAGTGGGAAAAGATTTATGCGGATATGACCGAAAAGAAGATGCCGATTGAGCCGTCACAGCTTGCAATCAGTGGGAAAGAGGCAGTTATTCTTGCGGGACAGGGAAATGAAAAATTGGTTGGAAGAGCACTTTCCGCTCTTCTGCAGGAAGTTTTGATGCGGGATTTACCAAACGACAGGAAGACGTTGGAGCCCATATTTTGCGGAATTATACGGAGGATGTTATGATTAAAACTTTATTTGCAACAGCACTCAGTGCAGAGAGCATCATTGCATCGGTTGCTTGCGCACTTTCGCTCGTTTGCCTGATTGTTTTGCTTGTGCTTCTCAAACGCGAAAAGAAAGCAGAACCCAGCAATCTTTCGGAGACGTTGCAGGAGGAAAATGATCGTCTTCGTCAGTATATTGCCGGAAGCGTGAAAAATCTGGAGGAGTCCAACCGCCGCGAATTTGAGGTTTTGAGCGCAACGGAACGCGAGCGTTTGGAGAGCTTGGAACGCCGCATTGAGGCGCAGACGAAAAGCAATGAAATGCGCCTTGCAGAAATGCGTGTAACCATTGATGAAAAGATGAACCGCATGACGGAGGAGACCGCAAAGCGCCTTTCAGAATCGCGCGAAGCGCAGGACCTCCGCATGGGAGAGATGCGCAGAACGCTGGATGAAAAGGTGAATCGCATTGTTGAAGAAAACAACAGGCAGCTTTCCGAAATGCGCGAAGTGGTGGATGAGAAGCTTAACAAGACATTGGAAATCCGCTTGAATAAATCCTTTGAGATCATCAATGATCGCCTTGAGGCAGTTTATAAAGGGCTTGGCGATATGCAAAACCTCGCCAAGGGCGTTGGAGATTTGAAAAACGTTCTTTCCAACGTAAAAATGCGCGGAACGTGGGCGGAGATGCAGCTTGACTCTTTGCTGTCGCAAATGCTCACCAACGAGCAGTACGAAAAGAACGTCCGCATCGACCCGCTTTCGGATGAGCGCGTTGACTTTGTCATTCGCCTTCCCGGAAAGGAAAAGAACGAAGAGGTTCTTTTGCCGCTTGATTCGAAGTTCCCTATTGAGGAATATCAGCGCCTTGTGACGGCGTCCGAAACGGGGGACGTTGCGGCGATCGAAGCGTGCGGAAAGCGTCTTGAAACGGTCTTGAAAGAACAGGCGAAGAAGATCCGCGCAAAGTACGTCATGCCGCCGAAGACATGCGATTTTGCGCTGTTATACGTTCCCGTTGAAGGTCTTTATGCTGAAATCGTGAGAAGAGATGGCCTTTGTGAATCCCTGCAGAGAGAGTTTCGCATCGTCGTCTGCGGGCCGAGCACGCTTGCAGCTCTCTTAAACAGCCTGCAAATGGGCTTTAAGACGGTTGCGATCGAGAAGCGGAGCGCAGAGCTTTGGCAACTTCTTTCCACGTTTAAAGGCGAATTTATTAAGTTTACGGAGCTCTTGGAGAAGACGAGAAAGAAACTTGCGGAAGCCGCAAATTCAATTGATACTGCCGCCGCGAAGACCCGCACGATCGGGCGTAAGCTCAAAGACGTTGCCCTTTTGGATGAGGGGACGGAGGAGTTTTAATCTATGTACGTTGACCTGCATTTACATTCCATCTTTTCTGACGGGACGGAAAATCCCCGTTCCATCGTTGAGCGTGCAAAAAATATCGGCCTTGATGCAATTTCGCTGACCGATCATGACACCGTTCTTGGAACGGGAGAGATGTTCGCCGCCGCAGAGGAGTTTGGAATCAAATGTATCTCGGGAATTGAGATTTCTGCAATAAAAGACGGAGAAGTGCACATACTTGGTTATGGAATGGACGTAAACTCTCCCGGCTTACAAAGTGAACTTCGACGTCTTGCCGAAATGCGTCGTGACCGTAATAAGGGGATTTTGGAAAAACTCAAGAAATACCACGTCTATATCTCGGAGGCAGAAATTGCCGACCCGAAGGGAAACGCGTCCATCGGTCGCTCGCACATTGCAAAGGCAATGGTGCGCCGCGGTTATACAAAAAACATCAATGAAGCTTTTGATCGTTGGCTTGGGTATGGAAAGCCTGCCTACCTTCCGTCGTTCCGCGTTTCGCCCGAGGAGGCGATTGCGCTCGTCTCAAAGTACGGCAAGTTGTCTGTCCTTGCGCATCCCTGTCAGCTCAAGACGCCGAAAGCTGGTCTTGAAGGATTCTTGAAGGCCTTGAAAGATTGTGGGCTTGGCGGAATCGAGGCATTTTATTCCACGCACAAGGAGGCGGAAACAAAAGAATACCTCTCGCTTGCAAAGAAGCTTGATCTGCAGGTGACGTGCGGAAGCGATTTTCACGGGTTCGGAAGAATTGCAGAAATCGGCGGCGTGAAGGGAGAAGTTTCCAGGGAGATGATCGAAAGCCTGTTGTAAAAACGGGTGGAAGATGAGAAAGAAAAACAGCAAGAGAATGTTCGTGGCATTGGTCGCAATCTGTTCGGCGTTTACCTTCGTTGGAAGTGCGTTTGCATATCCGAAGGTGGCGCCGAATTCTGTTTGTGACTTTTCTTTTTGTATGGCAAAGTTTTCAACCGCGTTCACGGCTTCCACAAAGGAACGAAGTCACAACATCGCGCGGGCGCTTTCGTTTGTCGATGGAATGATTCTCTTTCCGAAGGAGGAGTTTTCTTTCAACAAAACTGTGGGAAGGCGCACGGAAGAGCGCGGATTTTTGGAGTCGACCGTAATTTTTCAGGGAAAGTATGTCCCCGGTATTGGCGGCGGCGTTTGTCAGGCGTCCACAACGATCTACAATGCTGCTCTCCTTGCGGGGCTTCGAATCACGGAGGTTCACAACCATTCCTTGCCGTCGTCATATGTTTTGCCGTCGTTTGATGCAATGGTGTCCGATTATTTTTTTGACCTTCGTTTTGTTAATCCCTTTTCTTTTCCTGTTCGAATTGAAGCGAAAACGGAGAATCGGTGTGCGACCGTTGCAATTTACGGAAAAGACCTTGGGGTCACAATTGAACGAATCAGTATTATAAAAGAAAAGATGCCTGCACTTTCGGAAGAAGAGGTGGAAGACGAAACTGGAGAGTTTGCAAAAACACCGGATGAGCGTGTGCTTGTTCGCCCGAGCAAAGAGGGTTTCGTGAGCGAAGGATGGCTTCTCTATCGAAAAGGGGAAGAGGAGCTTTTGCGCGTTCACATCAGAACGGATCGATATCAGCCGGAGAGAGGTCTGATCTACATTGGAAAAACGTCACAAACGGAAAAAGAAAAGGCATCGCTTCAAACAAGCGATGCCTTTTCTTTGCTTTATTTTTCTTCCTCAAGAAGGTTTAAGTAGCTTTGAATCTCGCGTTTTGCACCGTCAAGGTCGTGCTCGAGGTAGTTTCCGCATTCCATCTCCGAACAGCCGGGAATCTGGTTGATAAAGAGAGCGGCTCGCAGGCATTCTAATAAGTACTTTTTGGCTTCCTCTTCGCTCATTTCAACGGTAAGAAGATAAAAACCCGTTCGACAGCCCATGGGGCCAAAGTACACGATGTTTTGCGCAAACGCACCGTTTCGAAGTAAAGTGGCAAGGATATGTTCAATGGCGTGCAGGGCGGGGTTGGAGAGGAAATCTCCCGCATTTGGACGCTTCATGCGAAGGTCGAACGTAGAAATGCCGTGTTTTTGAGAACTCAAGTAAAAACCCGGCATCAAGGTGGTGTGGTCTTTCAAAAAGGAATCAATCTTTTCCATGGTTATGCCTCCAACGTTACAAACAAACCGAAGACTTTCTCAAGGGTCACTTTCAGCGCTGCAAGCGCAGTTGCCTTGTTTTCGTAATAACTCTTTGCATCATCCTTTCCGATGACGTCAGAAATGCTTTTGACGGAAAGAATGGGCATCTTATGGATCTCACAGACCTGGAAGATGGCTGCCGTCTCCATTTCGCGGGCGGAAGCATTCAAAGAGTGAACGAGAACGATGTCCTGCTCGTCGTTTGTGAAGCGATCTCCCGTTGCACAACGAACGCAAGGGAAGAGTGCTTTTGCCTGTTCTGTGATGGGGGTGGGAATGGGAGTGATGAACTCAGAGTTCATATTTGGAATCTTGCCGAGAGGGCAGTCATCGACGAAAGAAATATCAAAATCATATTGCACGGCGTCTGAAACGATCACGGAATCACCAACCGAAAGAGTGATGTCGCTCGCGCCGCAAATGCCGCCGTTCATCACCATTGAAACATCAAAGGAATGTAAAAGCGCTTCACAGGCTGTTGCGGCGTTGACTTTGCCGACGTCTGAAACAGTGAGGACACAATCTTGTGTTCCAATTTTTCCAAGAACGTACGTTCTGCCGCACTTCACTTGTGTGTTCTTTTCATCGAACAACTCCAAGAAGACGTCTGCTTCGCATTGCATTGCACAAACGATTCCAATCATGAATTAAACCCTCTTTGTCAAAAGTATGATCATTATAGCATAGAATGGATTAAAATGCAAAACGTTCTTGGCCGCTTTTCAAGATAGAGAAAAATTGAAAACGTTTGTTCTGCGCGAAAATGATTAAGGAGTAAACTTCTTATCAATCTGTATAAGTTCTAAAAAAAGCAAAAATATTTCTAAAAACAGTTGAACGTGTTCAATTTTTATGTTATAATGTGCCCATAAAAATATTACTTCTTTAAGGAGCAAAAAAATGAAAAAAGCTAAAATCATTGTTGCACTTGTCCTTGTTGTCGTTTTGGCGATGATGCTTGTTGGATGTAATAAAATGCCCAGCATTCGCAAGGCATTTGAAAAAGAAGGTTATGTATACAGTGAGGATATGAAGTCCTTGATGGATTCTGTTGCTGCAGAGTTTGAAGAAGAGGAAATCATCGTTACGTTCCACTATCTGTATAAAGATCTTACCAACAGCGTTGTTATCATCGAGTTCAAGACTACCGAAGACATGGAAGAAGCTCTTGCTGACAGCGAGACCCTGAAGGGAATGTTGAAGGACGCTCAGAAGTCCGAGTATGTCAACGGAAATTGTGTTTGCGTTCCGTTCACGCTTCTCCCGGCAACGGCTGATGCAATTCTTGAGATCTTCCAGAAGGCATAAGCTCTAAATTTCGACAAAAATGTAAAAGAGCGCTATTTCGTTTTGAAATAGCGCTCTTTTTATGCTAAACTGTAAAAAACCGCCGCTTTTGAATTTTTAGGCGGACTGCCGCATTGCTTTGCGGTGGGATAGGGAGGAAAGATATGGATATCATTATTGCGATTCTTCCGCCATTGATTGCGATTGTGCTTGCTTTGGTGACGAAGGAAGTTTATTCTTCGCTGATGGTTGGAATTTTGGCAGGAGCATTTTTCTTTGCAAACTTCAATCCGTTGGTTGCGTTTGAAACGACGTTTACCATCATGGCGGATAAGATCGGTGGAAACGCGAAGATCATTCTCTTTTTGTGTTTCCTTGGAATCCTCGTCGTTTTGATGACGAAGGCAGGTGGCTCCCGTGCGTATGGTGCGTGGGCAGCAAAGAACATCAAGTCGAGAAAGGGCGCAATGCTTGCGACCAGCGCACTTGGTGCGATCATCTTTGTGGATGATTACTTCAACTGTCTGACCGTCGGAACAGTTATGATGCCCGTGACGGACAACGAGAGGATTTCGAGAGCAAAACTTGCTTACATCATTGACGCAACGGCTGCGCCCGTATGTATCATCGCGCCAGTTTCAAGCTGGGCTGTTTCGGTCAGCTCAAACATTGCCGATGCCGGAATTGAAAATGCGTTCGGCGTGTTTATGCAGACGATTCCTTACAACCTCTATGCAATCCTGACGCTTGTGATGCTCGTTTTGATTACAATTTTTTCAATTGATTACGGAAAAATGGCAAAACACGAACAGCGCGCTCTTGAAACGGGTGACGTTGCGGCAACGGGAGAAGCAATTGACGTTGAAAAAGAAGTTGGATTTGAGATTTCCGAAAAGGGCCGTGTGTTCGACCTTATCTTGCCGGTGCTCTTCCTCATTTTCTCTTCCGTCGGATTTATGATCTACACGGGGCACAATGCGTGCGTTGCAGACGGCGTGACGGCAAATCTGATCAACATCTTCGGTGCGTGCGATTCGTCCCTTTCGCTCGTTCTCGGTTCGTTTGTGACCATTTTGTTTGCATTGCTTTTATACTTGCCGAGAAAGATCATGACCTTCAAAGAGTTTATGAAGTCTATGGCGGAAGGCTGCAAGTCGATGATCCCTGCGGTCATGATCCTCACGCTCGCTTGGACGCTTTCCGGAATCTGCGGCTCGGATTACTTGCAGACCGGCGAACACGTTGGAAAACTCGTTCAGGACAGCGGTTTGGGCCTTGAAATTCTGCCTGCGATCATCTTCCTCGTTGCTTCTTTCCTGTCCTTCTCGATGGGAACGTCTTGGGGAACGTTTGGAATCCTCATTCCGATCGTCGTTATCATCTTTAAGGGAGAGATGTCCACGCTGTTGGTCATTTCGCTTGCTGCAACTTTGGCAGGATCTGTTTTCGGAGATCACATTTCGCCGATTTCGGACACGACGATCCTCGCTTCGACCGGTGCTTCTTGCGATCACATTCAGCACGTTTCCACCCAGCTTGAATATGCCGCACCCGTTGCCGCTTGCTGCTTTGTGACGTACCTTCTTGCGGGCTTCATTCAAAACGCAATTTTGACCGTTCTCATCGGAATTGCGCTGTTGGTTGTCACGCTTTTTGTCATTCGTTTTATTGCGAAAAAGAAGGGCGCAAAGGCCGTGAGCGTTGTTGAAGAAGAATAAAGTGGAAGGGATTGCGTTTGATGCAATCCCTTTTTAAGGAGTTTTGAAAGGATGGAAACAAAGAAAAAAGAAGGATTCATCGCTGCGCTTTGCCTTCTTGTCGGAGTGATTTGGGGCGGAGGGTTTATTGCCGTTCAAGCAGGTTTGGATGCAGGGCTTTCGCCCGTATTCATCTGTTTCGGTCGCTTCGCAATTGCCAGCGCTGTTCTCTTTCTTCTGATGCCGCGCCGTATTCTTTCAATGTCGAAAGAAGAGGTGAAAGCGGGGATTTTGCCTGCGCTTTTTATGTCGCTTGGATTCTTTTTTCAGAGCACGGCATTGCAGTTTACCACTCCTGGAAATAATGCGTTGATCACGGGAACGTACATCATGTTCGTTCCGTTTATCGCATGGTTTATCCTGAAGAAAAAACC
>JAZNLR010000056.1:0-21192 GCA_045579195.1 Clostridia bacterium | reverse complement strand
GCTTCAGTCTGTTTGCGGGCTGTGGCGGCGCTGGTGGCGGAAATCCCGTTAAGCCGGAATACCCTCTGTTCGTCGGAACGGACGACACTTGGACGCCGAGCGTTATTAATGTGCCGACATTTGAAATCGCTGACGTTCCGGAAGGAACGGACATCGTTCTTGATAACACCTGTAAAGACGGTCTTGTGTTGCAACGCCGTGCAGCGAACGTTTTGACCGGAACGACGACACAAGAAAATATCGCTGCAACCATCAACGGTGAGACGTACTACGGGTATATCGACGACGGAAAGTTTGAGATTTACTTGCCCCCGATGGAGGCAGGCGGGCCTTATGAGATCGAAGTGATCTGTGAAACCTCAAAGGTCACCATTAAAGACGTTTATGTCGGAGAAGTTGTGCTCGTTGCAGGTCAGTCCAATGCGGCTTACCAGTTCAGCGGAAACATTGCCGGAAACAACACTGTTCTTGGGGACATCATTGACTCTGCAAACACGGAAACCATTCGTATGTTCGAAGTTCCGCAGACGCACAAGAACTATCCGTATGACAAAGTAAATGCCGAATGGAAACCGACGAATTCTTCGACCATCAAAGGTTTCTCCGTCATTGGATATCTTTACGCAATGGAGCTCCAGAAGGTTTTGGACGTTCCCGTTGGAATCATCTGCGCAGCAGTTGGTGGCTCCAGCTTGGCATATTGGATGCCGCAGGAAGATTTTGAGGCACTTTCTGCAAAGCAGCAGGTGAGAAATGATGATGACGGCTCCGTCTTCACCGCAAGCATTGGCTATAACGGAATGATCGCTCCGCTTCTCAAGATGCGCTTTAAGCACGTTTTGTGGTATCAGGGAGAATCCAACAGCTGGCCTGTTCCCGAACTTTACGACATCGAGCTTGAAACCTTGATCACTGCATATCGAAGAGAGTTCAACAACCCTGACATGGGATGGAACATCATTGAACTTCCGCGCTGTGCGGACCAGAGCAAGGAAGGTTGGGGAAATATCCGTGCTTCTCAGCAGAGAGCAGCTGCAAAGCTTGACAATGTCTGCATGACGGTTTGCATCGACCTTGGTGACTTGAAGGATATCCACCCGAAGGATAAGAGCGTGGAAGCTTACCGTGCTGTGAAAGCATCGCTTGCAACGTTTAACGGCGATGAGCCGCTTGCTTATCCGACCGTGAAGAAGATTAAGTATGACGGCAATAAGGTCATCATCACGCTCGACACGAAGGGAAGCACCGTTTCGCTTTCCAATAACGGCGTGGGCTTTGAGGTTTACTCGAAGGAAAACGGCTGGCGCACGGTTAAGAACGTCACTTTGGATGGCAATGTCATCACGTTGGAAGCAGAAGGAACGCTCTCCGGAGTACGTTACGGCGTTCAGATGAAGTATCTCCAGGCTGAGTACATGACCGATCCGAAGGCACAGCTTTCTGTCTTCAATGAAGAAGGTCTCCCGCTCGATCAGTTCTGGGAGAAGAACGCAGACTGATAAAAAAAGAAAACCGTTGTCGCAAGATGTGGCAACGGTTTTCAAAAGACTTTTTAGGTTTTTATTTAAAAATTCATTTGAGATATGAAAAGGAAAATATCCCTTTTGCTTGTCCTTGTCTTCATTTTGACCGCATTTATCGGATGTGGAGAGGATGCAAAGCTTGACAAACCGCTTTTCTTAGCAACGGATCAGACGTGGGCATCAAAGGTAAAAACGAAAGCAACGTTTGAGATTGCTGACGCAAAGGAAAAAAACTTTGAAATCACGTTGGACACTCCTTTTTCCGAAGGGCTTGTGTTGCAACGCCGTGCTGTCAACGTTCTCACGGGAAAGACGACGCAAAAGAATATCGCGGCAGTTGTTGACGGAACCGCATATTACGGAGCGGTGAAAGACGGAAGATTTGAGATTTATCTGCCGGCAATGGAAGCAGGCGGCCCGTTTGACGTCACGGTGATTGGCGAAAGCGCAAAGAGGATCATCCCAAACGTTTACGTCGGAGAGGTCGTTCTCATTGCCGGGCAGTCAAACGCGGTTTGGACAATGGAACAGTGCGAAGCGGGTGTGAAGGATTTTATCAACACGGCCGACAGCCAAACGATTCGAATGTTCAAAGTTCCGATCCGCCGTTCGGATGTTCCCGTTGACAGGGTGTATTCCGCGTGGCAAGCGGCAGATGCGTCTTCCATTTTGTCCTTCCCGACCATTGGATATCTTTACGCATTGGAATTGCAGAAGGAATTGAACGTTCCGATCGGGCTCATCTGTTCCGCAACGGGCGGTTCTTCTCTTGCGCATTGGTTGCCCGAAAAGGATTTTAAAGAGCTTTCCAAAAAGCAGGAAGTTTATTCCGAACCAAACACCATTCGAGGCGCTTGCGAAGGTTATAACGCGATGATCGCTCCCATCCTGAAGATGCGCTTTAAGCACGTTTTATGGTATCAAGGTGAGGAGAATGCAGTTCACAATCCCGATGGATACGACGTTGAACTTGAAACGCTTGTGAAAGCTTGGAGAAGGGAATTTGACAACCCCTGGATGGGATTTAACGTCATTGAGCTTCCGCGCTTTTCGCAGAACCAGTTTGAGGGATGGGCGAAGATCCGTGCTTCACAGCAACGCGCTGCAAAGAAGATTGACGGCGTTTGCATCACGACGTGCATTGATCTCGGAGACTTGAAGGACATTCATCCGAAGGATAAGCGTGTGGAAGCATTCCGTGCAGTCAAAGCCACCCTTGCCGCGTTCAACGGAGGAAAAGCGCTTTCCTATCCCACCGTCAAGCAAATTGTGTATGACAAGAACAAGGTTATAATCACGCTTGAAACGAACGGTATCCCTGTTTTGCTTTCCAACAATGGGGTCGGCTTTGAAGTCTACTCAAAAGAACATGGTTGGCATATTGCAAAGAATGTCACGTTGAATGGCAACGCGATCACGCTGGAGGGAAGAGGAATGATCTCAGGTGTGCGGTACGGCATTCAGATGACGTTCGAAGAAAGCGAATATATGGAAAACCCGAAGGCACAGTTGTCTGTCTTCAACGAAGAGGGCCTCCCGCTCGATCAGTTCTGGGAGAAAAACGAAAAATAGGAGCTCCCCATGAGGAAAGAAGGAGAAGGAAGAAAAATTGAAAAGCTGACTGCGGATTTTGCGGTTATTGGCGGCGGAACGACCGGCATTTGTGCTGCAGTTGCCGCAGCGCGGCATGGATGTAAAGTCATTTTGGTGAATGACAGACCCGTTTTGGGCGGAAACTGTAGCTCCGAGATCGGCGTCAACATTAATGGTGCGGCGTATAACGCGCTCTATTCGCCCAGCGTCTACGCACGCGAAACCGGGATTATGGAGGAGATCAAGCAGAACATCCTCCAGATGGGAAACAGGTGGGCAGGAAAGGACGCAGCCTTTCTCGAAACGGTGTACGAACAGGAAAATATCAAAGTTCTTTTGAACACGTACGCTTGCAAGGTGAATATGGACGGGGATACCATCCGTTCGGTTACTTGCCTGCAGCTCACCACCGAGCGTGCATTTGAAATTGAAGCGCCCATTTTTGCGGATTGTACGGGCGACGGATCGATTGCATACTTTGCAGGTGCAGAATATATGTGGGGAAACGAGGCGCGTTCTGCATTTAATGAGTCACTTGCGCCTGAGATCGCCAACCCTTACACAAATGGAACGACCATTCTCTTTACTGCAGAAGTTGCAAATGAAGAGGTGAAGTACGTTCGCCCATCGTTTGCACACGACATCACCAAGCTTTCCTTCTTCAAGGACCTTGGAACGAAAGAACGTGTCTTTGCGCGCAATCCACACACAGGCCTCATTCAAGGGCAGTGGTGGATCGAATTCGGCGGACATATGAACACCATTCATGATCACGAGGATATCGTTCTTGAGCTTCGCAAGCTCGTTTACGGCTTCTGGGATTACATCAAAAACAGCGGTGAATTCCCCGAATCCAAGAATTGGCGTTTGGTCTCCATCTACCCGATGGCAGGAAAGCGTGAATCCCGCCGCTTTGTGGGGGATTACATCATCAACCAGAACGATGTTCTCAACAAGGTCGACTTTGAAGATAGCGTCTATATCGGCGGATGGCCGATGGACCTTCACGCTTCGTTTGGCATTTACGACACGGATCGCGCAACGTATTGGCATTTTGTCTACGGAATGTTTAACGTTCCTTACCGCACGCTCTATTCAAAAGACGTCAAGAATCTCTTCTTTGCAGGAAGAAACACGAGCTGCACACACGCGGCACATGGGTCTTTACGCGTTGCCGCAACCTGCGGCGCAGGCGGACAGGCCGTCGGAACGGCGGCATCCCTTTGCAAGAAGTACGCAACGACGCCGCGCGGTGTCTATCAAGAGCATCTTGACGAACTCGTCAAGACCCTCGTGAAAGACGACCAAACAATCGTAAACAGAAAAGAGGAATATCCCGTGAAGGCGGTTTCGGTTTCTTCTTCCAAGTGTCACGTGCTTGACAATCCCGCAGGGGAGAGAAAGTTTGAACTTAAGAAGTCGGTTGCACTTGCATTGCCCATTGTGGACGTTTTGGATGAAGTCACAATCTTTGTCACCAACAAATCGTTCCGGGAGCAAACTTTGCAGTACCGCGTGCTGGGTGGTTCTATCAAAGAATGCTTCTACCCTGAAGAGGTTTTAAGCACAAACTTTGTCAACGTCCCTGCAAACTTTGAAGGAGAGCTTGCTCTTACCGTCAACGGACAGCAGCAGGGGGATGGAAAGCTGTATCTGATGTTCAACGCAAACGAAAACCTTGCTCTTGGTCTTTCAGACGAGGTTATCACGGGTGCACCCAGCTTCACCGCTTGGGATCACGTTCCGACGGAAAACGATCCGCGTAAGTTTGGAATGACGCGTATGAGAGACGTCAACATTGCATTCACAAACGTGCAGCCTGTGCAGAAGGTCTATGAAGCGGAAAACGTTCTCTCCGGCTGGAACAGACCTTATAAGATGCCCAACGTTTGGATCAGCGAGGGAAAAGAAAATGCATGGTTGGAAGTTCAGTTGGATGCGTTTGTCAACGAGATTCAGCTTGTCTTTGACACTGATCTTGCAGAAGACGCAATCTATACGCGTTGCAAGAAGTTGATCAAAGACTATCGCATTGAACTCACGATGAAGGACGGAACGAAAAAGACAATTGAAGTTGAGGATAACTATAAGCGCATCAACGCACATTCGATTGGCGAAGAGGTCGCAACCATCAAGTTTGTTCCCGTTGAGAATTACGGCTCTGCAAACTTTGATTTGTTTGGAATTAAACTTTATTAAAAAATGCAAAAAGAAAAGCCGATGTGACACATCGGCTTTTTTATTTGACTTTGATCAAACGCTGCGTGCGGCGTAGATCGCAACTGCTCCAAGCGGAACGGCAAGGCCAGCTTCCTCATCCGAAAGAAGAGTGACGTTTTCACCTTCAAGAAGGGTTGAGAACGCAGTGCGGAGTAAGTGCGATCCGCCAAGAATGATCTCTTTCCCTTTTGAAAGGGTTTTGATGAGCGTAATTTCATTTTGAAGTACCGCGCCGATCAGGAAGGAAAATGCCTCATCCATATTCGCGCGGTCAAAGATCCTCATCACGCGAACGCGGAATGCTGCGCTTCCAAGGCCATGCTTTTCGGCGTACGCAAAGCCTTTTTTCAGAAAGGTTCGGTCAGGCTCATTCGGGAATGCTTCGGGGAGAGAAGAAGAGAGAATGGTGTTCTTTGCGATTGCTTGCAAAATCTCTCCACCCATTGCAGTATAGCAGGCATCAATGCGTGAATCTTCGTCAAACGTCACGATCTTTGTGTGGGAACCAGGCGAGATGACAACGGCGTTTTTTGCGCGCCCAACGATGCTCAAAATGCCGAAAGCTTCGGTCTCTTCTCCGCGCATCACATCAAGGTTAAAGGGGTCGTCAGAATCGGGCGTTTTGATTCCCGGGATGAACAGGAAAGGAATGGGTGAAACGTCGGGCAAGAGAACTTCTTTCGCCGCGTTTGCAAGCTCCGCAAGGGATGCGGGTGCAACGAGATGGGGCAAGGGATAAAGACCGTTTTCCGAAACGATCATGCCAGACGCAACGAGGTGTGAAACGGGCGTTTCATAGTCTTTCAAGAGTTCGGAAAGTGCAGAGCAAAGTTGCTCCTTCAAGAACGCATTAGAACCGCGAATTGCGGTATCGCGTGCGCCGGCTGCAACCTTTGCTTTGCGAACGATCTTTCCGTTTTCAATCAGGCAAAGGCGGGTGTTTGTCGTTCCCGAGTCAACGGTAATGATGGAAGGGGTCATTTTCTTCCTCCGCTTGCAATTGCCGCGACGTACGTTTTAGCTGCCATTTCAACAGCTTCGAAATTGTTGTTTGCAATCGCGTTCTTGTCAACAAGATTCCCACCGACACCAAAGCCGACGATGCCTGCATTTAAGTAATCAGGAACTTCGCTGATGTCAATGTTTCCAACGCCGAGAAGGGGAACGTGCGAAATGGGCGCACGAACTGCCTTGACATACGGCACGCCGAAAAGGCCTGCAGGGAAGAGTTTGACAAAGTCCGCACCTTCGCGGTACGCTGCAGTGATCTCACTCGGTGTGAGCGCCGCAGGGATGGAAACAAGCCCACATTCGCGGGTATAGCGAACAACCTCGGGAAAGAAATCCGGCGAGAGGATAAACTGTGCTCCGGCAGCCTTTGCAACGTTCACCTGCTCGCAGGAGAGAACCGTTCCTGCGCCCACGAAGAGGTCTGGGAAGGCGTTCTTTACAGTTGCGATTGCTTCGGCAGTTTGTTCGTTCGTCGTTTTTTGCGTTGCGTCAAACGTGACCTCCACAAGGCGGACGCCGCCGCGAACGAGCGCAGCAACCGTCTGAATCAAGCGGTCGGACGGAACGTTGCGAAGAATCGCGATCAATTTTTTGTCGTAAATTGTTTTGATGATTTGCTCTCTCATATTATTCTCCTTTTGCCCGATGCAAAAATGCTTTGGACGACATCATTATAGCAATCAAAAAGACGGTTTGTCAAGGTTGAGGTAATTTTTTGAGAAAAATAGAGGAAATGAAAGAGGAGAAAGTGAAATTTTGACTCTTTGCCCCTAAAAATACTTGAGAAAGCAGATAAAAAATGATAAACTATTTTCATCAGAATTTGGAGGAAACAGCTTGATATGAGTGGCTTTTTTGGTGTAGTTTCGAAGGAAGATTGCGTTTTTGATGTCTTTTTTGGAACCGATTATCATTCTCATTTGGGAACGCGCCGTGCAGGACTTGCAGTATATAATCCCAAAGACGGAAGTTTTGAAAAAGCAATTCATAGCATCGAAAATTCGCCTTTTAGGACAAAGTTTACTTCTGAATCCACGTCAATGAAAGGAACGATGGCAATTGGGTCTATCTCTGATTTTGAAGCGCAACCCATTTTAGTTCGCTCTCATCACGGAACGTTTGCCATTGCAACGGTTGGAAGAATTAACAATGCTGAGGTTCTTTCCAAAAACATCATTGAGAACGGAAGTCATTTCTTCCAGATGAGCAACGGTGAGATCAATGCGACTGAGCTCGTTGCTTCACTCATCAATCAAAAGAAAAATTTCATCGAAGGAATCCGATATGCTCAAGAGATCGTTGATGGATCTTTAAGCTTGTTGATCCTAACTGAAAAAGGTGTTTATGCCGCGCGTGACCGTCTCGGAAGAACCCCGATTTTTATTGGAAAGAAGGAGGGGAGCTTCTGTGCTTGTTTTGAAAGCTTTGCGTACCTCAATCTTGGATATGAAGATGATCGCGAGCTTGGACCGGGCGAGATTGTCGTTTTGACGACGGAAGGGGTAAAGACCTTGGTCGCTCCCGGGAAGGATATGAAGATCTGCACATTCCTTTGAGTGTACTATGGGTATCCTTCGTCGAGTTACGAGGGGATCAGCGTTGAGCGCGTTCGATATAATTGCGGTAAGCTCCTTGCAGAGCGCGATGACGTTCACCCAGATTACATCGCCGGCATCCCCGATTCGGGAATTGCCCACGCCGTTGGATATGCGAACGCCTCCGGCATTCCCTACGCGCGCCCGTTCGTGAAGTACACGCCGACTTGGCCGCGTTCCTTCATGCCGCCTTACCAGACAAAGCGCGAGCTCATTGCGAAGATGAAGCTCATTCCCATTCGCGATTTGATGGAAAACAAGAGCCTTCTCTTGATTGACGACTCTATTGTGCGTGGAACGCAGATCAGTGAAACGACGGACTTCCTCTATGAGAGCGGCGTTCGCGAAGTACATATCCGTCTTGGTTGTCCGCCTATCTTATATAGCTGTAAGTACTTGGGCTTTTCCCGCTCAACATCGGAGCTTGAGTTGATCACGCGCCGCGTTATCCGTGAATTGGAAGGGGAAGACCCCACGAAAGAAAAACTTGATCGCTATGCCGACCCGAACACGGAAGAATATCAGAAGATGGTTGACCGCATCTGTGAGATGCTGAAGTTTACGACCTTGCGGTATCCGACGGTGGACGACCTCGTTTCGGCAACAGGACTTCCAAAGGAGAAGCTCTGCACGTACTGTTGGAACGGAAAGGAATAAGAAAAGAAAACGACTCGGAATGATCCGAGTCGTTTGTTATTTTGTGTAGATTTGGCGACCGTATGATGCGATCGTTTCATTCATTGCACGAAGCTTTTCCTCGTTGTAAGGAACCTCGTGACTTGGGCCAATGATATATCCACCGTTGGGAAGAGCAAGCTCATCGATTCTTTTCTTGACTTCCGCTTTAACATCCTCTGCCGTTGCAGAAACGTTATCCAAAACGAATTGGCTGTCAAGGCCGCCGATAAAGCAAATCCTTTCTCCGAACTTTTTCTTCAGAGAGGCAAGGTCGTTGCAGGGCTGACAGGGGTTATAACAGTCCGCGCCCATTTCGACGAGGTCCTCAAAGATGGATTCAATTTTTCCGCAGGAATGCTGATTGACGATGATTCCAAGTTCTTTTGCGCAATCATAAATTCGCTTTGTGTGCGGTTTGATAATTCTGCGCCATTTTTCAGGAGAGATGAAAAGATTGCTTTGCGTACCCCAATCGTCGCCATACCAAAGGATGTCCATCTTGACTTCCGAGTGGTACTTCTTCAAGAATTCGATCTTATAATCTGCGATAAAAGAAGCAAGATCAAAAAGAGTGTTTTCATCCGTATAAAAGGCCATCAGAGCTTCTTCCATTCCCATCAAAAGGTAGATGCGCTCAAAAATCCCCATCTCAATGAAGCCGCCGACTAAAAACTGGTCGCGATCCACCGATGCCGCCTTTTCGCGCGCCGCGCTCCAATCATAGGCATGAACGTCTGGGACAACGATTTGTTCTCTCCAGGAATCAAGATCAGTTATAACAATGTTCTTTCCCGTGGGATACGTTCCGCCGCGGGCTCCTTCTTCAAGTGCCCAATCGCAACCAAAGGCATCTTTTCCAGGAGTCTCCGGGCGTTCACAAACGGGAGGATAGACTGTGATAACGGCTTCTCCGCTTTGAGGAACCCATTCAGGAGAGCGACGGAAGATTGCGTTGAGATAATTTTCTTTTCTGTTCATTGTTGGAATCCTTAAACTGTTTGAAACGATTATATCATATTCCACATGAAAAAGAAAGTGAATTTGAACATAAAGAAGAAAGGGAATTCTAAAAAATGGCTAGAGAAACCCCAATGGATATTCTGCAAGCTGAAAACGGAGTTTTATCGGGCAATTATTTTAACCTAAAGCGTAAGCTCAAATGATCTTAAAAAAATAAAACGAACTTTGACTTTTCATCAAAGTTCGTTTTATTCTTATTTGGTGCCGAAGGCGGGACTTGAACCCGCACACCGTTGCCGGCAATGGATTTTGAGTCCATCGCGTCTGCCATTCCACCACTTCGGCGAGCAAGGATATATTAACACATTTGATTGAAATTTGCAACAGTTTTGACTTGACTCGCAAAAATTTTTTCAAACTCTTTTATTTTGTTGTTTTCACTGTCATTTTTCGGTATAATAAAGAAGGAAAAACCGAAAAGGTGGTTTGCAGTATGGAAAGATTCGTTGCCATTGACGGAAACAGCTTGATCAATCGCGCGTTTTACGCAACGCCCGGAAATCTGACCGACCGAGAGGGAAACCCGACGGGCGCGATTTTCGGGTTTGTCAACATGCTTTTCCGCCTGTTTGACGACTTGAAACCCACACATCTTGCAGTTGCGTTCGACCTTCGGGCGCCGACTTTTCGCCACAAGATGTTCGATGGGTATAAGGCAACGAGAAAGGGGATGCCCGAGGAGCTTGCCGCCCAGATGGAGCCGCTCAAAAAGCTTCTTCGCGATATGCGAATTTGTATTTTGGAAAAAGAGGGTTTTGAAGCAGACGATATTTTGGGAACGGTTGCATCAAAGTCCGATGTGGAGACTCTTATCGTGACGGGGGACCGCGACGCGCTGCAGCTCATTGACGAAACCACGCGCGTATGCCTGACGAAAAAGGGCATTTCCGAGCTTCAGATCCTCGACGAGCAGGGGCTTTTGGATGAGTTCGGCCTCACGCCGAGTCAGATCGTGGATTTGAAGGCGCTGATGGGGGATTCTTCCGACAACATCCCCGGCGTTCGCGGGATTGGCGAAAAAACGGCGCTTTCCTTGCTTGTATCCTATCAAACGGTGGACGGAGTTTACGAGCACGTTGACGAAATTAAGGGAAAATTGAAAGAAAAGCTCCTTTCCGATCGCGATGCTGCGTTTATGAGCAAAACGCTTGCGACCATCTGCAGAGAAGTTCCCATTGACTGGTCGAAAGACGCTTGCATTCTGACGTTGCCGTTCGATGAAACGGTACGTTCCGATTTTGAAACGATGCAATTCAAATCGCTCTTAAAGCGCGAGCAGTTTTTCGGGGGCGTTGCCCAAAAGGAAAGTGAACTTCTCGCCGTCAAGAGCGTTGCGATCAATGACCTTGCGTCCTTGAAAAATGCGCTTTCCGACCTGAAAACTCCCGTCTTTGTTGATATTGGTGAGAATATCATCCTTGCGGACGAGGCTTGCGAATTCCGCATCGGTATCCGACAGGACTTCTTCTCGGAGGGGCTGGATTTCAACGAGGCGATCGATGCGATCCGTCCTCTTTTGGAAGACGAGAAGATGGAAAAGATCGTCTTCGACAGCAAGACCCTTCGACACAGTTTAAAGCCGTACGGCGTGGCGCTTGAGGGAGCAAAATTCGACCTGATGCTCATGCAGTATGTCGCGGATTACGATCCGCAGGTGACCAACCTTTCAACGCTGTTTGCATCAAATGGAATGCAGGGCGCATCTGAAGGGGCGGCGGTTTTCCTCTGCAAAGAGCTCAAAGAAAAGCTGGAAGGGCTTCAGCTCTTCTCTCTCTATGCAGACATTGAGCTCCCGCTCGCAGGTGTTCTCTTTGAAATGGAGGAGCGTGGCTTTAAAGTGTCCAAAGAGATACTGTCCGAGCTTGCAACAGGATTCACTTCGGAGATCTCTTCGCTGACTGAACAGATTTACGAACTTGCGGGAACGCAGTTTAACGTCAATTCTCCTAAACAGCTTGGAGAGATTTTATTTGAAAAGCTGATGCTTCCTTATCCCGGGAAAAAGATGAGGACGGGATATTCCACCAACGCGGACGTCCTGGAAAAGTTGGAAATGGCGCATCCCATCATTGCGCCCATCTTGCGTTACCGACAGCTGTCCAAATTGATCGGAACGTATGTCGAGGGAATGGGGGCGCAGATCGATGAGAAAACCAGCCTCATTCACACGCGCTTTAAGCAGGCTGCAACAACGACGGGAAGACTTTCTTCCGCTGAGCCGAATCTCCAGAATATTCCCGTGCGGACAGAGGAGGGAAGGCTCCTTCGCAAGATCTTTATTCCGTCTGCTCCTGACCGAATTTTGGTCTCTGCGGACTATTCGCAGATCGAGCTTCGTCTGCTTGCGCATTTTTCAAAAGAAGAAAAGCTTGTTGCCTCTTTCTGTGCGGATGAAGATGTTCACGCACGCACCGCATCTGAGGTTTTCGAGGTGCGCCCGGAAGAGGTCACTGCAGATATGCGCCGAAGCGCAAAGGCTGTCAACTTTGGCATTATTTACGGAATCAGCGATTTTGGGCTTGCGTCTCAGCTTGGCATCACGACGCGCAAGGCAAAGGGATATATCGAGCGCTATTTCGAGCGCTATCCTTCCGTGCGTGCGTATATGGATGAGAACGTTGCCTTTTGCAAGTCCACGGGGTACGTTTCCACCATCACGGGGCGTCGTCGTGTGATTCGTGAGATTCGTTCGTCTAACTATAACGTGCGCAGCTTCGGCGAGCGCGCGGCAATGAATATGCCCTTACAGGGAAGCGCGGCGGACATCATCAAAATCGCGATGTTGCGCGTTACGGAGCGGCTTAAAAAAGAGGAGCTTGATGCATATCTTATTTTGCAGGTTCATGATGAATTGATCGTCGATGCGAAAAAGAGCGATTGTGATGCAGTTTGTCGCATCTTGAAAGAGGAGATGGAAGGCGCTGTTTCCTTGCTCGTTCCGCTCACTTGCAATGTCGCAAAGGGGGAGAGTTGGTATGATGCAAAGTAAAGTCGTCATCACGGGTGGCATCGGAAGCGGAAAGAGTGCGGTCGGATCGATCCTGCGCTCGCTTGGGTACACGGTTCTCGATGCGGACCGCATTGCCCACACCGTCACAAATGAGATGGCGGAAGATCTTGCAACTGAGTTTGGCGACGTCTTAAACGAGGACGGAACGCTCAACCGCAACAAGCTTGGAAGAGTTGTTTTCTCAAGTCAAGAACGTGTGAAAAAGCTCAACGATATGACTCATCCGCGCGTATACGATCGCATTTTTGAGCTTGCGGAAAAAACGAGAGAGCCCGTTGTTTTTGTAGAGATCCCCTTGCTGTTTGAAAGCGGAATGCATTGGATTTTCACCAACGTTTGGCTTGTGACGGCATCGATGGAAACGCGGTTTGCACGCGTTCAGGCAAGAAGCGGCCTTTCTCGCGAAGCGTTTAATGCGCGCGTTCGCAATCAGATGACTGATAAAGAAAAACAAAAGCTTGCTTCTCTCGTGATTGAAAATGACGGAAGCTTGGAAGAGCTGGAAGAAAAGGTGAAAGAGGCAATCGCTTCCATCAAAAAATAAGTGAGGAAAAGAAAATGAAATTTGAAGACACGTTGGTGACAGACTTCAAAGCGCTTGAAAAGTACGCCGATGAACATCGCAAGTGGCAGGGTATCCCGTCAATTACGATGACCAAGAAAGGTCGGTTGTTTGTGACATTTTATAGCGGTGGCATAACGGAGCAGATGGGCAATTACTGTATGCTCTATCAAAGCGATGACGGTGAGACCTGGAAGATGGTTGCGTGCGCTGATGCAGGGGATGAGTTCCGCTGTTATGACGCCGCGCTTTGGACGGATCCTCTTGGACGCGTTTGGTTCATTTGGTCCATCATGCCGAGTTATTGCGTGGTTGCATCCTTGATTGAAGATCCCGATGCAGAAACGTTGCAGTTTACGACGCCGCGTTATATTGGTCGTGACATCATGCTGAATAAGCCCATTGTGACCAAAGATGATCGATGGCTTTTCCCCATTGCGGTATGGGCGGCAACGTCGGAAGCCGTGAAAGGCTATAAGTCGGACAGCGAGCCGAGACTTGCTTGTGTTTACGAATCCCTTGATCACGGCGAGACCTTCCGTTTGATCGGTGGGGCGGATGCAGATCAGCGTCTTTACGACGAGCACATGCTTTTGGAAAAGAAAGACGGCTCAATCGAGCTTTATATGCGCACGAAGTACGGCATAGCAAAGAGTGTTTCTACCGATGGAGGAAAGACCTGGCCGTTTGCGGAGGATTCGGGAATCAAAGGGCCGTGTTCTCGCTTCTTCATTGGTCGGTTAAAGTCCGGGAACGTGCTTTTGGTCAATCACTTCAACTTTACTTATCGCAACAACCTCACGGCGCACATTTCCCGTGATGGCGGAAAAACGTGGGAGGGTGGGCTCTTGCTGGACGAGCGCAATGACGTTTCCTATCCCGATGCTGTGGAGGCAGAAGACGGAACGATTTTCGTGGTTTATGACCGTCAGCGTGGCGCAACTTACGATAAGTCTGCCGAGCGAGCGCGAGAGATCTTAATGGCACGCTTCACGGAAGAAGACGTACTCAACGGAAAAATTGTTTCGAAGCAGGGAAGACTCAAACAGATCGTCAGCAAACTCCACGGAGAGAAATAAAGGCAGGCGCGCAAAGCTCCGAAAAATGGAGGCGGTTTGAGCTTCTTCAGTGTGGCAAAACTTAAAAAAGATACCGAGGATGAAAAAATGAGAGATTCGTCCACGGTGAAACGACCTTCTCCGCTTGGGCGGGGGAGGTCGTTTTCCTTGAAAAAGATTTCAATTTTGTTTGCATCGCTTCTTTTGCTTGTCTTGCTTTTCAGCGTCTTCCTTGAGCGGGAAAGAGAGATCTATAATCTTTCCTTTGAGCCCGAGATAAAAGAGGCATCTGCGCGTTTCGACGTTTCAAGTAATCTCATTCGTGCCGTGATTTATGCGGAAAGCGGATTTTCCGTAACGGCGGTCAGTCGTGCAGGGGCAGTTGGACTGATGCAACTTCTTCCTTCCACAGCGCTTTGGTTGGCAGAGCGAGAGGGAATCACGCTTTCTGAAGGTGCACTCTTTGATGCGAAAATCAACGTTCTTCTCGGCGCAGCGTACTTAAAATATTTGACGGAGCGCTTTTCGGATTTAAAGACTGTCCTTGCGGCGTACAATGCGGGAGAGGGAACGGTGCGCGGTTGGTTGCAGGAAAAACGCTGGTCGGAAGACGGAAAAACGTTAAAAGAGGTTCCTTTTTCTGAAACGGAGCGCTATATTCGACGCGTTTTTAAAACTTTTCTAAAATATAATAAAAAATTTGGCGAATAACGTTTGACTTTTTTGAAGTTTTTTACTATTATATATAAGCACGAAGACGCGAGCATGCTGGAATTGGCAGACAGGTACGTTTGAGGGGCGTATGTCTATGGCGTCCGGGTTCAAGTCCCGGTGCTCGCACCATTTGTAAAATCAACGAAAAGGCAGTGTTTGGAAAGAGAGTTCGAACGCTGCCTTTTCCATTTCAAAAAAAAGAAGTCCGCACGGAGTTTTGCGGACTTTTTTCTCATTCTTCTTTCGTTTTTTTCTTGGGTGGTGTCCCAAGATATTGAAATAGGCGACATTCCAAACGGCCATTGTAAAGCTTGCGATTTTTATCAGCGCGTTTTCCAAAGAAGCGTTCGAACTCAGGATACGCCGTGATGGTATAACAGCACCAATTGTCAAGGTGGAAGAAGACCTTTCCAAATTCGGTGTAAAGCGCACGCACCTCACGTTCGGTGAGAAGACGTTCCCCGTAGGGTGGATTGGTGACGACAACGCCGTGAGAAAAACGGGAAGAGAGCTCACGCATATCTCTCTTTTGGAAGTGGATCGCCTCAGCAACACCTGCACGCTTTGCATGACGGATCGCCATGGAAACAACGGATGGATCAATGTCGTACCCGGCGATGTGCAAAGTGCGGTCCTTTTTCATCAGGTCCATTGCCTCTTGACGTGCTTCTTGAATGAAGGAAGGATCAAACGTTTTCCAATCTTCAAACGCAAAGGAGCGATTGATTCCGGGCGCGATGTTTTGCCCAATCATCGCGGCTTCGATGGGGATCGTTCCCGAACCGCAGAATGGGTCGACAAGTGCACGGTCCGGATTCCAAACGCTTAAGAGGAGGATAGCCGCCGCCAGCGTCTCTTTTAAGGGGGCTTCCGCAGAAAGATCGCGGTATCCGCGTTTGTGGAGTGCCACGCCGGATGTGTCTAACGTAACGGTGACTTCATCTTTAATGATCGCAATTTCAAAGTGCAAAGAAGAACCGGTTTCAGGCAGGGTATTTGTCTTAAGCTTTTTTTTCAAACGTTCCACGATGGCTTTTTTCGCAATGCTCTGAATTGCGGAAAGTGCAAATAACGTTGAACTGACCGATTTTGCAGAAACGAGGATGCGGGAGTTAACATCGCAAAAGCGTTCGAAAGGAAGGGCAGAAATGCCCTCAAAAAGGGCGTTGAAGTCCTGAGCGGAGAACTTTCCGAGGCGGATTAAAACGCGGTCGGCCGTGCGCAAAAAGAGGTTGCAACGTGCAACGTCGCGCAAAGTTCCCTGAAAGTGCAGTCTTCCGTTGTCTGCAGGGGCATTTTCAATGCCCAAAAGCTTCAGTTCGCGTTTGGTCACGGCTTCGATTCCGAAAGCGGACGTGACGATGAGGTCGAGGTTTTCCACGGTTCACCTTCCAAAGGATTGATTTTTAAAACGGAAAAACGCACAGTCAAGGTGGGCTGTGCGCTCTTTTATCATTGCTTTTTGTTGCGTTTGACGAGGTTGGAAAGCTCATCAATGGTCATGATCTTCTGACGAAGCTTTTTCTCCGCCTTTTTGCGCTTGATGTACGCGATCTTGACGTCCTTCAAGTCTTCCACGTCAAAGAGTGCGCGGTCAGAAAGAAGGAAACAATCACTCTTGGAGATCACGCGAGTAAACTGTGCGCCAAGGTCTGCAAGGTGATGGACGATCTCCAAAAAATCGTTTCGTTGTTCAAGCTCATCGCTAAGCGAAATGCGCTTCTTATAAATCGGGGAGTTGACCGCGTCGGGGTTGGGCGTGATTTCTTTTGCAACGTGGAAGAGAGCTTCGCGCTTTCCTTGTGCAAGGGCGAGCCCGAGCTCAAACTGACGGTCACGGTACTTACTGACGCGATCTTTCAAACCCATCTTCTTTAAGAGGGTCTCAAGGCTGATCTGTTTCTTCTCTTCGGATTTGGACGTGACGATGACGTCTGCAAGACGGGGAAATTTAGTAAGCGTTGCACCGTTTTCCTGGAGCTTGCGGATGATGGGGATAAGATTGAAACGCTGCAAAAGACCGTCTTCAATGCAGACAAAGCGCTTGTGAAAAGGCCCTGCCTCCCGAACGGGAGCGGGATGAACGAGCTGCTCGAAATATGAATTCATCTTCTGGATGCGAATGCGCATCGGTGCAGGGAGAAGATCGCTGTAAATTCGTTTGAGGCAGAGATGCTTGAGCTCTCCAAGCTCGATGTGGTATGCCTTCAAAAGTTCGGGGAACGTCAGATTCTCCGCCATGCAGATGTGGCGGATAACCTCAAGGCTTGCGCGTGCATCTTCCACGGGGTCGTGTTCCGCATATTCAATGCCGAAGAACTCCGCGCACTTGTGAAGGCCGCTAATTTGGTCCTCCTTACGAAAGAGCATATAGAGGAGCTGGGAATCTATGTACGAAAACTCGGGGCAGGGAATGTTGTTTCTACGGCAAGCCGCAGTGAACATCAAAATATCCTGCTCAATATCGTGCCCAACCACAAGGTAGGAGCCGTCAAGGTACTCCGAAAAGTCTCGGTAGGCTTCCGGGAGCATCGGTTCTTCTTTGAGATCTTTGATGGTGAAAGGAAAGTGAATGTTGTTGCCGCAGTGAAATTTGCGCACGTTCGGATTGATGCGAACGTCCACCGTCTTCACGGTGGAGAGGGAGTCATCTGTGATGGCAAGACCCGCCCAACAGATGCTTCCATAGGCAAACGAATTTGCCATTTCCAAATCAAACGCAGCAATTTTCATGCGTAAACCTAACCTTTCGTCTTCTTCGCGTGTGAAACAGGTTTCACACCTAATCATTATAATATACTTTGTGACGTTTAGGCAAACGTTTCTCTCAAAAAAAATCGCGCAATGGGTAATTATCTTCGATATTTTGAGATGAATTTTGAGATCCATCCTGAATTTGGTTTTTCCATCTGCAGGTGGTATTCCGACGAGTCTGCATTGCCTTTTGGAAAAAGGAAGATAACAGGGCCAAGACGGGTGAGATTTTCTCGCACTGCGGTGTATAGGAGAAGGCAGTCGATATACCCATCTTTGTATGCGAGAACGGTAACCTCGCCCCAGGTCCGCGCTAAGGTGTTCGCAAATGAGAGATTGCTTGCAATTGGAACTTCAATGACGTCGGTATATCCGTGTTCATCTGTCGTGAAGTATCCATCGATTTCGGGGATACAGACGGTTGCGTTTGCGATGGGAAGGTCGGAAAGCCCATCTTTGACCGTAACGCGAAAGCGACCGAATGTTTGTGTTTGTGCGGATACGGTCGTGCAGGGAATAAGCAGAAGCAAGAAAGTGAAAATTGCGGCAAAAACAAAGCATAAAAATGGATAAGAAAATTTTCGAACATTCAAAAATTCGCGCATACTTTGTTTGCCCTCCAAGAAGAAAGATGCTATAATGTGGTCAAAGATATTTTGTGGAGGCACGCAATGAATTATTCGGATGCTAACGTTAAGAAAGCCAATCGTCTGAGGTTGGATTATAACAATATGATGGCGGAATTCGTCGGCGAAAAGGACGGAATCACCCAGGCTGATATCGAGGCTGTTTCCGAGCGCATTGAGCATGCGTTCAAAACGGTGAGCGAGGGCAGAGGAACGGGCTGGATGGGCTGGACGGAACTGCCGTACAACCAGGATTCCATCGTGGAAGACATTCTCGCAACGGCAAAGGAAGTTGCGGAGAAGTTTGAGAACTTTGTTGTTCTCGGGATCGGCGGCTCTGCGCTTGGCCCGATCGCCGTTCACGCGGCAATCAACCATATGCGCTACAACGAGCTCAAGGATCGCAAGACTCCGAAGTTCTATGTTGAGGACAACGTAGATCCTGAGCGCATGGCGTCCTTGCTCGACATCATTGACGTTGAAAAGACGATGTTCAACGTCATCACCAAGAGCGGTGCAACGAGTGAGACCATGGCACAGTACCTCATCATTATGGATCTTCTCAAGAAGAAACTTGGTGATAAGGCAAAAGATCACATCATCGCAACAACGGATGCTGCAAAGGGCAACCTCGTTAAGATCGTTAAGGAAGAGGGGATCGAGAAGAGTTACGTCATTCCTGACGGCGTTGGAGGAAGATTCTCTGAGCTTTGCCCCGTAGGATTGCTTCCCGCGGCAGTTGCCGGAATTGACATTCGCGCAATGCTCGCAGGTGCAGCTTATATGGATGAGATCTGTAAGAGCGCAAGTTTGAAGGAAAATCCTGCGCTGATTTCTGCTGCATTGCAGTATATCTCGATGAAGAAGGGCAAGAACATTTCGGTCATGATGCCGTATGCCGATGCACTTCGCTATATCGCCGATTGGTACTGTCAGCTGTGGGGCGAGAGTCTCGGCAAGAGCGTTGACCTTGACGGCAACCTTGTCTATGCAGGACAGACGCCTGTCAAAGCGCTCGGCGTCACCGATCAGCACAGCCAGGTCCAGCTTTACACCGAAGGCCCGTTCGACAAGGTGATCACCTTCCTTGCGGTCGATCGCTATCGCGTTGATTTCCCCATTCCGCACGGATGCGAGGAAATTCCCGATGTCAGCTTCCTCGGCGGAAGCACGCTCAATGAGCTCATCTCAAATGAGCGCCTTGCCACAGAGTACGCATTGTTGAAAGCAGGCAGACCCAACCAGACCATCACGCTCCCCGAAGTGAACGAGTTCACCGTCGGTCAGCTGCTCTATTTCTACCAGTTGGAAACGGCGTACGTCGGAGCAATGCTCAACATCAACACGTATAACCAGCCCGGCGTAGAAGAGGGAAAGAACGCAACGTACGCACTGTTCGGCAAGAGCGGATATGAGAAAAAGCGTGAAGAGTTGGATGCTCGTCCCGCGAAAAAAGAAGAATATCTTGTCGGTTAATAAAAAGATTGACAAAAAGTTGACAATGTTTTAACAATGCGGTAAAATAAAAGAAAAACCACAAGGAGACACGCAAAAATGAACAGATTTGTCCTTAACGAAACGTCGTACCACGGATCCGGTGCAATTCAGGCAATCGGAACGGAGATCAAGGGAAGAGGATTCCAAAAAGTCCTCGTTGTTTCTGATCCCGACCTCATCAAGTTCGGTGTCACGAAGAAGGTGACCGATGTTCTTGACAACGAGACCATTGCATACGACATCTTCAGTGAAATCAAGCCCAACCCCACCATTGAATACGTTCAGGCGGGCGTTGAAGCATTTAAGGCTGCAAAGGCAGATTGCATCGTTGCAATCGGCGGCGGCTCTTCGATGGACACTGCAAAAGCAATTGGCATCATCATCACCAACCCCGAATTTGCAGATGTCCGTTCTTTGGAAGGCGTTGCTCCCACCAAGAATAAATGCGTTCCCATCATCGCCGTTCCGACGACGGCAGGAACTGCTGCTGAGGTTACCATCAATTACGTCATTACGGATGCGCAGAACAATCGCAAGATGGTCTGCGTTGACGTGCACGACATCCCTGTGGTTGCAGTTGTCGATCCCGAAATGATGGCAACTATGCCGAAGGGTCTCACCGCAGCAACGGGTATGGACGCGCTCACTCACGCGATCGAAGGATATATCACGGGCGGTGCTTGGGCACTTTCGGATATGTTCCACATCGAAGCGATCAGAATCATCGCAAACTCTCTCCGCGGTGCTGTTGAGAACACCAAAGAGGGAAGAGAGGGCATGGCCCTCGGTCAGTACGTTGCGGGCATGGGCTTCTCGAACGTTGGTCTTGGCATCGTTCACTCGATGGCACATCCTCTCGGCGCACTTTACGACACCCCGCACGGCGTTGCAAACGCGATCATCCTCCCGACCGTTATGGAGTATAACGCGCCTGCAACCGGCGAGAAGTACCGCGAGATCGCGCGCGCAATGGGCGTTCCCGGCGTTGACGCAATGACGCAGGAAGAGTACCGCGCGGCAGCAATCAATGCGGTCAAGCAGCTTTCCCTCGACGTTGGCATTCCTGCTGACCTCAAGGAGATCGTAAAGGTGGAAGACGTTCCTTTCCTCGCACAGTCGGCTTACGACGACGCTTGCCGTCCCGGAAACCCGAGAGAGACTTCTGTGGAAGAGATCACCGCGCTTTACATGAGCTTGCTCTAAGAATTTGAAATGTAAAAAAGGAACAGCCCTTATGCGTGTTATCCTTAACGGAGAACACGCAGCGATATAAATCCCTTGCGAGATTTGTGATATTCCCTTCGGGAGCGATATTTGCCTGCGGCAAGCGA
>JAZNLR010000055.1:0-2041 GCA_045579195.1 Clostridia bacterium | reverse complement strand
GCTGCAATCATATCTGCAACCCACTGCTTCATATTCTGTTTCATAAAAAACCTTCCTTCTGAAAGAAAATTCTGCATTTCTGCATGGTATCATTATACCTTGCAAAATCCAAAAATGTCTTGAATTCTTTTGACTTAATTTGTAAAATAATTTCGTCTATTGAATCATTTTTTCGCGATCCAAAAATTTTTTTGAGAGCTCCGTCTTTTTTTATAGACAAAAGGGAGGTCTTTGCTGTAAAATAAGAAAAAACAACTTGGAGAAGACTTTTATGATCCGAATCGGAATCTTTGGATACGGAAACCTTGGAAGAGGCGTCGAGTGCGCAATCGCACAAAATGAGGATATGGAACTCGTTGCAATTTTCACTCGTCGCAACCCTGCGAGTATCGTTCCGCTGACGGAAAACGCACACGTTGTTCACGTGGATGACGTTCTTTCGTTTGTTGGAAAGATTGACGTGATGGTTCTTTGTGGTGGCTCTGCAACTGACCTTCCTGTGCAGACGCCCGCCCTTGCAGAACACTTCTGCGTGGTGGACAGCTTTGATACGCACGCTACAATCCCGACACACTTTGCCGCGGTTGACAAGGCTGCAAAGAGCGGAGAAAAGCTTGCATTGATCAGTTGTGGATGGGATCCCGGCCTCTTTTCGCTCAATCGTCTTTATGCTGAGGCAATCTTGCCGCACGGTTCGACGTATACGTTTTGGGGTAAGGGCGTGAGCCAGGGTCATTCGGATGCAATTCGCAGAATCGACGGTGTTTTGGATGCCCGGCAGTACACAATCCCCGTGGGAAACGCGCTTGAGGCTGTTCGAAGCGGAAAAAGCCCTGAATTCACAACGCGTGAAAAACACACGCGAGAGTGCTTTGTCGTTGCAAAAGAAGGGGCGGATCTTGCGAGAATTGAACGTGAGATCGTGGAAATGCCGAATTATTTCGCAGATTACAACACCACAGTTCACTTCATTTCGATGGAGGAGTTAAAGCGTGACCACAGCGGAATTCCGCACGGTGGCTTTGTCATCCGAAGCGGAAAGACGGGGATGAACGAGGAGTTTTCAAACGTCATTGAGTACTCTTTAAAGCTCGACTCCAATCCTGCATTCACGTCTTCCGTGCTCGTTTCCTATGCCCGCGCGGTCGCAAGAATGGCCGCAGAGGGAAAAACGGGCTGTGTCACCGTTTTGGACGTTCCTCCAAAATATCTCTCGACGAAGTCGGATGAGACTTTGCGAGCAACTCTGTTATAAAAATAAAATCGTGTCCATTTACTTGGGCACGATTTTTTATGTTTGGTTAACATAAATGCTTGAATTTAGCTTGATAATGTGGTAAAATACATATGCCAAACTAACTAAATATACGTAAAAATGTGTAATTTTCGTGGGATAATTATGTCTTTTTTCGCAACAATAGTACTGCTGAATTTGATAAAATGCAGATTTCACTTGTGCTATTGTGGTAATTCCATTTTTGCGTAAGGTTAGTTTGGCGACTATCGGAGTCTGCGTTTTTGTGCGTCGACTTCGGTTGGCGCACTTTTTAATTTAAGGAGAAGAAAAATGATTGATTTTAATGGAAGCGGCTTTTTTGCAAGATTACATAAAGTTGATGCATCTGCATTTGATAAGATGATCAATGATTTTTTGATTACAGATGAAAAGATCGTTGGTTGTTATCAAAGTGTAAGAGATGGGGTTGTTTTTACGACAAAAAGAATTATTGCAATTAATGTGCAGGGAATGACTGGAAAAAAGAAAGATTTTACAAGCATTCCTTACAGTAAAATTACGACATTTTCGTTGGAAACGGCGGGGGTCTTTGATTTGGATGCAGAATTGGAAATTTATATGTCTGCTGTTGGAAAAGTAAAGTTTGAGTTTACTGGATCTACGAATGTGAAAGAAATCTGCAAAATGATTTCTTCTTACGCGTTAGCATAAAACAATAAGATAAAAGTGTGCCAAACACCGCATTTTTTTTGAAAATGCGGTGTTCTTTTATGCTTTTAACAGAAAAATTTCAAAATCAATCTC
>JAZNLR010000054.1:0-6031 GCA_045579195.1 Clostridia bacterium | reverse complement strand
TCGAAAGAGTCGTGCGATACCCAGGGATGGATTCCAATTTATCAACTGTCCCACCCGTGTGACCAAGACCTCTGCCACTCATCTTTGCGACCTTCACGCCACACGAAGCAACAATGGGCGCAACGATCAGCGTCGTCTTATCCCCAACGCCGCCCGTAGAATGTTTATCAACTTTGATGCCCTCAATTTTTGAGAGGTCCATCACGTCTCCGGAATGCTGCATCGCAAGAGTCAGCTGAACCGTTTCCTCTTTATCCATTCCCTGAAAATAGATTGCCATCAAAAGAGCAGCCACCTGATAGTCGGGAATTTCACCGCTTGTATATCCGCGGACAAAAAACTGAATCTCTTCTTGCGTTAGTTTTTCTCCGTTTCTCTTCTTTTGAATGACATCATACATTCTCATTTTTTGTCACCACCAAATAAGACATCTTTTTCAAAGGACCTCGGCAGCAATTCTGCCATAGAAAACACTTTCAAATTCTCCTTTTCTGTTCCTACGATCACTTCAAACGAATTTGAAACGAATTCGGAAAGAACCTGTCTGCACTCACCACAGGGAAAACACACGACCAGCTCTTCTTTCCCACCGACAACAGCCATCTTCGCAAATTTACGATATCCTTCGCTGACTGCCTTTGAAATCGCAACACGCTCCGCACAAAGGCAAGCAGGATAAGCCGCATTCTCAACGTTACACCCCGTGAAAACCTCTCCGTTTTGGGCCAGGAGCGCTGCCCCAACCGCAAACTTTGAGTACGGAACATAAGCCTGTTTTCGGGCTTCAAGTGCCTTTTCAAAAAGCTCAGAATCGGTCATTTTCTCACCTCATTCCAAAAACTCATTCCCATCAATGTGTTTTCAATTCCAAACGACTCCAAAACTGTTGCGGAAACATCTGCAAAGCTTTCTCGCGTTCCAAGGTCAACCCCTTGTTTCACCTTTTTCCCAACCATCAACATCGGAACAAATTCTCTTGAGTGATCCGTGCTTTTCGTTGCGGGATCGCATCCGTGATCGGCCGTGATGATCAAGACGTCATCCTCGCTCATTTTGTCAAGAAATAACGCAAGCTGTTCATCAAAATGATTGAGCGCGTTCGTATATCCCAAAATATCATTGCGATGACCAAATGCTGAATCAAAGTCAACGAGATTGACAAAGCAAAGTCCCTCAAAACTCTCATCCAAGAGCGCAAGCACGCAATTCATTCCATCATCATTGTTCTTCGTACGATATGCCTTCGTGATCCCGCGGTTGGCAAAAATATCTACGATTTTCCCAACGGAAATAACGTCAAATCCATTTCGCAAAATTAGATCGAGCATTGTGTCGCTCGGAGGTAAAACCGAATAATCGTGACGGTTTGACGTGCGAATAAAGTTTGGAGCTTCTCCAACAAACGGACGCGCAATCACACGGCCCACAGCATGCTCTCCAACGAGAATCTCACGCGCAATTTCGCACGCGGAATAAAGCTCTTCAAGGGGAATAACTTCCTCATGCGCGGCGATTTGAAAGACGCTGTCAGCGGACGTATAGACAATCCACTTCCCCGTCTTTTTCTGTTCCTGGGCGAAGTCCAAAATCACCTGTGTTCCGGATGCAGGCTTGTTGCACAGAATTCCTCTTCCCGTCCTCTTTTCGAACTCAGATAAAATCTCCTTCGGAAAACCGTTTGGATACGTCGGCATAGAACGGTGAGAGACAATTCCTGCAAGCTCCCAATGTCCGATCGTCGTATCCTTTCCTATGCTCGCCTCTTTCATACGCGCAAAGCACCCAAGCGCATCGAAAGAAACGTTGGCATATTCATTACCGGCAATCGAGAAAAGGCCCAATCTGGTCAGCGTCGGAACGCGTAACGCTCCAGAGTCATATAACGCTTTTAACGTGTTGCTGCCCTCATCGCCATACATTCTCGCATCGGGAAGCGCCCCAATTCCAAGGCTGTCGGCAACGATCAAAAAGACTCGTTTTTTCATTGTCATCTCCTTTTCTCTTATTATACACATTTTTGCGTTCATTTCAAGCCTTGGATTAAAAATTTCAAGGGAAAACATCTCTCTTTTTAGATTAAAAAAAAGGCGAACAATCACGTCCGCCTTCTCCTTTGAAATCATTTAATTTTCGTCTGCTTCAACAGCCTCAACAGGCACTTCTTCGGGTCCTTTCTTTTCCTCCGCACAAGCAAGTTGTACGGCTCTTCTCTTCAAGAGATACTTCGTAAGGAAATAAATTCCGACGGAAGCGATCACCATCAAGACAGATAGGAACTGTGACGGCGTCAAACCGGGAATCAACGAACCTCGGTCATCTCCGCGCAAGTACTCCAAGAAGAAGCGGAAAATTCCATAGCACAGCATATAGAGAGACATATTGTACTGGTACTTTTTCTTGATAAAGAGTAAGCACATCACTCCGCAAAGAATGAACAGGAACAGCGCCTCATAAATCTGAGTCGGAAAGACCTTATATCCAAACTTCGGGAACTGCACGCCAAAAATCGAATCCGTCGGAATTCCGTGACAGCATCCCGCAAAGAAACATCCCACTCTGCCGAAGCCGTGAGCAGCAGTAATTCCAATCGGAATAATGGTCAAAACGTCGATCAGCTTGTTTTCGTACTTATTGCGGAAAATGAGATAGACCAAGAGGAAGCAAGCTGCGCCACCAATCAATCCCCCAAGGAAAGTGATGTTCTCGCCAAGAACAAACCCTGCGCTCGGATCCTCCAGAAAATTATAAAACGACTGGAAGAAGGATGCAGAAAAGAAACCAAAGACGATGGAAGCAATTCCATTATAGAAAATAAAGTCCGAAAACTTCACTTTGATGTTCATCTTCTTAAAGAAATACATCAACAAAAGGAAACAACAAACGATTCCAACGCCAATCATCAATCCATACATATGGATGCCTAAAAACAATTCACCGGGTAACATATCGTACGCTCCGTTTCAAAATATACCGAAAGTCTCGGTTTAAAGTAGTATACCACACATTTTACCTAAAGTAAACAATTTTCAATCAAGTGAAAAGTAAACAAACAAAAGCGCCGCAACAAAAGCGGCGTGCTGATGATTATAACTCCTTTGCAAAGACAGTCAAAATATGTCTTTGATTTTTCCAATTTCCATCTGTGTAGAGCAAAACGATGTTCTGACCGTCCGCATCCTTTTTCAACAACTTTGCATATGCGGAAATCTCTTCCGTGCTCTTTCTTGCCATAGCTGCGGGACAGAGCGGAATCAGAGTAAGATTCGGCATCAATTCCCTTGCATCCTTGAAAGAGACATCTGAACCAAAATCCTCAAACGGATTAAAAATCACACCCGTCACCCCACTTTCTGCAATCTGCTTTGCAAATAAACGGAACTTTCCCATTAGGAAAATGATATAGGGCTTGCCACTTTTCCGAAGAATTTCTGCACACTTTTTATAATATGGCAAGTGATATTTCTCAAAAATTTCCGATGTGATGAGATCACCGTTTAAGTTTTCCATCTGCAAAAAGAAATCAAGCTCATCTTTTGCTGCAAAAGCAAGCTGCTCTTCGAGCTTCTTTGAAATTGCCTTCAAAAGCACATCCACTTCATTTGGGTGCGTTGCATAATCCTCCAGGAGGCGCTTTGGATCAACAAAGCTTGCAATACACTTTTGGAAAGGACTCGGGTCAATTGCTGAGACATACACACCGGCACCTTCAAGATCATCTTGCGTTGTGTTCTGATCAATTCCTTGGTTTGGAGTAAACCGAGTGTTTTCCACAATATACGTTGCAATTTTGTAATCCTCAATCGAGGAGATGTAATGTTTCTTTAAGCGGTACGCACCCGTCGCCTTTTCAATCTCAACTTCGCGCGTGAGCGTTCCGATCGGCGTTGAATACGTCAAAATATCAACGCGTTTATCGTCAAGATATCGATGTTCAATTTCAATCTTTACATTTTGAACTTCAGAAGCATCGATTTCAGAAAGGAAGGTTGCAGGGCCCAAAGTCGTCGTCACCGGACGCCAGAGAACAAGACCCATTCCAAGCGCACGCAAATCACGTTCGACTTGCCCGGAAGCATAAGGGTTCGTCCAAAGGGCAACGAGTGAACCTTTCGGTTCTTTCCCAAAAAACGCAGCAAGAAGATTTTCTCTTTGATTCATTCGCCTTTCACCTCCTGTTCACAGCAACTCCCGACACAAAATCGGGAAGACTCGTTTCCACGCATCATGCGGAATATTTTCGCTTACTTCAATCATGAAAGGAATCTTTCCTGCATTCTCTTTCACACCATGAACAAATGCCACAATCTCTTCCTCTCTCGCAAATGAAAGATTCGACGGGAAGTTCGGAACGAGGACCTGATTCGGCAATAATCTTCTTGCTTCTTGATAAGAAACGTCGCCACCCATTTCGGGAACAGAGATGGATTCAACGACATCAATCCCCGATTCCTTGATCATACCCGCGAGAAGTTTAAATTTCCCATCCACATGACAGATATAAGGCTTATCTGTTTCCTTGATGATCTTTGAAAATTTCTGATAGATCGGCAGACAGAACTTCTCAAAGAGATTCGGGGGCGTCATGTCACATGTGATATTCTCAGGATGCCAAAAGCCATCCGCAGGAGAGTTGACACTCAGTTTCAATGATTCGGTCATCTTCTCTTCCAATGCTTCCATCAAGGGCAAAACTTCATCTTCCTCTGTCATCAAATCGACGAGGAACTGTTCCGGGCCACACAGATTGTACATACAGTATTGGAACGGACTTTTATGCATCACGGCGAGCTCAACGCCATCCTGACCAAGCTCTTCAAGTGCGGGCAAAAAATTCGCATTCAAACTGTCAAATTCCGTGTTCTCAACAATATACTGAACAATTTTATAATCTTCAATATCGGAAATATAGTACTTCAATACCTTTTTCCCGAGATTCATATGACCTCGCTCAAAACAGGTCTCCTGATAGACACTCCCGATCGGCGTTTCATATGTCCACCGTTCAATACGCATTCCATTTTTCCAATAGTGTTGCTCGCGAATTGAAACGTTCTTCACGCGTGCGCAGAAATTTGGGTTTGTTGCCCAAGAAGAACCAATCAGATGGGTCGTGTTCGGGATGCTGATCTTCACCAATCCCACCCCAAGCTTGCGAACATCAAATTCAACCTCTCCTTTCGGGATGCACCCTAAATACGCCCCCACCGCTGGATGGTCAACCTCACGACCGCGATACACCGCCATCATGCGTTCTTTTGCAGTCATCGTTTCTTTCATTTTCTCCTCCGTTTTTTACAAAAAAGAATTGTTATTCTCTCTACAAAATCAAGTGATTTTATCTTATATTTTATGTTTTATATTATATCATAATCAAACAACAATATCAAGCCGAAAGCCAATATTTATAATATTTTATCAACCATCAAAACCCTTCTTTTTTTAACAATTTTAAATTCGTGACTGAATTTAAAAAAAAATCACAAGACAGAAAAAAACAGAAGCAACACATTTATTGCTTCTGTTTTTCTTGCGAAAGAACAGTAAAAAGGTGCGTAAATGTAGGTAAGAATAGCGAAAAGTTGTGTGATTTCACGCTGTTGTCTGCTCGGGAAATTAAAAATTACCAAACAAAAGGAAAAAGTGTTTTCCACTTTATAAATTAAATTTTTCTTGAATCATTTTGGCAACCACATCGGGCGGTAACTTTGAATTGTCAATTTTTATATAGTTATCAAACGGGATTTCGCCATCAAAACTTTCAAGTCGATATTGGGTATCATCGTTGATAAGTCTTTGGTTCGACGTTTCAACGTCCCTTTTCGATGCTTTGTTTTTGAGGCGGTTTTCGGTAACGTTCCGTTCTAATCTAATTTCGCGGGGAGCAATAAGTTCCACATAGTAAAACTCTGTATTATATGGTTCAAAAACGCTTTTTACGTATTCAATGTAATTCCAATCCGCTTGTTGGTCGAAAGCCCACATATATGTAAAAATCATTCCGTAGCAATCTGACTTCGCAAATTCCTCAAAA
>JAZNLR010000053.1:0-2119 GCA_045579195.1 Clostridia bacterium | reverse complement strand
TGCTCCCTTTGTTCCAAGATGCGAAGAGGCGCACTTAACAACGAATGCAACGCGCGCGGCTTCAACAAACTCGCGCTCGGCCACCACGCAGAGGATCTTTCGGAAACGCTTTTCCTCTCCCTGTTCTATGAAGGGCGCCTTTCCACCTTCCAGCCGAAATCCCTGATGGATCGCACGGGCATCACACTCATCCGCCCTATGCTGTACACCTTTGAAAAGGACATCATCGGCTTCACGCGCGACTTACCTATCGTGAAAAACCCTTGCCCTGCCGACGAAAACACCAAGCGGGAGTACGTTCGAGACGTTATCCGTTCTGTTCAAAAGGAGATCCCCTTTGTTAAAGATCGCATCCATTCGGCAATCATCCATCCCGAACGGAACAACCTTTGGGAAACGTATGAACCGTTCCAACGGACAAAAAAAGAACAGGGAAAAGATGAATAAGGAAAAAATGCCCACTCCTCAAAAAAGAGTGGGCATTTTTCTGCATTATGGCTTCATATCCATTTCTCAAAGTTTACGCCATTAAACCAACGTGTCAAAATTTCCTATTTTTCTTCTATAGATCCTCTCTGTTGAGGAAGTTGAGCTCCATTCAAGCACAAAATTCAACCCCCATGATCTTCAAAAAACAACCTAAATTTTTGCAAAAGAAAAAGCACTTGCTTGATTGCAAGTGCTTTTTTTATTTCCTTTGAAATTACTTTCTAGGATTCTTGATATTAGCCTGTGCAGCAGCAAGACGCGCGATAGGCGCTCTGTACGGCGAGCAGGAAACATAGGTCAAGCCGATCTTGTGGCAGAACTCAACGGAGGAAGGATCTCCACCGTGCTCTCCGCAGATACCGCAAGAGAGTTCCGGACGAACCTTTCTTCCGAGGGAAACAGCCATTTCCATCAACTTGCCAACGCCGGTCGTATCCAAACGTGCGAACGGATCGGATTCGTAAATCTTGTTTGCATAGTATGCAGGCAAGAACTTTCCTGCGTCGTCACGGGAGAATCCGATGGTCATCTGCGTCAAGTCATTGGTTCCGAAGCAGAAGAACTCAGCATCTTCAGCGATGTCATCAGCGGTCAAGCAAGCTCTGGGGATCTCGATCATCGTTCCAACTTCATATTCAAGCTCGATGCCAGCAGCAGCGATAACTTCATCAGCCGTTGCAACAACGATTTCCTTCACGAACTTCATCTCTTTCTTCTCGCCGGTGAGCGGGATCATGATCTCAGGAATGATGTTCCAATCCGGATGATTCTTCTTCACGTTGATTGCAGCCTTGATCACAGCCTTGGTCTGCATAACAGCGATTTCAGGATAGGTAACGGTCAAACGGCATCCTCTGTGACCCATCATCGGGTTGAACTCATGGAGGGAGCTGATGATCTCTTTGATTCTGGTGACGGTCTTGCCCTGAGCTTCAGCGAGAGCAGCGATGTCAGCCTCATCAGTGGGAACGAATTCGTGGAGAGGAGGATCCAAGAAACGGATGGTAACAGGATATCCGCCGAGTGCCTCGAAGAGACCCTCGAAGTCAGCCTGCTGCATCGGCTCGATCTTAGCGAGCGCAGCTTCTCTCTCTTCAACGGTGTCAGCACAGATCATCTCACGGAACGCGCCAATTCTGGAGGGTTCAAAGAACATGTGCTCAGTACGGCAAAGTCCGATTCCCTGTGCGCCGAAGGCAGCAGCCTGCTTTGCATCAGTCGGGGTGTCCGCATTGGTTCTTACGCCGAGCGCTTTATACTTGTCAGCGAGCTGCATGATGCGTCCGAAGTAACCGGAGTTCGGATCAGCGGGAACGGTGTCGATCAAGCAGTCGTAGATGTTACCGGTAGAACCGTCCAAGGAAAGAACGTCGCCCTCGCGGAAGATCTTTCCAGCGAGCTCGAAGTACTTCTCTTCTTCGTGCATCTTGATGTCCCCGCAACCGGAAACGCAGCAAGTTCCCATTCCACGAGCAACAACGGCAGCGTGGGAGGTCTGTCCACCACGAACGGTCAAGATACCCTGAGCGTACTTCATACCCTCAATGTCTTCCGGAGAGGTCTCCAAACGAACGAGGATAACTTTCTTCTTATTCTTGCCCTGCTCAACTGCGTCCTCAGCGGTGAAGAC
>JAZNLR010000052.1:0-3950 GCA_045579195.1 Clostridia bacterium | reverse complement strand
ACATGGCTACGATCCGACTTGGATGCTTCCATGACGGACGGCAAGGCGGATTGTGTCGTCGTTCGCACCATTCGGAACAGCCAAAGCTGGATCCGTGCGATCGGCTCTATCTTTTCCGTTGCACGTTTGTTTATTGTTGGTGTTCGTGAGATTGATGACGTTTCTCCCAATACGTTTATCTTCCGAGAAGGATCCTTCCGCATCGAAACGTCAGACGACGTTCGTTGGGGATTCGACGGAGAGTATGGCGAGTCAGGGAATCTGGACATCACCATCTTGCAGCAACACATCGAGTTGATCGTTCCAAGCAGGTAAGGATTTGGAGAATTTTATAAATTCTTCGCAAAACAACACGAAACAATTTGACATCGTGACGAAAAGTATGTTAAAATCAATGCTGTCGACGGAAGTTGATGGTTGATGCTACTGTGGCTCAGTCGGGAGAGCAGCTGATTCGTAATCAGCAGGTCGCCGGTTCAAGTCCGGCCAGTAGCTCCACGTGCCCTCGGGAGTAGATCTTGAGGGCATTTTTTTATTTTGAAGGGGAGATAAAAATGAAAAAAGTTTCAATTTTTGCTGTGTTGCTTGTTCTTGTTTTTGCGTTGAGCGGGTGTGCGGTGAAAAGGGTTACGGTCAAAAACCCCATCATTGAGCGGGGTGCAGATCCTTGGCTTGTTGAACACAACGGAACGTATTATTATTGTTACACCGACAGCGTTGGCAATGGCGTTCGCGTTGCGAAGTCTGATTCGATTCATACGATGAAGGCAGACGGAAACGTCATCTATGCGCCGCCTGCCGGCACGGAGTACTCTGAGGCGATCTGGGCGCCTGAGCTGCATTATCTGAACGGGGAATGGTATATTTACGTTGCCGCTTCCAACGGAGAGGGCGTCACGCACAGGATGTACGTTTTGAAAGGAACGACCCAAGACCCGACGGATCCGTTCGAGATGGTCGGGCAGATCACCGATTCCACGAACAAGTGGGCGATCGACGGAACGGTTTTTCAGCACAAAGGAGAACTTTACTTTATCTGGTCCGGATGGGCAGGGGATTACAACGTCGCGCAGAACATCTACATCGCGCACATGAGTGACCCGTGCACGATTGACAGCGAGCGCGTTTTGCTTTCTATCCCGGATCACACGTGGGAGCGTCAAGGCAATCCGGACATCAATGAGGGCCCGGTCATCTTGAAGCATGAGGACGATATCTTCCTTGTCTATTCTGCGAGTGGAAGCTGGTTGGACAGTTATTGCTTGGGAATGTTGGCGTTTCAGGGGGATGACCCCATGAATGCCGCGCATTGGAAAAAGTTTGAAGAGCCTGTGTTCAAAAAGAAGGATGGTCTTGCGTATGGCCCCGGACATTGCTCGTTCACAACGGCGGCTGACGGAAGCATTTGGATGATTTATCACGCCATTATGGAGTCGGGCGGCGGATGGGAATCCCGCGCAGTCTGGATTGCGCCCGTTTCATTCGACAAGGAGGGAACGCCTATTTTTGGGGAACCGGAAGGAACGGTGCGCTTCCCCGTTGCGACCGGGAAGTAAAAATGAAAGAAAAAAGCATGCGTGAGTTTTGCGCGTGCTTTTTTTGTCGAAAAGTTTTCAAAATATGCTCTTGCGAAGTGGCAAAAAGTGTGGTATAATATAAAATAATGTGTATGGAGCGTGTGTGCGCAATGGATTTTTCGACAGACGCAAGAAAAGTGAAACAAGTTGGTGAAGAGGGGGCTGCGTTTCAGATTCGCTTTATTGCAAGCGGGAACGCTTGTCTTTTGACCTCCCTTTCGGGGGAGAACTTCTTCCTTGCCGACAGCGGTGAGCGGTGGTATGACCTGATTCAGGAGCGCTTCCCGACGGTGAGAAAATGCGCGTGCAAATGTGAGTGGTTCAAAGTAACCCTTGTGCGCGAGCTGATGAACGCGCCCGATGAGCTGACGGTTTATGCTGAGTGTGAAGAGTGCGGAACGGTGATTTCGGTGGGCGTTCTCAAGACGGATGTGGAAGCCGCGATGGAGAACCCGCTCGTCCCGTGCAAGAAACCGAAGATCCGTTCGCGAGTGACACGTCTTGGGGGATACCTGAGCGTGGAAGATCGAATCCGTATTTTGGAGCATTTGAAAGAGAGCTTTTTTGCTTACGCTCTTTTGGCGGAAGGGGAAAAGGGGGCTTCGATGCGCGCTGTGGAAGAAGGGGAGATCGCTTCTCTTGAACGCGGTGAAACGGAAGGTGTTCGTGTGCAGAGATTTTTCTTTTCTCATGCCCCCATCGAGTTGGAACCGATGCGCCGTTTTGATGGTTTGATCGTTCCACCCGAAGATCTGTGGAAGAAGGAAGAGCTTATCGTTGTGGAAAACCCCGTTGAAATTTGGGGAATTGGAAAAATCACAGCGATGTACTTTTGTGCGCGTTTCTTTGAAAAGGGAAAACCAAAGAATAAGTCAATGGCGTTCCGCGGAAAGACGGCGGATTTCATCACCTGGCTCTCTGAGAACTTCGTCACGGCGCGCGGCAAGAACTGCTTTGACAGCAAAGAGGTCTTCGCAAAACTTTCCCCCATGGTCACGAGAGCGTCGGCGTTTGCGGCACAGGCGGAGGATGACGTGGACGATTGAGTCTTCAAAATGCTTGACAGACTTGTCTTCGTTCGATATAATAATGAATTAGCAAAAGCGGTTGCAGACTGGACACGTCGCCCACTGCAATTTCGGTTCAATGAAAGAGAGCTTCTCAAGGCGCAGGAATCAATGCGCGTCGGCTGAAAGGAAGCGCGAATCGAAGGAGCGGGCGGTATCACCGGTTGAGCTCGATTCCCGAAAACCGAATGGTGTTTAAGGAATTGCGTTTGTCCTCACGTTACAGAGGCGATATATGATGGTATATCCAATGGGTGGTTGTCTTTATGCGTCCGCGCGTTTTCCTATGGGATTCGTGCGGATTTTTTAATTTTCGGAGGTAGAGAAAAGTGTATCAAAAAGTGTCGACCGATCTGGATTTCGTCTCGCGCGAAAAAGAGATCATTGCGTTCTGGAAGGAAAACAAAATTTTTGAAAAGAGTGCAAAGTTGAACGAGGGGAACGGAAAGGTTTTCAGTTTTTATGACGGACCTCCGACGGCAAATGGCAAACCCCACATCGGTCATATCCTTACGCGCGTTATGAAGGATATCATTCCGCGCTATAAGACGATGAAGGGATTCTCGGTTGACCGCAAGGCCGGCTGGGATACGCACGGTCTTCCCGTTGAGCTTGAAGTTGAAAAGATTTTGGGCATCGACGGCAAGCAGGAGATCGAGAAGTACGGCATTGAGCCGTTCATTCAGAAGTGTAAGGAATCGGTCTGGAAGTATAAGGGCGAATGGGAGCGCATGAGCGACCGCGTCGGATACTGGGTCGATATGGATAATCCTTACATCACCTATGACGATAATTATATCGAGTCCGTTTGGTGGGCACTCTCGGAGATCCACAAGAAAGGACTCATCTATAAGGGACACAAAATCGTGCCTTACTGCCCGCGTTGTGGAACGGCACTCTCCTCTCATGAGGTTGCGCAAGGGTATAAGGACGTCAAGGAGAAATCCATCTTCGTGAAGTTCAAGATCAAAGGGGAGGAGAATGCATTCTTCCTCGCTTGGACGACCACGCCTTGGACCCTTCCTTCCAACGTTGCGCTCTGTATGAACCCGAACGAGAACTATGCTCGCATCCGCGTGGAAGACGAGGAGTACGTTCTGGCAGAGAACCTTGTTCCTTCGCTGTTCGAAACGTATGAAACGGTTTCGGTCAAGAAGGGCGTGGAGTATGAGTTCTGTGAATATGAGCCGTTGTTTGACTATGCTGCGCCGAAGGAGAAGGCGTGGTATGTCACTGTCGACAATTATGTCACGCTCACCGATGGATCGGGAATCGTTCACATCGCTCCTGCATTCGGTGAAGACGA
>JAZNLR010000051.1:0-4281 GCA_045579195.1 Clostridia bacterium | reverse complement strand
ATATAAGATTCCTTTCAAAAAACGAATTTTTTCCTTATATAGTATAGCACAAACTGGTAGTAAATAACAATAGGTTTTGCAGTTTATTTACAAAAAAATAAAAGCCTTGCAAAAGCAAGGCTTTTAAGGTTTTTACTGCTCTACTGCGTAAACGCAAACTCTCTTGCGGTCACGACCTACTCTCTCGAACTTAACCTTACCGTCAATTTTTGCGAATAAGGTGTCGTCCGATCCGATTCCGACGTTCTCGCCGGGATGGATGTGAGTGCCTCTCTGGCGAACGAGGATATTTCCTGCGAGGACCTTCTGTCCGTCAGCACGCTTTGCACCCAATCTCTTCGATTCGCTGTCGCGACCGTTACGAGTGCTTCCGACTCCCTTTTTATGAGCAAATAAAGTAATTCCGAAAATCATTTACTTTACCTCCCTGTAAACTTACTTCGCAACAATGTTGCTGATCTTGATGAGCGTGTACGGCTGTCTGTGGCCCTGTTTCTTACGCTCGTTCTTCTTCGCCTTATACTTGAAAACGATCACTTTCTTTTCCTTGTCCTGTCTCAAGACTTCGCCCGTTACCTTAACGTTTGCCAAAACGGGATCGCCAACGAGAACCTTCTCGCCGTCCGAAAACATGATCGCATCCAATTCCACGGTGTCGCCCACGTTGAGAGCCAACTTGTCAACCTTGACATAGTCGTTCTTTTCCACGCGGTACTGCTTTCCGCCGGTCAGAATCACTGCATACATTTTGATTTACCTCCTCTTCACCAGTCTCGCCAATCGGGTGCGGCAAAGCCGTCTTCACAAACCCTTAATGTGCGGCTTCTAATAATTTATCATACTTTCGCGTTCTTGTCAAACATTTCAAAGGGAAAATCCGCATAAAATCAAGAAAATTACGCACGATAATTCCGACTCGAATAAAATGAGAATCGGAGGTTTATCCATGGAAAATACCCATTCGAATCAGAAGGAAAACACCTGCTTTTCGGGTGAAAAATGCTATGACTTTTGCAGGGCGCAAGACCTTTGTCTTTTGCAGGATATCGTGAAGGCTGCTTCCGTCGGAGAGGACTCGATTGAGACCGTTCTCTCCTCTTTGGAAAGCGGCGCACTCAAGGGCGAACTTCGCGACCAGAAGGACGCATACCGATGCTTTAAGGAAGAGGCGGAAATGAGCCTCGTCGCCATCGGAGCGGACGTCAAAAAACTCAACTTTATGACGAAGGCGATGATGTGGAGCTCCATCAAATTGAAGACCGCGATGGACGATTCAGACAGCAATGTTGCGGACATGATGATCCAAGGCGTCAATATGGGGATCATTGACATCAACAAGTCCATCAACAGCAATTCGGAAATTGCAAGCGAACCCGCGCTCGACCTTGCAAAGCGCTTTGTGACGATGCAGCAAAAGTGTGTTGATCGGTTAAAGACCTTCTTATAAGCCAAAAGAGGACGGAAAATCCGTCCTCTTTTTTAATCTCTTTTCTCCGACTCCAGGCTGAGGAGCTTGAGTCTTGTGCCATCGTCCAGAAGGGTGGTCAAGGTCACTTGATCCCCCGCCATGATTGCCGCGCGGTACTCTTTCAACCGCTCGATCATGCAGTCAATCTCCGAGATCAACGGCTTCTTGTTCAAGAGAAACAGATCACACCAAAGCTTGGAATCCAGCTTTGCAACACGCGTTAAATCCTGAAAGCTTCCTGCAGAAAAGCCCTTTTCATCCAACAGAGAGGGGCTTTTGACATACGCTGAGGAAACGACGTGTGCCAACTGCGAAGTGAATGCAATAATGCGGTCATGCTCTTCAGGAGTTGCAAGAACAACCTTGCCAAAGCCAAGATCCGATGCAAGCTCTTTCAATTCACAAAGAACGCCTTCTTCCGCACCGTCCGGTGTTAAGATAAGACTTGCTCCATCAAAGAGATTTTCCTGCGATGCGAAGTACCCTGAGAACTCACGACCTGCCATCGGATGCGCGCCAACGAACGTGACATCCGTTCTCGTAAAGCCCTCTTTCATCCCTTCTACAACATACGTTTTAATACCGCAAACATCCAAAACGACACTTCCCTTTCGGAAAAGGGTCTGCTTTTCCAAGAGGAAGGAGAGTGCTGCACGCGGATGCAGACAAACGAAGACGAAATCCGCCTCCGAAAGACAGTCTTCCCCAATCATTCGATCGACAGCCCCATCACAAAGCGCCGCTTCACAGGTTTTCTTGTCAAGGTCCATCCCAAGCACGGTATATCCGCCACACCGCTTTGCAGCACGGGCGAGTGATCCACCAATCAGGCCAAGCCCGACAATGGCAAGCGTCTTCTGTTTGTTTTCTCTTTCTGACATCATGTTCATCCTGTTTCAATGGTTTTTCACAGTATAACACAAACGCCAAAAATTGCCAACTTCATTTGCCCAACTGCGAGAAAAAAAGCGGCCGCCATTATGCGACCGCCTCTCCATCAGAGAACAACTTCCCCGTCTTCCGTTTCAATGACGCGAAGAACATTGACTTCCGCACCCGTAACGGCATCGATATAAACATAAAACCGCATCCCGTCGTATGTCGCGGAAAACTCGTACGCAAGCACTTCCCTGTTTCCGAGCGGAACGAGGGCAAGACGCCCTTCTTCCACCTCCAACAGCGGAGAAACGTGTTTCCTTGCATTTTCTTTTCCCATACGCACGCCCGAAAAATCGCGCTCGATATGATTGTTGACGTACGAAAAACCCTCAAGACCGAGAATGGTTCCGTCATCCATTGCAACCTTCACTTTTACAAGGTCTGGGTAACAGACGATTCCTTCTTCTACGCATGCAAGGTTTGCATAGAGAACGCCGCCCATCACCTGTGTCCAGATGCACGAAACGCCCTCATATCCAAGCGCCGTTGCATATTCTTCTGCTTTTTTGACGCATGCCTTTGCATCCAAAGTGACCTCTTCCACTTCGCGGTTACTCTCCAAAAGAACGGGGATTCCGCCTCTCTTTGTCAACTGCACAAAGGACTTTGCACCATTCTCTTCCGCAACCTCAAAGTTGTACGTCAACAACAGAGATTCACGGTTGCTTCCAAGAAAGCGAACCGACGCCCCTTTGCGCTTTGCGAACAACTTCTGTACCTTTTTCAACGCCTCTTCTTCGGTCACCTCTGACTTCGGAAGCGCCTTCCCCTTGCCGTTATTTTGCCCATCGGAGAACGGCCCGTCATAAATCATTTCAGGATAATCTATCGCGCTTTCCTGCATCTTCCCGAATTGATCGGAAAAGGCTGCAGATTTCTTATTCTTTTTCAAAAGCGAGGTAAAATGAAAATGCTCCTTTTCCATGGAAGCGGTCAGTCGGTTGATCTCTTCCTTGAGGTTGACATTCGTTCGGTAGAGCGCACGTAAAGACTCTGCTTCCCCTTTTTCCACCGTTCCTCCCTCGGCAAGCTTATCCGAAAGGTACGTAGAGTACCCTGAAACTTGGTTGAGGTACTTTACAAGTTTCTGCAAGACGTCATGCCCAAGCGGAAGATCACCTGCGGCCATTTCCGCCGCCGTTGAAACCGACCGAACTTCATTCAAGATCTTCTCCTGCTGGCGCGGCGTTGACGTGATGAGAAGTTTGGAAAGAGAGGTCTCAAGTTGGTTAATGCTCTCTGACATATCCCAATACGCCCGCTGATAACTGTTCTCAAGGAGGGTGTTCTTGCTCGTTGTCTCCTTGGTCACAAAAATGACGCCGCCCGCCAAAATCGCAGTCGTGACCGAAAGCGTGATAACTGCCGCAATCAATCCTGAGTGCCTATGTCCGCCGCCCCGTTTCTCGCGATATTTTTGCGCATAGGAACGGGTTGCAGCGCGATCCTCCCGCCTTGCAGCGCGGAGTTTTCTCTCGTGTTCAAGTGCGTTAAGACGATGTTGCCGAGCAATCTCGCGAGCGCGCTTTTTCTCTTCCTTTTTCTCACTCTTTTTCTTGTTTTCTTCAAGCTTCACAAGGATCTCACGCTCGTTTCTGAGCATCATGTTCTCATATTCATTCTGATTCATCCAAAGCCCCCTTTTTTAGATCGAGAAGACATGATTCCCGATCGTCACCACCGTCTTCGTCGTGAAGATCCACTTGCTCGTTGCTGTCTTCGGGTTGTAATAATAAAGGCAACCGTACGTCGGATCCCATCCGGCAAGCGCATCCTTTGCCGCATTATAGCATTCCGTGTTCGGTGTCAGATTGATCTGTCCATCCGCAACGGCAGTGAATGCGTACGGTTGGTAAATGACGCCTGCAATCGTG
>JAZNLR010000050.1:0-1611 GCA_045579195.1 Clostridia bacterium | reverse complement strand
AATTTTCAGCATTCTGCACAACCTGCACATACCTCATTTGTGAAAAACGCAAAAAACCCGCACGGTTTTAACACCGTGCCGGTTGTCATGGAACAAATTACTTGTTGTTGACCATCTTTTCGATTTCTGCAGCGAAATCTTCTTCTCTCTTCTGCAGACCTTCGCCCTTTTCGTAGCGGAAGAAGCTTGCAACCTTGATTGCGCCGCCAAATGCCTTGCCGGATTCCTCGAGATACTTCGCAACGGATTCCTTGTTTTCAGCCTTGACGTATTCCTGCTCAAGCAGGCAGTTTGCTTCGTAGAACTTGCCGAGACGACCGACAACGATCTTTTCGAGAACCTGCTGCGGCTTCTTTGCGTTTGCAGGATCGTTTGCCAGCTGTGCGAGCAGGACAGACTTTTCTTCTGCGATAACGGAAGCGGGAACATCTTCACGTGCAATGTACGGAACTGCAGCCTGTGCAGCAACGTGCAGAGCGACGTTCTTCTTGACTTCTGCGTAGCCTTCGTTTGCAGCTGCAACTTCGTCAGATTCGAACTTGACAATGACACCGATGGAGCCCTTGCCGTGGATATAGGAAACGAGGTCGCCTTCGATGATATCGAAGCGGCGGATGGACATATTTTCACCGATCGTGAAGATCATCTGCTTGAGCTGTTCTTCAACGGTCTGCTCACCCTCGTACTTTGCAGCGAGAAGTGCTGCAACGTCAGCGGGCTTTTCGGTGATGATGATGTGGAGCAGGTTAGCAACGAATGCCTTGAAGGTATCGTTCTTTGCAACGAAGTCGGTCTCGGAGTTAACTTCGATGATTGCACCGACGCCGTTCTCGATTGCGATGTCAACCAGACCTTCTGCAGCGATTCTGTCTGCCTTCTTTGCAGCAACAGCAATGCCTCTTTCACGAAGGATCTTGATTGCTTCGTCCATGTTGCCGTTTGCTTCTACGAGTGCGTTCTTGCACTCCATCATGCCGCAGCCTGTCTTCTTGCGAAGCTCAGCTACGTCCTTTGCGGAAATGTTAGCCATGTTTTTATCCTCCTGAATTTTGATGAAATCCGAAATTATTCAGCTGCTTCGACAGCTTCTTCTGCTGCAGCCTCGGGAGCGTTCTGTTCGCCCTGCTTGCCTTCGACAACTGCGTCAGCGAGAACGGAAGCGATCAGCTTGATTGCGCGGATAGCGTCGTCGTTGCCGGGGATGATGTAGTCGGCATCGTCGGGATCGCAGTTGGTATCAACGATTGCAACAACCGGAATACCGAGCTTCTTTGCTTCGAGAACTGCGTTCTTTTCCTTCTTGGGGTCAACGATGAAAACTGCAGAGGGCAGACCGGGCATGGTCTTGATACCGCCGTAGTTGCGTTCGAGGTCACCCATTTCCTTGATGAGCTTTGCAACTTCCTTCTTGGGGAGCAGATCGAAGGTGCCGTCTTCCTTCATCTTTTCGAGGTTGGTGAGTCTTGCAATGGACTTCTTGATGGTCTTGTAGTTGGTCAGCATGCCGCCGGGCCATCTTTCGTTGACATAGTACATGCCGCAGCGTTCAGCTTCTTCCTTGATTGCGTCTGCAGCCTGCTTCTTGGTACCGACAAACAGAACGGTGCCGTT
>JAZNLR010000049.1:0-3140 GCA_045579195.1 Clostridia bacterium | reverse complement strand
CCCCAACAAATAACGCTTGTGGATGTCCCAATCGACGGGCTCAATGGTGAGCATTGCGTCCTTGGGCAAGGTCGGCGCCCACTCCAAAATGAGGTCGGAAAAGCGCTTTAAGGCATCATCACGGTCATTTGGAACGTCCGGACCGCTTGCTATAACAACTTTTTTTGCGTTCACCTCATGAATAAACTCGCTCTCACGCTTTAGAATTTCCAAAGCGTACTTGCGATCTGCAGGCTCTGCCGACGCCGGAAAGATATGCTTTTCACCAAGGCGTGTTCCAATGTTATAATTGATGCATTTCGTAGTTTTACGGAAATGACGAAGCTCCTCTTTTGCCAAGCTCGGCCAAATCCAGCAGTCAATCGCTTCAAACCACGGCGTTTCCAAGAGCTCTGCCAGCGTCCTTTCGTGCACTGCGCCATCCACCATGCACCCGGGATAGAGAAACATATGGTTAATGCCCAAAATAATATCTTCTCGCCTAAACATTGGAAACAACCTCCTCTTCCATTTTGAGGTAATCCGACCAAACCTTCAAAAGGCTGTTCCCGCAAACCTCGATCGTGCGTTCCTCCACAAAGATTTCAGGATGCGCCACCTTAATTGCGTGCAAGCGAGGGCATTCAGAGAACACGATCTTTACCGAAACAGGCGCTTCTATCGTTTTAATTGCAATCTCTTTCGCCGTTTGAACGGCCTTTCTTGCTGCGGCAAAGATACGCTCCCTCGTTTCGGTCGGCGTAAAACAAAGCGCTTGTGCATCTCCTAACGAATGCTTGACCACTGTCGTCACGATCTGATCACACAGTGCCGTTGCTTCCACACAGCCCATGTCGTCCCCGCAAACGAAAACGAGCGGAAAGCCCTGCTCGCCCGCAATCGCGCGCTCCATCCCAATCTCGCCCACCAGCTCGTCGTTTACGTAAATCGCGTCGTACTTTTTCGAATAAGAATGGGCAAGCATTGCACCCTCTTTTTTTGCCATTGCGTGAAGACCAACCAAAAATAGACCGTCAAATGCGCCGCCGATCCCACAGTACTTCTCGCCGTTGATGGGCTTTCCTGCAATCAAAGTAACATCACACGGCAATCTGGAAATGTCAACGTTGCGACCGTCAGTGTGCATATCGTAAATGACGATCTCGTGATCGCCCTCAGCGCGAATTCCGTCAATTGCAGCAAGGAGATCGTTCATCAACATATCTCGCCCAAACTGACTTCGTTCCGCCTGTTCATATGACGTAACTCCCGTTACGCCTTCAATGTCTGTCTTGATCAAAAATCGCATTTTTCTCTCCTTTTTTTACGCATTCGGGAACTGAATCTGAAGCTTTTCGTGCTTTGCATCCGTTCCGTTTAGAGCAAAACACCATCCGCCTTTGTTGGAATTTTGCGTATTCGTCAACAAGATCGCAATTCGGTTTTTTCCCTTTTTGAGCTTCAACCGAACGTCTTCGTTTCGGAAGGCTCTGTGGTTCGGAAGAACTTTTTGCTCATCTTTGGTCGTCAGCGTCATCTGATCATCGTAAGTCACGCGAATTTGCGCTTCACCATCACACGATGCAATCAAATCACAAACAGCAAGCGCACTCCCCGGTTCGGTAGGCGAAACGCCCCCTTTTCGAACGCGGAAATATCTTCTGAAATCAAGGAAGCCCCGCTCATTCAATCCGTCAAGCCAACGGGCATCTTTGCGTGCATCCGCGCCGTACGCAACGTCACCGAGCGGAACCACTAAGGAAAAATCTCCTTGCAAACCTGCCGATATCAATGCATTCGCATCCAAATCGCAGCGATTTGGAATCGGGCCGAAGACTTTCCATTTCACTTCCCCGAGGGAAACGCGCGGCGGATTTACAACACTTTCGTGCGTCATCCGGAAGAATGGCTTCGGTGTCTTCTCAGAATACCAATAAACGGTCGCGCAGATGTCGTTTTTCATACAGCCAAAACGCATCGTAACCGTTTTCTTGAATGGGATTCGATCATGTTTGAAAAAGCGGTATCCCGTCAAACGCGGAGCAGGGCGCGGCTTCCCGTCGTCCTCATGCGTATAGTACGGCATGCCGGTATAAAGCATCGTTTCCGGCTTATGCATCGCGCCGCCAAACGAGCCTCCAAACGTATCTTCGCCGCCCAACCCTCGAATATAAATCGGATTCTCGGTTTCACCGTCGATATAGATGTTTTCGCTTCCGCCATGACTCCAGCGATCCTCGTAATCCAACAAGCGTACCGCATAGAAAAATCCCGCCAATTCCCCCGGACCTTCCGCATCCAACATCAAAAACTCACGACCGTAACTTTCGGTGGGATTCTCTCGATGCCAACGGGCACAAAAACGGCGCTTTTCAGGCATACTTTCAAACCGATGCCAATCGACCGTCACAGAGATATCTGCGCGCAACTCCCCCGTTTCAATTTCAATGCGTGCGCCATTTTCAAACGGCATAGGAAAATAGCAGTTTCTTCCCTCGCGCTCCAACACCGCGATAAATTCCGTATTGATCGGATAAAACGCCTGCCCGTGCATTACGCCAAAAAAGTCGCCAACGGGCGCTTCGACATACGGCTCGGGATTTCCATCAAAATAAATACGAAGAAGTGTCTCCCGGCCAAGCTCGGGTGCTTTTCCAAGAGAAATCCAAAAATGGCGGATACACCCCGCCCCTTCTAGTTCTGCAACCGTATAACGCGTGTGGGGCAAAACGCCGTCTTGTAAACTCACGCGATCCGGCAAAAAATCAGTTGGCAAATTAAGTTTCATCGGTGTTCACTTGCTCCTTCATAATTTTTTTGTCTATTATATCACATGCTTTTCTCTCTGTGATATTTTTTTAAAATTTCCGCGCAAAAGGTTCAGTTTTTAGAAAAATTCTCCATATTTTGCAACAAAAAGGTATGAACCCCCTCTTTTCAATTTCTTATATTAAAAACTCCGACAATAAAAGAAATAGCACAGGAACATATCCCTTCATAACAAAAAAAGCGCACGGGTTTTTGCGTGTTATCCTTAACGGAGAACACGCAGCGATATAAATCCCTTGCGAGATTTGTGATATTCCCTTCGGGAGCGATATTTGCCTGCGGCAAGCGATATGCCCTGTGGGGCGTGAAGGGATTTATATCATATCGCATTG
>JAZNLR010000048.1:0-23016 GCA_045579195.1 Clostridia bacterium | reverse complement strand
GGCTACGATCCGACTTGGATTTAAAGAACCGAACTTGAACTTCAAGGAAGATAAGGCGGATCGCAATCCAATTTCCGTTAAGGTCGAAGATCAGAAGCTTTGCCCGAGATATCTTTCCAGAACAGTGAAAAACATTCAAATTGCCGAATCTCCCGAATGGATGAAAAAGCGTTTGAGAAGCATGGGATTGCGTCCGATCAACAATATCGTTGACATAACGAACTATGTTCTTTTGGAAGTTGGTCAGCCGATGCATGCTTTTGATATCAATGAACTTAAGAATAACGAAATCGTTGTCAGAAGAGCAAAAGACGGGGAGAAGATCGTTGTCTTGAATGAATCCGAGTGCAAGCTAAATGATAGCATGCTTGTCATCACAGACGGTGAGATCCCTGTTGCACTTGCCGGAATCATGGGTGGCCTTGAATCCGGAATTAAAGAAAACACAGAAACGGTTGTCTTTGAAGCGGCAAAGTTTGCGCGTGACAATATTCGTAGAACTTCTAAGGCCATCGGTGTTCGTTCGGATTCATCCGCGCGCTTTGAAAAGGGAATTGACGCATCGACTTGTGAATATGCAATGAACCGTGCTCTTGCCTTGATTGATGAGCTCGGTTGCGGAAAGATTTGCGGCGGAATTGTTGATGTGCATTCCGGAAGCCTCAAGCCAAGAACCATTCAGGTGTCCATCACAAAAATCAACGATCTTCTAGGAATTGTTGTTCCAACTGAAGTCATACTTGATATTTTAACCCGTTTGAACTTCAAGTGCACCATTGACGGTGATTTTATCACCTGTGTTGTTCCGCTTTATCGAGATGACATTGAAAACTATCAGGATATCGCAGAAGAAGTAATCCGCATGTATGGATACGAGCACGTTGTTCCCACGCTGATGGCAGATGCAGGAATCACCAACGGTGGCCGTAATCCGCAGCAGAGCACGGAAGAACGCGCTAAAGAGCTTCTCTGTGACTGTGGATTTAATGAGATCGTAACTTATTCGTTTACGTCTCCAAAGTATAAAGCGCCTATGCACATTGCAGAGGATCTGCCGCATATCAAGCTCTTCAACCCGCTTGGTGAAGATTTAAGTATCATGCGCAGAACTTTGCTTCACAGTATTTTAGAAATTTCTGCTTCTAACACGAAAAAACATAAAGAGCCGTTCCGCTTCTTTGAGATTGCGAATATTTACGTTCCTGTTTCAGAAGATCCCGGTGTTCTTCCCATTGAGTCAAAGATGATTTCTCTCGCACAATATGGCGAAGATGAGGATTTCTATACGATTAAGAAAACGGTTGAATTGCTTCTTGATTTCTTTGGTGTTTCGTATGTGTTTGAACGAAGCACGTCGCCTGTTTTCCATCCGGGAAGAAGTGCGGATGTCTTTGTAGAGGGTGAAAAGATCGGAACGTTCGGCGAGTTACATCCTTCTACAGCAAAATTCTACGGCATTCAGAACAGAATGTATGCAGGAGAGCTCAACTTTGACTTCCTCCAGCGTCACCTTGACCATTCCGTTTCCTTCACGATGATTCCGAAGTTCCCTGCAGTTTCGAGAGATATCGCAATTATGATTGAGGATCGCTTCGAAATGGGTGAGATCGTCAAGGTTATTCGCGCTTGCAACACCGAGATTTTGAAAGATGTCAAACTTTTCGACCTCTATCAAGGATCGCAAATTGCGGCAGGATATAAGAGCATGGCATTTAGCCTGATTTTCCAAGCTGCTGACAGAACGTTGAAAGACGTTGAAGTTGATGAGGTCTTTCATGAAATTGTTAATGCATTAACCAAAGAGTTTAATGCAGAATTGAGAAAGTAAGTATGATTGAATTGTTAGCCCCTGCAGGGAATCTTGATTCTTTTCACGCCGCAATTGACCACGGTGCTGACGCGGTCTATTTGGGCGTGCAAACCTTCAATGCCCGCGAAAAGGCTGACAATTTCCATACGGATCAATTAGCTGAAATCACGGATTATGCTCATTTATTTGGGGTGAAAGTCTATATCACGCTTAACACACTGGTTAAGAATGGGGAATTGGATGAATTTTTCAAATGTGTTGACTCGATTTACCAAGCAAATGCGGATGCCTTGATTTTGCAGGACCTTTCTCTGGGAAAACTTATTCATGAATACTATCCTGATCTTGCGTTACACGCAAGCACTCAAATGGGGATCAATAACCGCTTCGGTGCAAAAATTTGCGCTGAAAGCGGTTTTTCTCGTGTAGTTTTAAGCAGAGAAGCAACTCTTGAAGATCTACATTCAATCAAAAAAGAAACAAATCTTGAAATTGAAAGTTTTGTTCATGGAGCGCTCTGTGTTGGATTTTCAGGACAATGTTTAATGTCTTCCATGGCTGGTGGAAACAGTGGCAATCGTGGAAGATGCATGCAACCGTGTCGAAAACAATATCGACTAATGAAAGGTGAAAAGGAATTGGCTTCCGGCTTCTTGCTTTCCGCAAAGGATATCTGCCAGATTAATGAAGTTCAAACTTTAACCCAAAATGGCGTTCACAGCCTTAAAATTGAAGGAAGATTGCGCCGACCAGAGTATGTTGCTCAAGCCGTTGATTCTTATCGTAAAGTGATTGACGGAATTTCAACACCGCAACAAGAAATTTCCAACTTAAAATCGGCATTTAACCGTGGAGATTACACAAAAGGATATTTTTTTGAAAAAGGTTTTAACACGATCTATTCAAAAGTTCAAAATCACATTGGCTTGTCCGTTGGCAAAGTTCTCTCAAAACTAGGAAAGGATCAATACTTTGCAAATTTTTCAAAGAAACCTTGCGTTGGAAACGGATATAAGATTTTAAGAGATGGGCTTGAAATTGGCGGCGCGCAATATCTATGTGAGAAAAACGGTAAATCTGTGATTTCTTCAAGCTCAATGTTGAAAGTGAATGATGAAATACGTTTAACAAATGACGTTGAACAAGGGCAGGAGCTTCTTTCTAAGACACGCAAGCTGCCGCTTTGTGTAAACTTAAATTTATACGCTGGAGAAAAGGGGGTTCTTAATCTTTCTTCAGGGGATGAGAGCGTTTCTGTTCAATCAGATTTTGAACTTTCCGTTGCGAAAAATGCTCCGATTTCTTTAGACACGGTTAAAAAGTGTTTTAATAAGCTTAATGAAACACCTTTCTTCTTAAAGGAGATCAGCATCGGAACTGACAATGCATTTTTAACGGTTTCTCAGTTGAATCAGTTACGACGCGATGGAATTGAGTGTTTGCTTTCGAAAATGAAAGATAAGCATAAAAGGTCTGAAATTTCAATAAAACAGATAAAACTGCCTGAAATACGACAAGATAGAGTACTCTATAATGTCAAAAGTGCCGTAATTTTAAGAGAAAATTTCCCTTATTTGAATGAGGATGCTCTAAATGCTTTTGATTGCTTTATCTATTTTCCTCAAGTTTACGATGAAAAGATTTCAAAGTTTGTTTCTTTTTTCAAGGATAAAAAGCCAAATGCAAAGTGCTATTTATTCTTGCCCCAGTTATTTCATGAAAGCGATTTTGCTCACTTGATTAAGCATTGTGATTTTGATGCTTTTGACGGCATTTATGGTGATAATCTTGGAGCTTATGCCTTTGCTCGTGAAAATGGTCTTGAATTCTTCGCAGGTTATGGATTTTACCTTTTTAACCGACAAAATTTAAACTTGCTCAATGACTTCAAAATTGAAAACTTTGTTGCATCTCCGGAGTTAAATGCAAAAGAACTTGAAGATCCGGCATTTTGTAATGCATTTATATTAACTTTTGGAGATCTTCGCATTATGCACTACGCGCATTGCCCTTTGCAAAACGCAAAATATGGAAGTTGCAATGATTGCCAATTTAATGAAAACATTCAGCTGGCTGATGAAGGCTTGCGCAAATTTACCTTAAAACGGTTTAAGACAAATCGCTGCGGGTTCTATCTATACAATTGTGCAAGATTGGATTTGAGAAAACATATTTCTTCGAATCGAAACAGGCTTTTTGACCTCTCGACGTTTACAAAAGAAGAGACTGCAAGCTTTTCCCCGGAAGGAGAAATGAACTCACAGTCTACAAAAGGTCACTATTTACGCGGTGTTCAATAACTCTTAAGCGCCCTCTAACAGTAATTTATCTGAGATCAATGCGATAAATTCTCCGTTGGTGGGCTTTTGAAAATTGTTATAAATTTTGATTCCAAACAGTTGATTGATGCTCTCCGCGTTTCCTTTGTTCCACGCAACCTCAATTGCGTGTCGGATGGCACGTTCGACTTTGCTTGCCGAGGCATCGAAATGTTCTGCAACAGCAGGGTAGAGTTGCTTTGTGATGCTATTGATGATCGTCGGATTTTCAACCGTCAATTTAATTGCTTGCCGTAAGTACTGATATCCTCGAATGTTTGCGGGAATTCCAACGGTCATAAAGATCGTGCTGATCCTTTCATCAAGACGTTGTTCATATGGATCTTTGCGCTCGCCGATATAGACGGTGTTGCGTTTTAGCTCAACAGGGGATTCCAAATTGTTGAAATTTGCATTCGCATCATAAAACTCTAAAATTCGTTCTCTTAAAACGCTCAAATCAACTGGCTTTGCCATAAAATATGCTGCGCCATCTTCCATCGCTTTCTTAACAGTCAGTTCATGAACAAAACTATTTACAATAATAACAAGCGGCTGTTTATTCATTTTCTTCATATATTTCAAAAGAAAGAAGCCGTCATAATCATCCAAAATAAGGGAGAGAATAACAACATCAGGTTCGTGTTTCTCTAGAAGATGCATTCCTTCCAAGCCACTTTTACTTTCATCAACATGTTGAATTGTTTCGTCATTTGCAAAGAAATCATGATATGCTTTTAATTGTTCCGCATTTGCATCTAACGTTATCAGCTTCATTTTAATGTCTTCCTTATTTATTTTTTCTCATTATAGCATGCTTTCTTTCAAAATGCGAGCTTTTTGAACGTTATTTTTGTAAAATATTTGTATATTTTTGTCGAAAATGAAAAATATTAGTAATATTGATACAAAAAACAACCTCTGAAACATGTTTTAACGCAATAAAAAGGGAAAAGTGTTTGTAAAATTTTAGCCAATATGGTAGAATACGCATATATGATCACAGATAAGATTTTGAAAAACCTAGAATTGGACAAGATTCTTTCCCAAGTTGCCGGTTTTGCCGTTCTTGAAAAGACAAAAGAACGCATACTTTCGACAAAACCCGAAACTGAGTTCCAATCTGTTCAAAAGGCACTTGACTTAACAGAGGAGGCAGATCGCCTTCTATTTATCCATGCTTTGAATCCGGTCACATCCTTTGATGATGTTTCTGAAGCTCTTGACAAGGCCGACGTTCTTTCCGTCTTATCTTTTTCTGAGCTTCTTTGCGTGATGCGAGCACTTCGCGCATCACGAATTTTTACAATTTCATTGCAGGGAGCAAATGATCCGTCGCTTTCGCAACTTCTGGAAATCGCCAATCATCTTTATTGTAACAAGCAAATTGAAGAGAAGATCGCTTCCGACATTCTCTCCGATGATGAAATCAGCGACCGTGCTTCCGACGAACTTTATTCCATTCGTCGCAAGATGCGGAATTTGAACGAGAAAATTAAAGATACGCTCTCAAATTACGTTCGCTCTAAAGACATCCAGAAGTACTTACAAGATAACATTGTTACAACGCGTAACGAACGTTTTGTCATTCCTTTAAAAGCGGAACATAAAGGCGCAATCAAAGGCTTGATTCACGACTATTCCGCGAGCGGCGCAACACTTTTTATCGAGCCAATTGAAATTGTAGAATATAACAACCAGATTCGCGAATTAAAACTTGCCGAACATGAGGAGATCGAACACATTCTGAAGGCGTATACCATCCAAATTTCCGGATTCTCCGCCGCCTTGCGTCAATCTGTCGAGCTTCTTGAGCTTGGCGATATGGCGTGTGCTAAGGCGCATTATGCGCACTCTATCCGAGCGATTAAACCGATCGTCAACGACAAGGGGATCATCGACATTAAAAACGGTCGACACCCCTTGATTCAAAAAGAAAAGGTTGTTCCCGTTTCAATCCGTTTTGGTGGAACACAACGAATCCTTTTGATTTCCGGTCCCAATACGGGCGGAAAAACTGTCACACTCAAAATGACCGGTTTGTTCTCATTGATGGTGATGTGTGGGCTCTACATTCCGGCAAGCATGGACAGCAAAATTCCTGTTTTCTCATCCATTTTCTGCGACATTGGTGATGAACAAAGTATTGAACAGAGCTTAAGTACATTCAGCTCACATATTACAAATCTTAAGTTCGTCATTGACAATGTTGATGAGAATTCACTTGTCCTTTTGGATGAAGTTGGCGCAGGAACAGATCCTCAAGAGGGAGCAGCGCTTGCACTTGCTGTTTTGAATTATTTAATTGAAATGAAAGCAACTGCAATTTTGACGACTCACTTTGGATCTCTTAAAGAGTTTTCTTTCGTTTCAGATGCAGTTGAGAATGCCTCTATGGAATTTGATGCTGAAACGCTTTCTCCGACCTATAAGCTTAACGTTGGCATACCAGGCTCTTCCAAGGCGTTGGATATTGCAATGCGCTTAGGGTTGAAAAAGGAAATCATAGAATTTGCAGCTTCACATATTTCTCCAGAAAAGAATCAATTTGAACGAATTTTACAAAGCGCTGAAACGGAGCGAATTGCAGCTGCTCAAGAAAGAGAAGAGCTTCGCAAAAAACTTCAAGCAGCCAATGAAGAATTGCTTGAAATTGCGCGCGAAAAACAGAAACTTGCACTTGAGCGCGAAAAGCTGTTAAGAACTGCGAAGATCGAAGCAAGAAGAATCGTAAACGAAAAAGCACAGGAAGCAGAAGAACTTCTTGTTCAAATTAAGGAAATCGCCAATCGAGAAACGTTTGAAACAAACGCACCCGTGATTGATGCAGCAAAGATGAAAAACCGTCTTCAGGATCTTGCTTACATTTCTCAGACTGAGTCAATTGAGGAAGAACGCAAGCTTGAAAAGGTAGATGATTCACTGAAAAAGGGTGACATTGTCTTTGTTCACAAATTTGAAGATGAAGGGGAAGTTCTCTCGGTCAATACCGCAAAGAAAGAGGCAACTGTTCTTGTTGGCAGCTTTAACGTCCTAGTGAAATTCTCGAATATCTCTCGAGTTATGAATCCGAAAAAGGCTCAACCGGAAAAAGTTTCAAAGAAGAACAAATTTAGCCCGAAAATTGCGCAAAATTCCTTCGCGCCAAGAAAGGTTGAGGGTTCACTTGTTGAAATCAACTTGCTTGGAAATCGCGTCCCTGAAGCACTTGCAAAACTTGATGAATTTATCGACCGTGCATTGATGAATTCCATTTCAGAGATAAAAATCATTCATGGAATCGGAACCGGAGCGTTAAAGAAGGCTGTTTCGGAATATCTCAAGACCCACACCGCAATCGCTTCATTTAGAAGCGGACAGCACGGCGAAGGAGATCACGGCGTCACGATTGCAACGATTAAGAATTAGGAGGATTTTATGCCTGAAATTTTTATTGAAGAAAGCATTGATATGCAAAATCCGAAAGAGGGCAAGAGAAAACAGATCTTTGTCATTTTTCTCTGTATTCTTTCCGTCATCTTGTGTTTGATAAGCTTTGCATTCTTCAGCATGATCCCTGCGGAAGACGGAAATAAAAATTTGACTTCAATTTGGGTTTACGTCATATATTTTATTCCTGTTCTGCTGTTTGGTGCGCTGGCAATTTATTTCTTTTTCAAGAGAAACGATTTTGTTAACTCGTATGATTACACGTTTGTGAGCGGAAGCTTGCGTATTGCGCGTGTTTTAAATTATGTAAAACGTGTTCCGCTCATCAAGATTGAAGCTAATGAAATTATGTCTATTGGCCTTGTCGATTCGCAAAAGTTTTTACGCATTCAAAGCGGAAAAATTGACAAGAAGATTTTTGCAACTCCGAATTATAAAACAAGTAAGCGTCTTATGTTTATCCAAGCAAGATGCGGGGGAGACGTGAAGCTTATCTACGTTGAGCTGTCAAAGAATATGATTTTGGCAATTTCAAAATTCGTCACGATTGGAACCATTGAAAAAGATATCTATGATGTACTTTGATAACGCTGCAACAACACAGATTTGCGATGCCGCTTTAGAACAGCTTACAAAAATGTCGAAAGAGTTATTCTACAACCCCTCGGCTGTTTATCGTCCATCCATTTTCGTTGCAAAAGAAATCGATAATGCACGGCAAAACTTAGCAAAACAAATGAATGTTCCTTCCTCAAAGATTTTCTTCACGTCAGGTGGAACGGAGGGAGCAAATTGGGCTGTTTTCAGCTCTTGCACAAAGCACACAAAGGAAATTGCTTGTTCTGCTTGCGAACATCCGGCTGTTTATGAAGCGGTCAACTCTTTTTCAGACAGATTAAGCGTTTCATTTCTGCCTTGCAAGAGCGATGGTAGTGTTGATATTACGCGCATCCCAGAATTCATAACCGCAAAAACGGATTTTGTTTCCGTTATGCACGTCAACAACGAAACAGGTGCAATTAACGATATTTATAAAATCGCGGCAATTGTTAAAAAAATAGCACCAAAATGCATTTTCCACAGCGATGGCGTTCAAGCATTTTGCAAGCTTCCCGTTGACCTTTCCGACCCAAACATCGACTTTTATTCAGCAAGCTCACACAAGATAAACGGCCCCAAAGGATGCGGTTTTCTCTATGCAAAGAATCCGAATCAACTCAAGCCCTTGATTCACGGCGGCGGACAGGAAAGGGGGCTTCGCTCCGGAACAGAAAACGTTGCGGCAATCACAGCATTTTCCGCGGCACTTTCCGATTGGATGGCAAATCGATCTGCTATTAACAAACAAATGTGCGAAATCAAAGACTACCTCATAAAAGGGTTACAATCTTTTGATGGCGTTCACTTTAATTCAGACATAAATAGGTCCGCACCTCATATTTTGAACGTTAGTTTTGACGGAATCAAAGGGGAGGTTTTGTTACACAAGCTTGAAGAAGATGGAATTTTAATCGGACTTGGGTCTGCTTGTTCTGCACGTCATAAACTTTCGCGTGCTTTGCGTGCGATGAACATCACATCGGAAGGAACTGTTCGAATTAGCTTCGGAAGATTCAACACGATTGATAAAGCCGTTGTCTTGCTTGAAAAAATCAAATTGCATGTAACTGAAATTCGCTCGATTATGAGGAGGGAAACGCTTTGAAAAACTTGATTGTCATTCGATATGGTGAACTTCACTTAAAAGGCAAGAATCGCGGATACTTTGAAAATATGCTGCTTTCCAATATTCGCAGAGCTGTTTCTGATATTCCTTGCACATTGAAGAAGATCCAGGGGCGTTTTCTTTTGGAAGATTATGAGCAATTCGATGAAGAAAGACTTTTGTCAAAATTGAAAAAGGTCTTTGGCATCCACTCATTTAGTCGTGCAATTGTATGTGAAACGACATTTGAAACGATTTGTAAAACCGTTTCAGACAACATTGATTTTGTTGGAACTTTTAAGATTGAAACAAACAGGGCCGATAAAACCTTTCCGATGAAATCACCTGAGATTTCTGCTAAAGTCGGCGCATTCGTTCTTGATCATCATCCTGAGCTTACCGTTGATGTCCGCGATCCTGAATATGTTATTTCTCTTGATCTTCGAGAAAATGGAACTACTTTTATCTTTACCAACACGTATTACGGAACAGGTGGTCTTCCTTGCGGATGCTCAGGGAAGGGAATGCTGCTCCTTTCCGGTGGAATTGATAGTCCCGTTGCAGGTTACATGATGGCAAAGCGCGGAATGATGCCGGAAGGTTTGCATTTCCACAGTTTTCCTTACACGGGAGAGCTTGCAAAACAGAAAGTTGAAACACTTGCCGGAATTTTAAAAGATTATACAGGGAAATTTGTTCTTCACGTTGTTCCGTTCACAAAGATTCAAGAGGCGATTCATGTTCATTGCCCGGCAGAAATGATGATTACCATCATGCGCCGTTTTATGATGCGAATTGCAGAACGCGTTTCAAAAGATCGCGGTTGTGGAGCAATTATCACGGGAGAAAACCTCGGACAAGTTGCAAGTCAAACGCTTGAAAGTATGACGGTCACAAATGCTGTCGTAAACATTCCTGTTTTCCGCCCGGTTATCGGAATGGACAAGAATGAAATCATTGAAATTTCAAAAGAAATTGGCACATATGAGACCTCGATTTTACCATATGAAGACTGCTGTACCGTCTTTTTGCCTGATAATCCTGTCATCAAGCCAAAGCTTTCAACTGTTGAGGCGGCGGAACAGCGTCTAGACATTGAAGGACTCATTGAAGATGCAATTTCACACATTGAACGCATCGAGCTCTAATTTTCAAACCAGTTTAACCAAGATTCATCGGGTTGTTCTTCAAAAAAGAATGGCCCGATTTCTTTTTCTTCTTTATCAAATTCAATTTGAAAATAGAATGGCATTTCTTTTGGTAGTTTATCTATCAAAATTTTGTTAATACCAACTTCGGAAACTCCTTTTTTAATCAATTCACGTTTTTCCTTTGTCAAAATATAAAGAAAATAGTCATCAACAAAATCTGTTTTAAAGGATATTTCCGCAATTGAATCGTTTATGACAGTTGAAAATGAGTTCAACTTTGAGCGAGACTTAGGAAATCTTAACGGAACATTGTTTGAATTGAAAATTTCAAAAAAACCATCTGCTCTGTCCGGACAGAGCAGGATCTTTTGATCATTTTCATAGGATTCTTTGTGAATTTTAACACGATTCACTCCACTAGGCATCTGAAAGGAAAAACCTCTTTCATCATCTTTGCAAGCCTGATAAAACGCCTTTGAAAATAAGCAGGGCAACGTGCTTCCTTTGATTGAATTTTCCATCTTACAGGTTGAATCTTTCGATCCAAACCAAACAGAAAGAGTTGAAAGTGGAGTAAATGAGACACACCATGCATCCAGATTCCCATTTTCGTCTCCGTTTGTTCCGGTTTTTGCTGCAATATCTAGTTTCAGATCATTCATTTTTTTTGCTGTTCCATCAGAAACAGTCGTTTTTAACATATCCGTTAACAGATAAGACGTAGATTCCGAAAAAACACGTTTTTCATCAGGCTGAAAACAATATAAAACATCGCCCCTTACATTTTCAATCTGTCTAATCATGGAAATCTCCGCAATCGTCCCTCCGTTTGCAATGGATGAATAGCTTTGAGCAAGTTCAAATGAAGAAATGCCGTTTTTGATGCCCCCAAGAGCCCAAGCCAGGGAAGCGTCATCTTCTTGCAAATTTAATTTTAAACTTTTTCCAAAGCGAATTGCATTATTCAACCCAATTGTATTCAAAAGTTTAACAGAAGGAATGTTATAGCTCTTGCTGAGAGCTTGTCTTGCTGAAACAAAACCATGGAATTTCCCGTCTGCATTTTTGGGGATATATCCGGAATAATCAACTTTTTCATCCAAAAGAGGGGAACACGGTGAAATATATCCGAGCTCCAAAGCCGGGCCATAAACTAAAAGCGGCTTCACTGTTGACGCAGGCTGTCTTCTTGTTTTTAAAGAAACAAACGATTCCTTTGAAACAAAAGCTTCAATTCCATGTGTTAAATTATTGAGAGAAAGGGCGGAAACCCCAATATCCTCATCATTTGGAACTAAAATTGGATTAAAAATTGCCTCTTCCAACCAACTTTGTGCATCCGTCTTCAAATGTGTAAAGATGCGTAATCTACTTGAATAAAAGTCCTTTTCGTCTAATTTGAGTATATCTCGAGCTTCTTCAAATGCTTCTTTGATATATGAGGATGCAAAATTTTGCGCTTCATTTGTTGAAAGTCGAATGCTTTTTCTTTTTGCTGTTTGATAGTCGGAATCAGTTAAATATCCCTGTTCTTTCATAAGATATAGTACTATATCTCTTCGATTTTTGCACAATTCGTAATTTTGAAGGGGTGAAAATCTGCTCGGGGCCTTTAAAAGACCTGCAAGACATGCAGCCTCATCAACAGTTAATTCTTGAGGTGTTTTTCCAAAGTATGTTAAAGCTGCCGCATCAATTCCATAAGTGTTTTCTCCAAAGTATATGATATTAAGATATCGATCAAGAATTTCATCCTTTGAGAGCTGCTTTTCAAGTTTAAGCGAAAGAGCAATCTCTTTTAGCTTTCGAGAAATCGTTTTTTCGCTTGTCAGATGGGTATTTTTTATCAGCTGTTGCGTAATTGTTGATGCTCCCTCTGAAAAGGATCTTTCTTTGAAATTCTTCCAAATCGCAGCAAAAATTCGTTTCATATCAATCCCATTATGTTGATAGAAACGCTTATCTTCAACTGCGATAAAAGCATTTTTTACATGTTCTGGAAGTGGATCGTGATTGGAGGTTCTTTGCATCATAACTGCAAAATCAACTTTCTTATCATTTTGATCGAAAACCTCAATTTGAAATTGATTTACTTCGAGCTTTTCTAAGTCTAAATCAATTTTTGAAAGCTTTAGCGCAATCATAAAACACCCTGATAGAAGTGCTGTTCCAATGATTAGTGCAACAATCAAGATTCCTTTGAAAAATTTTTTCATCTTTTCACCTCATTTCAATTCGTAGTATTCAAAAAAATTCTTCTTTTATGTGCGCTTGATAGATTGAAAATTCTTTTAAAATAAAGTATAATATTTAAAATAGGGGCTAATTGTTTGCCCATTTGCAAATTTGTTCAAACATTGGAGTTTTAACTTGAAGAAGTACTGCATTATCACATACGGCTGTCAAATGAACGTTCACGAGTCTGAAAAGCTTGCAGGAATGCTTGTTGACCGTGGATATGAAAAAACACTGATTGAAACAGAAGCCGACGTTATCGTCTTCAACACCTGTTGCATCCGTGAAAATGCCGTTCAACGTGCATATGGAAACATTGGTGCATTGAAAAAATATAAAATGCAGAATAAGGACGTCGTTTTGGCTGTTGGCGGCTGTATGACACAAGCTGACGGTGCGTCTGAAACGCTAAAAAAGAAGTTTCCATTTATTGACATCATCTTTGGAACGCATAATCTGAATGACTTTGGTTCATTGTTTGATCAGTTTTTGAAGACAAAAAAGCGTTCAGTTTCGATTTTAGATGCTCCAATCAATTTTGAAGAGTGTAAAACAATGGCCCGTGAAGGTTTTCCCAACGCGTGGGTTAATATCACATACGGTTGCAACAACTTTTGCACGTACTGCATTGTTCCTTATGTCCGCGGAAGAGAACGAAGTAGATGCGAAGGCGAAATCATTGAAGAGGTAAAAAACCTTTTAAACCAAGGATATACGGAAATTACGCTTCTCGGTCAAAACGTCAATTCTTATGGCAATGACCTTTCGGACGGATCTAATTTTGCGACCCTTCTTAAAAAACTTTCAAATTTAGGCGGGAAGTACCGTATTCTTTTCATGACATCTCATCCGAAAGACCTTTCCGATGACGTGATTGACGTTATCGCAGAGAATGATAACATCTGCAAATATATTCACTTGCCGATTCAATCTGGTTCAACACCAATTTTGAAAGCAATGAATCGAAAATATACCGCCGAGCATTACTTAAATTTGATTTCACGCATTCGAAAGAAAATCCCTTCCTGCGGAATTTCAACTGACATTATGGTCGGCTTCCCGGGTGAAACCGAAGAAGACTTTGAAGCGACCTTAAATCTTGTCAAGGAAGTTCAATTCCAAAGCGCATTTATGTTCGTCTATTCGCCGCGACCAATGACGATTGCAGCGAAAGATCCAAATCAAGTTCCCGATGCTGTCAAAACAGACCGTATTAAGCGTCTTGTTGAACTTCAAAATGAGATTTCAAGAAGCGTTTCCCATCAACTGATCGGAAAAACCGTTGAAGTTCTCTGTGAAGATTATCAAAATGAAACCTGGATTGGCCGAACAGAAACTGGAAAGGTGATTCACTTTCATTCTGACCGCGATCTTTTGGGGAAATTTGTTTTTGTTAAAGTTTTAGAAACGTCTTCCGCAACATTGTTTGGAGACGTTGTTGAGGTATAAACATGGCTCTTTCACCAATGATGAAGCAATACCTTCAAGTGAAGGAAAAGTACGCTGACTGTGTTATTTTCTATCGTCTCGGCGATTTTTACGAGATGTTTTTTGATGATGCAATTGAAGTTTCAAGACTGCTTGATTTGACCTTAACAGGGCGTGATTGTGGTCTTGAAGAACGCGCACCGATGTGCGGAGTTCCATTCCACGCTGCGGAAACTTACATTGCAAAGCTCATCGAAGCAGGCAAAAAGGTTGCAATTTGTGAACAACTTACAACTCCTGGAGAATCAAAAGGAATGCTTGAACGCGACGTTGTTCGCGTTGTCACACCGGGAACTGTCATTGAAGCGGAACTTCTTGATGAATCAAGCAATAACTTCATTGCTTCGGTTTATGTCACAAAAGGGAAAGCAGGCCTTGCCTGGGCTGATATTTCGACCGGAGAATTTTTCACAACTGAGTTTTCGGGTGAATTTGCACTGCAAAATATTCAAGATCAACTTCTTCGCGTAATGCCAGTCGAGATCATTTCAAACACCGATGGGGCATCAGCAACCCTTCAAACAGTTGAGCTTGGAATTTTGCCGAAATTCCAAAAATTCAGCGATTGGGCATTTAACTTTGATACCGCAAAGAAAAAATGCTGCAAGCAGCTTGAATGTGCAAATTTGATTGCGTTTGAGTTGGAAGATAAGCCTTCTGCTGTCTCCGCCTGCGGCGCACTGTTGGAGTACTTTGAGGAAACTCAAAAACGGACGATTTCTCATATCTGTGTGATAAAGTATGTTTTGGCAAATCGCTATATGGTGATTGACAACAACACACGCCGAAACCTTGAATTGACAAGAACGATGCGCGATGGAAAGAAACAGGGGACGCTTCTCCACGTTTTAAATCACACAAAAACTGCAATGGGGGCAAGATTGCTTGCTTCTTGGATTGAACAGCCCTTGCAGGATGCGGATGAAATCAATCGTCGACTTTCTGCTGTCGAAGCGCTTGTTGACGACCTGATGCTTTCTGAAAAACTCACGGAGATTCTTTCAAATATCCGTGACATCCAGCGCCTTGCAGCAAAGATCTCATATCGCAGCATCAATCCAAGAGACTGTGTTTCTCTTCGCGAATCTTTTGAACAACTTCCGGAATTGAAGCATCTCCTTTCAGGAAGCTCAGCGCAATACTTGCGAGATCTTTCTAATGAAATAGACCTTCTTTCCGATGTCTGCGGGGAGATCTCTCGTTGTATCTGTGACGCGCCTCCGGTTCTTTTAAAAGACGGCGGATACATCCGTGCAGGTTACAGTCAAGAACTTGACCACTATCGGGAATTGATGTCCGGAGGGAAAAGGTGGATTGCGGAACTTGAGGCAAAAGAACGTGAGAGAACGGGAATTAAGAACCTAAAAATTGGTTATAACCGCGTGTTTGGGTACTATATCGAGGTTACAAAGCTTAATCAAGAACTTGTACCCGTGGAATATATTCGTAAACAAACAATTGCAAATGCAGAGAGATATATCACTTCCGAATTAAAACAAATGGAGGACGATATCCTGTCTGCATCCGAAAAGGCCCTTCAACTTGAAAATCAAATTTTTACGCATCTTCGTGAAAAACTTCTTTCACGTCTGTTTGCAATGCAAGCAACTGCAAACTCCATTGCACAAGTTGACACGTTGCTCTCGTTTGCAATCTGCGCAAACAAGCAAAAATACGTCAAACCTACGGTCAATAATTCAGATCGAGTTTACATTGTTGAAGGAAGACATCCTGTCGTTGAAAAGATCAACCAATTAGAAGACTTTATCTCAAACGACGCTCTTCTTGACACGCAAGCCGACCGAACAATTATTTTGACCGGACCGAATATGGCAGGTAAGAGCACGTATATGCGGCAGGTGGCCTTGATCACTTTGATGGCACACATCGGCTCGTTCGTTCCATGCAAAACTGCTGAAATCGGCATTTGTGACCGAATTTTTACGCGAGTTGGTGCGAGCGACAACTTGGCTTTCAATCAAAGCACGTTTATGGTTGAAATGACCGAAGTTGCAAACATCTTGCACTATGCGACAAAAAAAAGCTTGATCATTTTGGATGAAGTTGGAAGAGGAACCAGCACGCTGGACGGACTTTCCATTGCATGGGCAGTCATTCGCTATATCAATGAAAAGATTGGAGCAAAGACACTTTTTGCGACCCATTATCACGAGCTTACAGAACTTGAAGCACTTTATCCCGGCGTTCGAAACTATCACATCAGCGTAAAGGAATATAACGGAACAATTATCTTTTTAAGAAAAATTCAACGCGGGGGAACGAATCGAAGCTTCGGAATAGAAGTTGCGTCCCTTGCGGGTGTTCCTCGTGAAGTTTTAAAACAGGCGAGAAAGATTCTAAAGGAATTAGAGGCAACAGAAATTGTCAAACCGACGAAACAGTTGAGTTTTGACAGCTTCACAGAACAGACGAAAGATTATTCCAAGATTATCGATAAGATTACAAATCTTGACTTAAACCATATGTCGCCGATGCAAGCACTGACGACATTGATGGATCTCCAAGACCAAATTGAGGTAGAAAATGGCAACGATTAATCTTCTTGATCGCTCTGTTTATAACAAAATTGCCGCAGGCGAGGTCATTGAACGTCCGGCTTCTGTTGTAAAAGAGCTTGTTGAAAACAGCATCGATGCAGGTGCAACTGATGTCACCGTTCGCATTTCTGGCGGCGGAATCGAGCATATTCGCGTCATTGACAATGGTTGCGGAATTGAACCAGACCAAGTTGAACGCGCTTTTTTGCCTCACGCCACAAGCAAAATTTGCACATCCAATGATCTCTTTGAAATCAGCACGTTGGGTTTCCGCGGTGAAGCACTTGCAAGCATTGCCTCCGTTTCCATGGTCACGATGCAAACAAAGACGATAGAAAACGAATTTGGAAAAAAGATTGAAATTCGTGGAGGCGATATCATTTCCATTGAAGACATTGGCATTTCAACTGGAACGGACATTGAGGTTAATAATCTTTTTTTTAACGTTCCTGTCCGTGCAAAATTTTTAAAAAAACCAAAGAGTGAAGAGGGGGAAATCACAAATCTCATTCACCGTATGATTTTGGCAAATCCGACTGTTTCTTTCCGCTACTTTATTGACGGAAAATTGATCATACAAACTTCCGGGAAGGGGCTCGATGATGCTATCTTTGCAATTTACGGTGGAGAGGCAATTCGCAATTCCTTCAAGGTCGATTTGGAACGAAATTCTATAAAACTTTTTGGTTATATCGGAAAGCACGATTACACAAAGGCAAACAGAACGTATCAAACGATTATTCTAAACGGACGTTATATCGTTAATCAGACAATTTCAACAGCAATCTTTAATGCATATTCGCCGTTTTTGATGAAGAGAAACTATCCATTTTACGTTTTACACGTCACAATTCCGACTGAAATTGTTGACGTCAACGTACATCCGAACAAAGCGGACGTTCGTTTCTCTGATAACAATTTGATTTTTGGAAGCATCTATAAGATGATCCTCTCTGTTTTAAACTCTTCCATGGAAGTTGTCAGTGTTCAAAAGGAAGAGCAACCAATTTTACCTGCGTTTGAAAATCCTTTTATATTCGAAAACGAAGTGAAGGTTAGAACAAAATCCGAACCTATACGGGACGAGCTTTTCAACTTTGCCAAAGAGTCGATTTTTAGAAGAGAAAAAGAGAATGATCTTCAAGCAAATCAAAACATTGAAGAGGTGAAACAGGAATCAACTTTTTATCATTCTGGATTTGAAACTCCCGAAATTTTTGGAAAGCTAGACGAAACAATCCTGAAGACCGGAACAGCAACTTTGTCGGATTCAGAAGCAAAGCAAGATGTTCTTCCCATTTTTGACCACGTCACAATCTTGGGCACGCTTTTTAAAACATACATTGTCTGCGAATCAAATGACTGTTGCTATCTCATAGATCAGCATGCAGCACATGAACGATTGCTTTATGATCAGCTCCGAAAGCAATATGAAGCGCGAACAACAACAAAACAACTCCTGCTTGTTCCATACATTTTAACATTAAATCCGACTGAATACCATTTTGTAATGGAAAAGGCGACTGCTTTCCAAATGATTGGCTTTGATTTGGAACCCTTTGGCGACACGACGATCAAAGTCAACGCGATCCCCGCAGACCTGGCAAATTTGAACATAGAACGTTATTTTTCCGAGGTTTTATCGAACTTAGAGTACTATGAAATCGATGATGTCCTTACAATCGTCTCAGAAAAGCTAATGCAAACAGCTTGCAAAAATGCAGTGAAAGCAGGAGATTCGTTGCGTGAAGCGGACATTTCCTTTATGATTTCACAAATCAAAAGTGGATTGACATTAAAATGCCCGCATGGACGCCCAATTTTAGTGCAACTAGAGAAAAAGGAGATTGAAAAATGGTTCAAGCGAATCGTTTAATCGTTCTCGGCGGTCCAACAGCATCAGGGAAAACAGCGCTCTCAATTTCGCTTGCAAAGTGGCTAAATGCAGAAATAATCTCGGCAGATTCCATGCAAATTTACAAAGATATGGACATTGGAACTGCAAAACCGAGCATTCTTGAACGGGAAGGAGTTTCTCATCATTTGATTGACATTATCAACCCTGATGAGGAGTTTTCTGCAGCTTTGTTTGCTCAGCATGCAATCAAAGCAATCGAAGAGATCCGCGCACGGGGAAAGAACGTCATCATTGTCGGAGGAACCGGGTTATATATCCAAGCTTTACTTTATCCGATGGCGCTCGGAAACTCTGAAAAATCCATTGAAATCCGTAAAAAATACGATACAATTCTCGAACAAAAAGGAAAAGAGTTTCTTCACGAACTCCTTTGGAAGATCGATCCAGTTTCTGCTAAAAAAATCTCAGTCAATGATGTCAAACGAACGATTCGCGCTCTTGAAATCTTTGAATTGACGGGGAAAACAAAATCTTCTTTTGAAGAAAAAATGCAGCCTCGCTTTGAACACATCCTTTACGTAATTGATTGGGAGAGAGAAAAGCTTTATCAGCGCATCAATGCTCGCGTTGACATTATGTTTGAAAACGGACTATTAGATGAAATGAAACATCTTCTTGATCGTGGATATGGAAAATCTCTTCAGTCAATGCAAGCAATTGGATATCGTGAACTCTTTGCATATTTTGACGGGACTTCTTCTTTAGATGAAACAAAGGAATTAATCAAAAAGAACTCTCGCAACTATGCAAAACGTCAAATGACTTGGTTCCGCTCAAAAAACCCCGTGATTCTTGATGCAAACAACTCTCTTGAAAATAATGTTAAACGCATCCTTGCGGATTTCGTTTAATCGCTTTTAAATTGGATATCCTTCATTAAAAAAAAGAGGTAAGTTTCGTTGAAATCATCTTTTGTTTTGCAGGATATTGTTCTCAATCAAATTCGAAGGGAAAAACGGGTTTGTGAAGTACTTTTAACTTCGGGGGCCTCCGTTTTTGGCGGTATCCGCGGTTTTGACAACCAAACCGTGATTATGGATGTTGATGATGGAAAACAAATCATGATCTATAAGTCAAATATCATCTTAATTCAAACCGATTTTCAAACGCTCACTGAAAATCGACAAAACACAAAGGAGAACTATGATTCAACTCGAAATTGAAAAATTAATTCAAACTGCCGAAGAAAAACTCATTGAAAGCTTCAAAGAAGTTGATAAAATTGCATTCTTCAATCAGAAGAAAGTTCTGACTGCATTTCAGAAAAATAAAATTTCCCTCCGTCACTTTCAAGCAACAACGGGATATGGTTATGATGACGTCGGGCGTGATACTCTTGGAACTCTTTTTGCGGACGTTTTCAACGCAGAAAGCGCGATTGTTTCGCCGCAAATTGTAAGCGGAACGCACGCACTCACGTTGGCTCTCTTTGGAATTTCCAGACCGAATGACAGCATTCTCTCCATTTCGGGAACACCTTACGACACGCTAGAGGAAGTGATTCACGGTAAAGGGAATGGATCTCTTGCCGATTTTGGGGTTTCCTTTGAAACAATTGATCTGAAAAACGACGATTTTGATCTTGATGCAATTTCAATGAAACTAAAGTCGGCGAAAAAACCTTTTAAGATCATCTATTTGCAACGTTCGAGAGGTTATGCATGGAGAAATGCACTTTCCATTGACTCCATCAAGCGCGCAATCGATCTTGCAAAAGAGCTTTCTCCAAGTTCAATTGTCATGGTTGACAATTGCTATGGTGAATTTGTTGAAACCATCGAACCGACCGACGTTGGAGCTGACGTAATCATCGGATCGTTGATCAAAAACCCCGGCGGTGGAATCGCGCCGACCGGAGCATATATTGCGGGAAAGAAAGAGCCAATTGAACTCATTTCTTACCGTTTGACTGCGCCTTCCATTGGATGTGAAGTTGGTTCGTATACATATGGATATCAACTCTTTTATCAAGGTCTTTTCCTATCGCCGCACGTTGTGGCCCAAGCAATTAAAGGCGCAAAACTTGTAGGACAAGTGATGCTAGACCTTGGATATGACGTTCTTCCCAAACCGACGGATACATATCACGACATTATAACAAGCATCAAATTTGACACAGATTTAGAGTTGATTCACTTTATTCAAGGCATTCAATTTGCTTCCCCGGTCGACAGTTATGTCACCCCTGAACCTTGGGATATGCCCGGATATGAATCGCCAGTTATTATGGCGGCAGGATGCTTTGTTCAGGGCGCTTCTATTGAGCTTTCTGCAGATTCGCCGATTCGTGCGCCATACGTTGCCTATATGCAGGGTGGTTTGACATATGAGCATGTGAAGCTTGCATTGATGCAGTGTTTAAAATCATTATAAGTTATCATACGATAGAAATAATCTATAATTTTGTCGACGCTATATAACTACCTGATTTGATAGTTGGGACAAGTTTGATTAATAAAACTGAATAAAAGTTAAGGCGCGGCTTTCACGCCACGCCTTAACTTGTTAATTTGAGACCACATGCAGTTTACCGGAAAAATCTCTATGATTATTACCGGAAACCGCTCTTTTTTTAATCAAGTTCTAACGAAATTTTCGAATCGACCCAATCACGCGCCCTAAAATCTGAACGTCTTTAATCATAATGTCAGACATCGTCGAATTTTCAGGATGAAGAATGACATAATCTTCTTTCCGGAAGAAACGCTTGACGGTAGACGAATCATCCAAAAGCGCAACAACAATATCACCGTTATTTGCCGTTTCCTGGCGTTTGACAACAATCATATCGCCGTCAAAAATTCCGGCCTCAATCATACTGTTTCCTTTGACATTTAACATAAACAAATCGTCATAGCCAAACAAGTTGGTGGGCAGGGAAAAGGTATCCTCATAATTCTCAACAGCCCAGATCGGTTCACCGGCTGCAATCTGTCCAACAACGGGAACCGAGGTCATATCCTTGTCAGCCTTGGCCTTATAACCAACGACTTCCAAAGCGCGATTCTTTGATTTAGACTTTTTTACACAACCCATCGCCTCAAGTTTTTCGAGGTAATAATAGACAGTTGCTGTAGATTTAATGTGCAACGTCGAAGCAATTTCACGAACAGACGGGGGAAAGCCATTTTCGTCGATAAAACTCTTGAGATAATTTAAGACATCTTGAAGTTTATTGTCAATACCTGCTTTTTTCATAAAATTTCCAACGATTTTTTTTAATTATAACATACTTTTCAATAAATTGCAAACAAATGTTCATAATTCTTGTGCTGAAAAACAGTTTCTTTTTTCACAAAAAAGTGATACAATCATTTTAAGAGGTGTGAATATGAAAAAATGTGTCTTAAATCCGAATAAAAACTGTGATGAATGCAATGAGTGCAATATTTGCGATCTTGATCCAACTAAAATTTGCGATAACTGCATGAAATGCATTGAATCCAATGAAGATTTTAAAACAATCAAAATTGACAAGGTTATTATACCGGAAGAAATGAAAAAACAAATGAAGGAATAATCCAACATTTGTTTTTTGCTTAGTCCTTTTGAAGAAAACTTCGATATTTTTCAACAACAGAAACGGGAAGTTCGCATTCAACTTTAATCCAATTTTCACAGTATTCTTCGACGTAAGAAGATGCAAGCTTTCGAATCTCGGCTGAAATCCCGATCTGAACGTAGGGGATGTGTAAAGTTACTTTGACGAAACGATAAGCAAGGCTTTTTGAAATGCGAGCCATCAATTCTTCAAGCCCATCTCCATTCTTTGCTGAAATCAAACATCCATCTTGAAAATGCTCCGGCCGCTCTGAAAGAAGGTCGGATTTATTATATACTCGGATAATTTCTCCTTGATATCCAAGGTCCGAAATGATACGTTCTACAGTTTCACATTGAGATTGCATCTCATCACTTGAAACATCGCAAACATTCAAAATTAAATTGCTGAAAACAATGTCTTCCAACGTAGACTGGAACGCATAGATCAATTGATGGGGAAGATTGCGAATAAACCCAACGGTGTCGATTAACAAAACTTCTTTGCCATCAGGCAAAATCAATTTTCTGGACGTTGGATCAAGCGTTGCAAACAGCATATCTTCTGAGTATACGTTCGAATTCGTCAAGCGGTTCAAAAGCGTCGACTTGCCCGCATTCGTATATCCAGCAAGGCTAACAATGAAGATTTCATTCTTCTTTCGCCGATTCCGCGCGTTATTTCGCTGAGTTTTCAAGTCTTCCAGATCTCGTTTAAGCTTGTCCATTCGGCGGCGCAAATGACGTTTATCTGTCTCTAATTTCGTCTCGCCCGGGCCTCGCGTCCCGATTCCGCCTCCAAGACGGGAAAGATTGATTCCTTGACCTTTCAAACGAGGATATAAGTACTCCAGCTGTGCAAGT
>JAZNLR010000047.1:0-2197 GCA_045579195.1 Clostridia bacterium | reverse complement strand
GGTTGTCAAACAGGAATCCCGTTGCAACAGGAGAAACAAACTGGTCGTTTCCACCTTCGCAAAGCTCCTTGATATTGTTGAACACGGGATACTCAACAGAGATAAGGTAATCATTCGGAACATTCCCGACAACAGAAATGTCAAACGACACCGTGTCACTTCCCTTGTTTAAGCGAGAGTGCGCAATCAACTTTGTTTTGTTGCGAATTTCCCAAACAAACTGAAGTTCCTTTTTCTCCTTAGTGTCTGACGTCACCTGATAAGAAAAATTTCCAGAGTTGATGTCACGGCTATAATAAGCTGCAATAAACGGAGTTCCCGCTGCCGCATCCTTCACGAGATATTGCTTGGTTTCTTTGTTGACATACTCCTTGATGGAGCCGTTAATCTTGTGGAAAACAATGCGAACCTTTTCGTTTTCAAGCGTAATCGTTTTGTCTTCTTCCAACAAAGTCAATGTGTTTGAGCCTCCAACTTTCGTCTTCTGCAATGGATTTTTAGCAGAATCCAATCTCAAATAACTGCCGTCGCAAGCACAACTAAACAGGCAAATCAAGGAAAGCAACAGGCAAAGAACTGTTTTTATCGCATTTCTCATTAACCTTTGACACCTCCAATCATAATTCCCTTTGCAAAGTACTTCTGCAAGAACGGATAAACCATCAAAATCGGAACGAGCGCAACGAAAATCTGTGCGGCATTCGTCGTCTTCTGGTTGATCGCTTCCCACTCTGAGAATGCGCCACTATCACCCATCTTCGGCGCGGTTATGACAATGGATCTCAAGTAACTCTGAAGCGGAAGCTTTTCAGGCGTGTTCATCAAAACCATACCGTCAAACCATCCGTTCCAATGTCCGACCAACGTAAACAACGTGATCGTCGCAAGAACTGCCTTGGACAGAGGGAGGTAAATGAAGAACAAAATTTCCGTCGGATTCGCTCCATCGATTTTTGCAGCTTCTTCAAAGTCCTTCGGCAAGGTTTTGAAGAAGTTCAACATCAAGATGATGTCACCTGCCGCAACGGCACCCGGCAAAATCAATGCCCAGAAGCTATCGATCAAGCCAACCTTGGTGATCATGACATACCAAGGAACGGTTCCGCCGCCGAAAATCGTGGTAATGAAGAAGTACCAAGCGTAAATTCCTCTTCCGTGGAATGTTCCGCGGGGTCTTGACAGCGCATACGCAGGGAAAAATGCCAAAACGAGGCGGAAAACAACCGCAACAATGCATCGTTTTACACTCACCCACATTGCCGTCCAAAACGGGCTCTGTTCCAACAGGTACCTATAAGAGTCAAACGTCACTTTGATCGGCAACAGGATGACCTTGTCAGCATACAGCGAGTTTGTCAATGAAACCGAAAAGATGTTGATCAAGGGAAAAACCGTGATCAAAGACGCAAGCAGCAAAAAGATTCCGTTGACAATGTCAAATGCGCTGATTTTAATTTTCTTTTTTCTCTGAATCATCTTGGCCACCTCTTAGAAAATTACATAATCAGCTTTCTTATATGCAATGTAATAAGAGACTCCGATCAACGTCACCGAAATGACGGATTTCATCATGTTCATTGCCGTCGAAACACTGTAATCTCGCGAAAGCAGACCGACCTTGTAAATCAAGGTGTCCAAGATCTCGCCCTGAACCAAAACCGCATCGTTGAGCAAGTTATAAACCTGATCAAATCCGGCATTGAGAATTCCACCAAGAGCCAACGTCATCTGAAGGACAACAATTGTTTTGATTCCGGGAAGCGTTATGTACCACATTTTTTGGAATCTGGATGCACCGTCAAGTTCTGCCGCTTCATATTGCTCCTGATCGATTCCGGAAATTGCCGCGAGATAGATAATGCTTGAATATCCGAATCCCTTCAAAACGTCCGTCACGATCATTGTGACTCTAAACCAATTTCCCTTTCCCAAGAAGAAAATCGGTTCAATTCCAACAGCTCCGAGCATCTTGTTCACCGCGCCCGATTCGGGGGAAAGAATCTGGATCAAAATACCGCCCAACATAACCCAGGAAACAAAGTGCGGGAAGGTTACAACTGTCTGTATCGTCTTTTTGAATAACTTATTCTTAACTTCATTCAGGAACAGCGAAAAGACAATGGGAACCACAAGAAAGAGAACTGTTTTCGCGCAAGCGATGATCAACGTGTTGACCAGCGAAGTCGGAGGCCAAGCG
>JAZNLR010000046.1:0-17995 GCA_045579195.1 Clostridia bacterium | reverse complement strand
TCATCGGGAAAAGCGTGGTGTTGTAATCCGAGCGGCCTGCACCCTCAATGATGATGTCAGCGCCGGCAACTTTTTCAAGCTCTTTCCAGATCGAGTTCTTTTCTGCTCCGTCGAAGTAGTTTCCGTTGTTCAAGAACATACGAAGTTCGATGTCGTTGCCGCTGTTTCCGCCGCCACCACCGCCACACGCGGTGAGCCCGAAGGAACAAAGCATGATTGCAACGAGAGCAAAAACAAGCAATTTTTTCTTCATATTCTTCTCCTCCTTTTTTTTACTTCCGTTTTGGAAGCCATAAGAATTTTTTTTGTTTTCAAAGTTGAAGAGTACCCCACCAACATAATGAAAACTTTATAAGAATAGTATATCACCTTTTTCGCATTTGTCAAGAACGTTTGTTAAAATCGTCCATTTTTTGCAAGTCTTCTCCATTCTTTATCGGGGATGAAAAAGCGCACGGTTTCCCGTGCCCTTTCCCCCCACTAAAAGGAGTTTCTCCAAAAATTGTTTACTCCTGGATCAAATCTTCAACACCGAGGCTAAGAACAGTTTCAAGCATCAATGACTGAACGTCCTCCCAGCCCGCATCAAGGATATCCGTTTGGAACTGATCCCAATCGCTCGTCAAATTTGCCTGCCCGAGAATTGCCTTGATGAAATATGCCTTTGCAAGGTCCTCAACCTTATTCTTCTTTGCATTCATTGCCGTCGGATAGCTTGTGATGTTCACAAGGTTGCCGGGCATGTAGTACATATAGTCATTTGCGGCCGCAGCGAGCTTTCCGAGCGCTTCACCGTAAAGACCGATGTAATCCGAGAGCAGGATGACAGCGCCAGCTTTGCGGGTCGCCTCCCAGTCGATCGGACCTGCCGCGAACATCTGTTGATGTTGGCTCATTCCAAGCGGAAGAGAAGTTCCGTCTGCCTGCTCGACCATCGTGAAGGTGTTGCTCGGCTCTGCCAAACGGTTCTGGATGTTTTCCTCGGTGATGACGATTCCGGTTTCGGGCGAGAAGGATTCATAGTGAACGCCCTGAATGCCGAAGGACTTGACCATTGAACCCTCGGGAGAATAACAGTACTCCAAGAGTTTCAAGACAGCTTTGAGCTTGTCACCCTTGACGTGGTTGCCGATGCAGAATCCGCCCCAGCTGCCACCCCAGTTGGTGAAGCCACCGCTTCCCTCTTTTCCGATCGTTGCCGTTCCCTTCGGAGCAGGACCCATGATGACAGAGTCATCTCCGAAGAGCTTCATAACGGGCTTTGCAACCCACTGAACGTGCGGTTCAGCGTTTGTGATGATGATGCCCATCTTGGAGCTTTCAAACTTTTCACGGTCAGCGTTGTTGCTGTTGGTGTTGAACGCGGGATCGATGAGCCCCTCGTTGAAGCACTTGTTGAGCCAAGTGAGAAGATCTTTCATCTCCTCTCTGACCAAGCCATAGCGAATCTCGCCGCCCTCGAGAACGTAATCCGAGTTGAATCCGAACGCACTCATAAAGATGTTGAAGAAGTGCGGCTGGCCACCGGGCGAGAGCGCAAACGTGTCGTTCTTGCCGTTTCCGTCAGGGTCGTTGTGAGTGAACAGCTTCATGACCTCATAGAACTCATCCATGTTGGTCGGAACCTTCGGCGATCCGTCATCATTTGTAAATCCAACCGCTTTCAGCCAGTCTGCGCGGTAATAAACGCCCCAACCGGATGCATACGAAGGATTCGGAAGCAGAACGTGCTGTCCAAGGGTGGTCGCGTTGACGTACTGCTCGCTATAGACAATCTCTTCGAGGTATGGAAACTCTCCGGGATACATTGCGAACAGGTCGTCAAAGTTCCAAAGGATTCCATCGTCCGGATCTGCCCAAAGCTGGAACGCATCGCCGCCTGTTGTAAACAAAAGATCAGGAACGTCCAACGTGTTGACCATCGGGAAGAGCGTGGTGTCATAATCGCCGCGTGAAGCGCCTTCGATCTTGATGTTTGCGCCTGCCGCTTTCTCAAGCTCTTTCCAGATGGAGTTTTTCTCTGCTCCGTCAAAATAATGCCCGTTGTTTAAAAATGCGCGAATTTCAATGTCATAAGTTCCATCTTCACCGCCGCCACCGCCACACGCGGTGAGCCCGAAGGAACAGAGCATCATGAGCGCAAGAACCAGGACCAAAATTTTCTTCTTCATTCTTATCCTCCCTTTCTTTGTCTTTTTAAGATAAAGCTTTATATTTTTATTATAATATAGGAATTTTGCCATTTCAAGAAGAATGTTTTTCATTTATTTTCACGCTCTGAAAGAAAATGCTATGGATTTTCACAAAAAAATAGGTGCAGAAAATCTGCACCTATTTTGTTTTTGTTGTTGCGACACATCGCAAAGCTTTCGCTCCGCCGTGCGTGCTGTTCAATTATTCAAGGATTCCCAAGGAACGGAGATGATCGTTTCTGATCTCAACGACCTCGCTGTATCCTGCTTCCTCAACGTCTGCGAGCAACTGATCCCAGTCGGTCGTGAAGTTTGCCTGTCCGAGGATCGCCTTGATCATATACGCATTTGCCAAGTCGTTAATCTTGTTCGACTTCGTTGCAATGGAGTTCGGGTATCCACCAACGTTAACGAGCTTAGCCGGGAAGTAGTACATATAATCATTTGCCATGTTTGCAAGCTTACCGTAAGCTTCGCCCATCGTTCCGATGAAGTCCTTGATGAGGATGACTGCACCAGCTTCACGGGTTGCTTCCCAGTCGATCGGGCCTGCAGCGAACATTCCGGAGAACTGGCAGGTTCCGGCAGGAATGGTGCTTCCATCTTCAAGGGTTTTCTTATAGAAGAGGCCCTCCGGCTCTGCCAAACGGTTTTCAAGGTTCTCTTCGGTGAGAACGAGACCGGTCTCAGAAGAGTAAGAATCGTAGTGAACGCCCTTGATTCCGAACGTCTTGGTCATGGAGCCTTCCGGAGAGTAGCAGTAGTCCAAGAGTCTCAAAACAGCCTTAAGGTTTTCACCGGTGGTTGCCTTCGGGATATAGAAGCCACCCCAGCTTCCGCCCCAGTTAACGAATCCGCCGGAGCCTTCCTTACCGGTCGTTGCAGTTCCCTTCGGAGCGGGTCCCATGATGATGGACTCGTCGCCGTAGAGCTTCATAACCGGGCCTCCGCACCACTGAATGTGGTCTTCAGCGTTGGTGATGTGAATACCGTGGTTGCCATTTTCGAAATCTTCACGAGCGGCGTAATTCTTGTTCGTGTTGAAGTTCGGATCCATGAGGCCTTCTTCGACGAGCTTGTTGAGCCACTGAAGCATAGCCTTGAATTCGGGCTGAATCTTTCCATAGTAGTAAGAACCGTCGCGAATGTCTCCGTCGGGATGTACGCCGAATGCCGTTGCGAAGACATTGAAGAAGTGAACTTCAGAGTCAGAGTTGAAGCCGAACGTGTCGTCCTTGCCGTTTCCGTCAGGATCGTTGTACGTGAAGAGCTTCATAACTTCGTACATTTCGTCAAGCGTGGTCGGAACCTTAGCGGTGCCGTCGTCGTTGACCCAACCAACAGCCTTCAACCAGTCAGCGCGGTAGTAAACGCCCCAACCGGAAGCAGCAGACGGGTTCGGAAGCATAACGTGCTGTCCCATCGTGATCAAGTTCTTATACTGATCGCTGCTGAGGATCTCTTCGAGGTACGGGAACTCACCGGGATACATTGCGAACAAGTCGTCATAGTTCCAGAGGATTCCGTCGTCCGGATCTGCCCAGATCTGGCCAGCTTCCTTAAGGTCAGCTGCGAAGAACATATCGGGGAAGTCGAGCGTGTTGATCATCGGGAAGAACGTGGTTTCATAGTCAGCCTGAGAAGCACCCTGGATTTCGATGTTTGCCTGAGCTGCCTTCTCCAATTCTTTCCAGATGGAGTTCTTTTCTGCACCGTCAAAGTAATGTCCGTTGTTGAGGAAGAGGCGGATGGAAACATCGTACTCTTCGTCACCACCGCCGCCACCGCCACAAGCGGTGAGGCCGAACGAGCAAAGCATAACGAGCGCGAGAACAAGGATTAAAATTCTCTTTTTCATTAGATTACCCTCCATATTTTTAGAGAAACTTTTTTTGAAAACATCTGTTTTCTTTCTTTTTTTTGAACGCAAGCTGTCCCTCTCTTTGGAGTCAGGTTACATATTCCTTATTATATTTCCCTAAGTTGTCGACTTTTTTGCATCAGCCGAACACTTTGTTGATAAAGTATTCCACGAACGCCTTGCCGCGGACGTCGCGTGCAATGGTCGTCTTCTTGCCGTTGTGATGCAACGGCTCATAATGCAACATTTCGTCGACGTTGAACGTCATTCCGCGAGAGAAGTGACCTTCCGTTTCCACCTCGACGATCGCCTGATCCATAAAGAGGAATTCGGGATTCGTGAGATAAGAAAGTGCGAGCGGATCGTGGAGGCAGGGCAAGCCATCTCTGGACTGTGCAACCCACATTCCAACCAGCTCTTTGAGGTACTTCTTCCAGGGGACGTCCGTTTCATATGCCAAAATACGGTCGGTCTGCGCCTTCGTGAGCTTCGTCTTTTCCGTGACGTCAATGCCAACGCAAGTCAGGTTCTCCGCCTGTTCAAACACAATCTTTGCCGCTTCCGCGTCGCAGAGAATGTTCCATTCAGCAAAGTGACCGTAGAAACAGCCGCCCATGATCACGATTCCCTTCGTGCCGTTCATCGCTGCAGCATCCTTTTGGAACGCGCGCGCGATGTTGCCCAAAGGTCCAATCGCAACGATGGTCAACTCTTTGCCATATTTCTTTGCGCAATCAATGATGAAATCGATCGCAGCTTCGCCGTTGTTTCCTTCCGCATCGTTCACGGGCGCAAATTCAGGCGCATCAATGTCAGGCGTTCTCTGGCAACAGTGCCAAGGCTTCACCGGCTTGACGATGGTGTCGCAGACACCCGCATAAACGGGGATGTCTGCTCTTCCGGCCATGGAAAGAAGTTTCTTTCCGATTCGCGCACGCTCATTCGTGTTTCCGAACGGCGTGGTCACACCCACAACGTCGAGCGCCGGAGTTTCCAACGCCCACGCGAGTGCAAGAGCATCATCAATATCGTCACCGAGGTCGGTGTCGATTAAAACTTTTATCTTTTCTTCCATGATGTTCTTTGTTTTTTGTTCCGATTCTTAGCCCTTAACGGATCCGAGAATGGTTCCCTTTACGAAGTACTTCTGCAAGAACGGATAAATACAGATGATGGGCAACGTTCCGATAACGATGGTCGCCATCTTAACGCCGGATGCCATGTTCTTGATGTTGGGGTCAACGCCTGCGCCCGTCGGGTCGGAGGACGTTGCTGCAACAAGAATTTCACGCAGATAGTTCTGCATCATCTTCATATCTTTCTTACCCATGTACAATACGCCGGTCATCCAGTCATTCCACTTTCCGACACCAACCCACAATGCGATGGTCGCGATGATGGGGAGGGACAGAGGAACGTAAATTCTGAAGAGGATGGTGAAGTCGTTTGCGCCGTCGATCTTTGCAGATTCCTCGAGGGAGTCAGGAATTCCCATGAAGAAGTTCTTACAAATGATGATGTTGAATCCACCGCACAGACCCAAGACAACGTATACCAACGGGTTATTACGCAAGCCAAGGTCACGGATCAAGATGTAGAACGGGATCAAGCCGCCACCGAACAACATCGTGATGACAATGTAAAGGAAGATTCCGGTTTTGAACTTCAAGTGGCTTCTCGAAAGAGGATATGCCGACAGAATACAAATCAAAAGGTGTCCGAGACAGTTGCAAAGAACGACCGCGATACTGAAGAAGAAGGTCTTGATAACCGAAGCATCTCCAAGCACCGTTAAGTAGGATGCAAAGTTCAGAACGTGGATGACCGTGTTCGTTTCAGGGACGAGTTTACGCACGGTCAAGGAAACCTTGAGAACGTGGTAGAACGGGTACGCCATGCAGAACGCGACCAACAAAAGGAATAAGTAGTTAAAAATATTGAACGTCCACTCGCCTGCGTTCTTTCCGAGAAGGTTCTGGAAGAACGTCTTTACTTTGGACTTCTTGCCCTTCAGCATCGAAGAATATGCGAGAGTTGTCTTTACGGCTTTTTCTTCTTTTACCATATTGCAGTTCCTCCCATCTTCTTAACGAGCGTGTTCGAAGCAACGGTCAATATAAATCCGATGACGGAGTTGAAGAGACCGAGTGCCGTTGCAATGTCGTACTTACCTGCAGTGACGCCGATTCGGAAGATGTAGGTCTCCAAAACGTCTGCCTTCGTGTAGTACAACGACGCGTTGTAAAGGTTATAAATTTGATCGAATCCAGCGCTGGTGATACCGGAGATCTGGAAGATCATGTTAATGCTGAACGCCGGCAACATACCGGGGATGGTGATGAAGCGCGTTCTCTGCCAACGGTTTGCACCGTCAACAACCGCCGCCTCGTAAAGCGAGGGGTCAATTGCAGTGAGGGCTGCGAAGTAAATAATCGTTCCCCAACCTGCGCCTTTCCAAATTCCCGAAACGATCAAGACTCCGATAAACTGTTTGTCGTTAACGAACGGCATCAATTCCTTGCCGGAAATGAACTTGATCAACTTCTGAACTGCAGCACCACTCTCAAACATCGAGAAGATAATACCCGAGATAATAACCCAAGAAATGAAGTGCGGCAAGTAGGAAATGGTCTGAACCGTCTTCTTAAACTTGCTGCTCGTCAGCTCATTGAGCAAGAGCGCAAGGATAACAGGAACAGGAAGTCCGAAAACGTCGTGCAAAAGCGCAATACGAATGGTGTTTCCAAACAACGTGACAGCCTGTTTATCGTTGAAGAAGGTATTAAAGTGCTTAAGGATATCCGTTTGTCCATCAATGGACGCCCAGGGAGAGCCCCACTGTCCTTGCAGCATCTTCCAGTCCTTAAATGCGAGCTGGATACCTGCCATCGGATAGTAGTTAAAGATCAAAAGATAAACGACCATCGGGATCAACATCACGTACAGCATCCAGTACTGCTTCAAATATGACTTGATTCCGTCTCTATTTTTGACCTTTTGAATCGGGGAGAGCTCTTCGCCCGTAATTGTCGATTTCTTAGCCAATTTTTCACCTCGTAATATTTCGGTTTTTTGAAAATCATCTTTGGGGCTTTCGCCTCAAAATCTTTTCTTGTGTTCCTTTGAAAACAGCATCCTTATTTCATATAAGGAGAACCGTTCCTGTTTTCAACACGAGAACATTGTTTTCTCGCTTCAAAAGAACTTTTTCAAAAAAGGTTTTCGTTCTTTTTTTTGAAGCAATTAAACAGAAAGCTTTAACGACTAAATCGTTTTACGCCCCCTCCTTCGTCGGGAGCTGTGATTTCTTCCATCTCACAACACGAGAGGTTTTAAGAGCGCACGACGGAGCGGGTCAAAAGACCCGTTCCGCGCTTATTGTTCGTTCGCTCTTATCTTGCCGATCTCTCGGCATCACAATCTTTGATTAGTCTTCTCTCTTCTTGGTGAAAACAACGATTGCAGCAGCGAGTCCGCCGAGGACGATACCAGCTTCAGCCTGCTTCGTGGTTCCGCATCCGCCAACTTCGATCTCAGCGATCTCAGTGCGAGCAACGGTCATAGCAGTGTTCATGCCAGCAACGTTCTTAGCAGCGTCGATTGCAGCATATGCCTTGTCGAGAGCAGCCTTAACGAGTTCCCAATTCTTCTTGGTGTACCATTCTTCTTTGTACTCAGCAGCAAGAGCAGCCTTCTTCTCGTCCTTCTGCTTCTGGAGCTGTTCAGCTTCTTCAGCCTTCGTGAGGACAGCGTCGATGTCAGCCTTAGCCTGAGTTACGGTTGCGGTGATTTCTTCTTCGCTCATGAGGTCAGCGATAACGCTCTTAGCCTCGGAAGCGATGTCGCCGATGGAGCTCCAACGAGCGGAGCTGTAATCGTCTTCCTTGAGTGCTGCAACAGCAGCGTCGATCTCGTCGTAAGCTTCGAGCTTAGCGTTAACGAGAGCCTTAACGGTTTCGAAGTCTGCGCGCTTCGTTGCATCGTAAGCAGCAGCATCTACCTTGAACTGCGGCCAAACCTGGTTCGTTCCCGGGCCGTATCCGCCGTTACCGTTCTGGATAACGAGTCTGTCACCCTTCTGAAGGTGTACGCCGTCGAAGAATGCGTGCTCGTCATTAGCATCCTTAACGTTGGTCTCGCGAACTTTGAGGATAACGCCATCAGGATCAACAACGTACTCAGTCATAACCATGTTGGTTGCCCACTGGTTTGCGATTTCATTCGTCCAAACGTCAACAAAGCAATCTTCAAGAGCGGTGATGATGATGAAGCAGTCACCAGCGGTCTTGTCGCCTCTCCACTGCCAACGCTGGAAGCCTACCTGGTAGGTTCCGCCGTTGGACTCAGCGTTTGCAACGAGATCGCTTCCCTCCGGAGCATCCGATCCGGGGATACCAAGGAAGAACGTGAATTCCTTGATGTCGCTCTCATCGAAGTTGTCAAGGTTGATAAATCCGTATCCAGCGGCGATGGTGAGCTCTTTGACTTCACCCTTCAACTCAGGAATAACGGACGTCGGCTTACCCTCGGATCCCAAGATTGCGTTTGCAACGTGGGTGGTGTTGAACTCGGTGATGTACTTCGTCTCAGCAGTAGAGATCGAGAACACACCAAGAACCATTGCGAGGGCCAAAACGACAACTAACAGTTTGGTAAGTTTTTTCATTTTTTTCTCCTCCATATAAGATTTGATATTTTATTTTGTCACCCTATTTAATTTAGGGATATGACCGAAATGAAATTTGAAAGAAATCAATGTTCCTTCTTCTTTCCGAGAACGACGATTGCCGCTGCAAGTCCGCCAAGAACGATGCCGGCATCCGCCTGTTTCGAAGAAGAACAACCCTTCTCCGCCTCTGCGCTTGCGAGAAGCTGTTCGATCTGAGCGCGCGCTCCGGAAACTGCAACGTTGACGTTTGCAACGTTCTTTGCTGCAGCGATCGCATCGTACGCCTTGTTCAAAAGCTCGGAAACCTGCGGCCAGAGTTTCGCATCAATGTTTGCCTCGGGGAACTCTGCCTCGAGCTCAGCCTTCTTCTCTTCGCCATAATTCTTAAGGTAATCCGCTTCCTGCGCCTTGGTGGGAACTGCGTCGATGTCCGCCTTCGTGTTGGAAACGATGACGTCGATGTCCGCCTTGTTCAAGCAAGCGTCAATCTCAACGGCAGCCTTCGTCACGATGTCCCCCATCGAGGAATAACGGGATGCGGTGTAAATCTCGCTGTCCTTCGAAGCAACGTAATCTTCGAGCTCGGCAATCTTTTCGAGCTGATATGCCTTGACCTCTTTCACGAGCGCGTAATCCGGGCGCTTGCTCTCGTCATAAGCATCAACGTCGAGCGCAAAGAGGGGCAAAACCTGGTTGGTTCCGGGGTTGTGTCCGCCGTCCGTCAGCACCAAGAGGAGGGTGTCTCCCGCCTTCATGTGGATGCCCGTGAAGTACTTATTGGCATCGGACGTGTTGTTGACGCGAGCTTCCTTCATCTTGACCATCGTGTTTTCGGGATCGATCGCCCACTGCGTGACGATCATCGAGAACGCCCACTGATCGGTGATTGTGGGATTCCAAACGTTCAAATAAAAGTTGCTCTTTGCGGTGATGCGGATGAACGTCTGACCGAGCTTGGTGCTTGCGCGCCACTGCCACGGCTGATGCGTTCTTCCCGTTCTCTGGAATCCGCAGTTATACGTGCTTCCCGTTCCCGAGTCGGACGCAAACGGCATTCCACTGTTATTTTCAAAGTTAGTGACGTTGACCCAAGTCGTGTTTGAGTAATCATCCGGGTCAAGCGTGCCATATCCCATCCAGAACGTAAACTCCTCAAACGTGTGCGGGTCCCCTTCTTCGGGAATGATCTTATTGGTCTCAAGGCCAACGGATTCGATGATTCCGTTTGTCATCGCGCCAAAGTCCCATTCGATCACTTCTGCGCTTGCAGCCTTCGGCGCAATGCCGGCAAAACAACCGACCACCAAAATCAACGACAAAACGATCGCAAACTTTTTCATACATTCTCCTCTTTGCTTTCCGTCGACTATACAAAACGCACAAAAACCGACGGCCTCTTACTGTCATATTTTACACTTTTTTTTGTATGTTGTCAATGGATTTTCTTAAACCTGCCCAATTCTTGAAACAATATTTGCATCTTTCACCATTTTTTGAAACGATTTTCCCCTCCCTTTTCAAGAATCCCATCACAAACGCCTCAAAGAGAAAAAACTTCACGCTTTTGCTCTTCTAAAATCTGGCTTTCAAAAACGCTTCAATTTACAAAATAACGACTGTTTTCAAGCGTTTTTTGAAATGCGAAAAAGTCTTTTGTTTTCAAGCATTTTTGCACATTTTTTTGTGCACAACTTATCCACTTTCCTTGTGGATAAGTTTCCGCTCCTATTTCTCACACAGCTTCGAGCGACAAGTTTCACTCCGCACGCACACGCGCGTTCGGTTGCGTTTCTTTCCCAACACAAAAAGCGCTCCTTTTGGAACGCTTTTCCGTCTTTCCCTTTCCCCGTTTTGCGTCTTCTCACACCAATTTTCATAATTTTTTGGAAGCACTGCCTGTTTTTGGGGTTTTTGCCGTTCAAACTGCACAAAAAAAAGCCCCACAAATTTCTCCTTGCGGGGCATTTTCTTCGATTATTGTCCGTTGATCATATTGCGAAGATCTTTGATCTGCATCGCAAGGCGCGAATCCGTCTTCTGCCCTTCAGCGATCTTGTCTCGCGCATGAATGACCGTCGTATGGTCGCGCCCACCGAATTGCTGTCCGATGGAAGCAAGGGGAAGGCCTAGGATGTCGTAAATTAAATAAATGCAGATCTGGCGCGGAACGACGATTTCTTTGGTCTTCTTCTTCCCTTTGATGTCATCCTTGGAAATGTTGAAGTACTTACAGACAACGTCAATGATGTAATCCGCGGAGAGTGCTTCCTGGCGGTTGTCGATGTGGTCTTTGATCGCCTCCATCGCAAGCTCCATCGTCACAGGCTGGTTGAGAAGCTGGCCATAGAACGCAACCTTGGAAAGAAGCCCCTGCATTTCGCGCACGTTGGATTCAACGCGCTGCGCGATCATCGTCAAAACGTCGTTGGGAACGAGGTATCTCTCCTGTTCCGCCTTCTTCTGCAAAATGGCAATCTTGGTTTCGAGGTCAGGATGCTGAACGTCCGCAATCATGCCCATCTCAAAGCGGGTGCGAAGACGGTCCTCAAGGGTCGGGATCTCACGCGGCTGACGGTCGGACGTGATGATGATCTGCTTGTTCTTGTCAATGAGGTCATTGAACGTGTGGAAGAACTCTTCCTGCGTTCCCTGCTTGCCCTCGATGAACTGAATGTCGTCAATCATAAGAACGTCTGCCGAACGGTACTTCTCGCGGAAGTCGTGGTTGTAAGACGGGCGCTCCTTCGACATGCGGATGGATTCAATAAGCTCGTTGGTAAACTTCTCACTCGTGGAGTAAATCACCTTGAGGTTGGGCTGCTTTGCAAGAAGCTCGTTTCCGATCGCGTGCATGATGTGGGTCTTTCCAAGGCCGACACCGCCATAGATGAACAACGGATTGAGGCCTGCCATGCCCGGCTCCTTTGCAACGCGGTTCGCCACGGCGTAGAGGAACTTATTGGACTCACCGACGACAAAGGAATCGAACGTGAACTTCGGGTTGAAGGTGAAGGAAGGCTGCTCCTCCACGGTCTTTTGGTTCGCCGTCGAAACGTTGGCCTGCGTGAGCATCGCAAGGTCGGGGTCGTTCGGGCGGAATTCCACTTCGGTCACAAAGGTGTCAAGCTCTTTCAAGACGGCGCGGAATTCATCGAGATACTTGTCCTGAATGACGTTGATGTTCAGCGCGGAGGGCGCAACAAGAACAAGAACGTTGTCACGAATGGTGAGTGGCTCAAGCTTCTCGATCCAAACGTCATAACTCCAGGATTGGATTCGCACCTGAAGTCTTTCGCACATTTTCGCCCAAAGTTCTTTACACGTCATATAAAACACCTCTGAATTTTCCATAAAATGCGTGCCAAATACGCGGTTCTATGATATAATAAGAAAAAAGGCACGCGGTTCTCTTTTGAATGAGCATCGCTCTTCTTTTCAATTATATAACAAACTTTGCGGAATGCAAAATCTTTTCGCCACATTTTCGAAATGATTTTTTGCTTTCCGTCACTTGCCCGGGAGAAGACGGATGTACGTTAAGCGCATCGAACTGAAAAACTTCAGAAACTATACGTCGCAAAGCGCGGAGTTCTCTCCGTCGCTCAATCTCCTCTGCGGCGATAACGCGCAAGGAAAGACCAACCTCTTGGAGGCAGTTTACCTCTGCGCCACGGGATATTCTCCCCGCGCCACCCGAGACCGCCAGCTCATTCTCCGCGACCAGGACAACGGCTCGGTCTCCTTGGAAGTCGTCCGCAAGGACGGCGTTTCCACCGTGGAGATCTTTCTCTCCAAAAGCGAAAACAAGCGCATCCGAATCAACGGGCTTCCCATCCTCAAAATGGGAGAGCTTTTCGGCAAGCTGAACGCAGTCTTCTTCTCCCCTGACGAGCTTCGCCTCGTCAAGGAGACTCCGGAAGAGCGCCGCCGCTTTATGGACGTCGATTTGAGCCAGATGTCAAAGGCGTACTACTACACGCTGATGCGATATAACCGCGCCCTCAAACAGCGCAACGTCCTCATCAAGAAGACTCAGCCAAGCGCTTTGAAGGAGATGCTCCCCGTTTGGGATGCACAGCTCGCACACGAAGGCGCACGCATCGTCAGACAGCGCAAAGAGTTCGTCAAGCGCCTAAGCTCGCACGCAAAAGAGGTGCACGCCTTCCTGACCGACGGCAAGGAGGAGCTTTCCCTCTCGTACGCCGGAACGGGCGCAGACGCGGAAACAGATGCCATTTTGGAGGCAACGCTGAACGAAAAGCTTCGCGAAAACTTCGAAAAGGACGTTTCTTTGGGGTTCACAACGACCGGCCCGCACCGCGATGACATCCGCATTCTTGCAAACGGAACGGATATGCGTCTTTTCGGCTCGCAGGGACAACAGAGAACGTGCGCGCTCTCGATGAAACTTGCCGAGCTTGAGATCTTTAAAGAGACCTGCGGCGAATTCCCCATCCTGCTTTTGGATGACGTCCTCTCCGAACTCGACTTAAACCGACAGAAAAAGCTCTTTGCTTACATCCGCAACGTGCAGACCATTCTCACCTGCACACACGTAGACGACGAGCTTCTTTACGGCGGCGAAAAGATCTTCCGCATCCGCGGAGGACAGGCCGACGCGTTTTACACCTAAGAGCAAACAAACGAAAAAAGAACCGACTGCACGCTTTTTGCAGTCGGTTCTTTTTTATGAATTCAATGCAGGTGAGCCGTTCCAATAGAGCGGAACGTCAAACCCGTCAAGCTTTGCAAGCTCACGGACGGAAACCGCGAAGTACCGCTCGCCTCGGTCTTCCGACGAGGTTGCAAAGGTCACGATCCCAATCACAGCGCCGCTCTCCGAAAGAAGAGGGCCTCCGCTGTTTCCCTGTCGAATGACGATGTCCGTTTCGAGGCAACGCACTCCATCCTTTTTGATGAACGAACGAAGAAGCCTGCCTTCCGAAAACGTGTCAGCCGCGCCGCCCGGGCTTCCAAGAACGTAAACGCGGTCTCCGTCGCAAAAGCCGTTTCTCTTCAGCTTGAGAAAGGGGACACCCTCCGCTTGCACGGAAAGAAGAGCAAGGTCCGTCTTTTCGTCATAGGAAACGGGGGCAACCGCACGATACTCACGGCCGTCATAACACCGCACGACAACGCTTGCATCTCCACTCGAAAAGAGGTCTTTCACAACGTGGAAATTGGTGGCAAGCATCCCATCTTCGGAAAGGAAGAACGCCGTCCCTTGCGCGGTGGAAAGTCCGCTTCGGACTTCCACGGTCGCAGTTGCGGAGAATGCACGCGCATGCACCTCGTCCGCCGTCAAAACCGTGTTTTGATTGGGGGATTGGCAAGCTGAAAGACATGCAAAAAGAAACACGGCGCACAAGATCGCCATCACTTTTGCCCCTTTCTTCGCTCTTCTCATTGATCCTTCTCCCAAAGACATTTTTTGAACGCAGACGGAACGGAATGCCCCTCGTCATCTGCAAGTGAAACCCAAGTGTAAGTCCCGCGCCCACCACAGGACACGCGATAACAGGTCATTTCCCACTCAAGATGGGTAAAAACATGTCGCTCATGCTTTGTTTCAAGAATACAAACAGGCAAAACGCCCTCTTTTTGAAGATGAGAAAAAGCCTCTTCTTCCGAAAGTACGCCAAGGCAGTTCGGAAGTTGCCAGAGCCCGTTCAAAACGCCCTTCTCCTCACGCTTGCAAAGAGCGGTCTTCCCCTCTCTTTCGAGAATGAAAACCGTCATCTCAACCTTCTTCCTCGGGCGCTTTGGCGCACGGACGGGAAGCTCATCGATCTCTCCCTTCGCCCTTGCAACGCAAGTTTCTGCAAGCGGACAGCTCTCGCAAAACGGCGCTCCGTTCGGAACGCACACGATCGCGCCAAGTTCCATCAAAGATTGCGTAAAATCACCGCATTCCCCGTTCGGATAGACCTTTTCAAGGGCGGTTGCATACGCCGCGCGCACCTTGAGATCGTCAACGCAAGCGTGATCGCCGAGAAAGCGCGCAAGAACACGAAGGACGTTCCCATCCACCGCAGCGCAAGGCAATTCAAACGCAATGGATGCAATTGCTCCTGCTGTGTAATCCCCGATGCCGGGAAGGGAACGCAGCCCTTCAAACGAAGAGGGAAACGCACCGCCAAACTCTTCCGCTACGATGGTCGCCGCCTTTTTAAGGTTGCGAGCGCGCGTATAATACCCAAGACCTTCCCAAAGCTTCATCAAGCGTTCCTCCGAAACGGAGGCGAGCGCAAAAACGGTTGGGAGCTCCTTCAAAAAACGAACGTAAAACTCCTTCGCCGCCTCGACGCGCGTCTGTTGCAGCATGATCTCGGAGATCCAGACAGCATAGGGGTCTCGGCTCTTTCGCCAAGGGAGATCGCGCTTGTTTTCACGGTACCACGGAAGCAGAAGGTCGGGAAGCTGCTCGATTTTTGCATTCGGTTTGCCCATCACTTCTTTCTCGCCCAGGTGGACGGCATCAAAACGAGAAGCAAGGGGTATATCTCCAATCTGCCGAGGAGCATCGCAGCGGAGAGAACGAGCTTGGAAAACACGGAGTACCCCGCATAGCTCCCCTTCGGCCCAACAGCGCCAAAGCCAGGACCGACATTGTTGAAGCACGCGGCAACTGCGCTGACGTTTGTTTCAAAGTCAAAGTTGGAGGCATCCAACCCCACCAACAAGAAGAGGACCGCGAGGATCACGAAGTAGAGCGCGAAGTACGCCCCTGTTTCGTTGACCGTTTCTTCGTCGACGGTTTTGCCGTCGTTTTTCACGCGTTCCACCGCGCGCGGATGCACGACCCGTCTTAACTGGCGGCGAATGCGTTTCACGAGGATGACCACGCGAGAAACCTTCAAGCCACCCGCCGTCGACCCAGCACATCCACCGATGAACATCAGGATGAATAAGATCAACTTGGAAAACGTCGGCCACAGATTAAAGTCCGCTGTGGAGAAGCCCGTCGTTGTGATAATGGAGGATGCCTGAAAGAAAGACAGGCGAATTGCTTCTTCCGCACCTTTGCACGTGGGCAAAATGTTGCAGAAAATGCCGAACGCCGCAAAGACGACAATGCCAACGTACGCCCAGAGTTCCGTGCTCTTGAACGCATCCTTCGCCTTTCCGATGAGGAGGACAAAGTATAGGTTAAAGTTGATTCCGAAAAGGAACATAAAGATGGCAACCACCCATTGACAGTACGGAGAATATCCCTCCAAGCTGTTTGACTTGATGCCGAATCCTCCCGTTCCTGCCGTGCCGAAGGCGTGCACACAGCTTTCATAGAAGGTCATCCCGCCAAACAGCAGGAAGATGATCTCAAGAACGGTCATCCCAATATAGATCAGATAGAGAATCTTTGCCGTGTCACCCGATTTGGGAACAAGCTTATCCATCGTCGGTCCGGGGATTTCCGCGCGTAGAATGTGAATGGGTCTATCCGTATTGCGCTTCAAAATCGCAACGACAAAAACGAGGATTCCCATTCCCCCGATCCAATGCGTGAAGCTTCTCCAGAACAAAATCCCCTTGCTCAACGCCTCAATGTCCGTCAAGATGGATGCACCAGTTGTGGTAAAGCCACTCACGGTTTCAAAGAAGGCATCCGCAAACGAGGGGATCTCTCCGCTTACGACAAAGGGAATGCTTCCGAACAGCGAGATCGCCAACCAGCAGAGCGCAACGATGATCAACCCCTCGCGCGTATACATCGTGGTGTCCTTTGGCGAACAGAAGAGCAGCAAGACCGCACCGACAGCAAGACACGCGGCGATTGCCACGAGGAATGCCAACCAGCACGCCTCCTGATTGATTGCCGAAACGAGGAGCGGAAGAACGAGCAACGCTCCTTCCACACAGAGCACCCGTCCGATTGTGTTAAAAATCATTCTGTAATTCATAGGCTTTATTTCTGCAAGAATGCCTCCGAAAGCGCGTGCATGCCTTCGTTTTCAGTGACGACGATGACAAGGTCGTCCGGAAGGATGACGTCATCGCCACCCGGGACGATGCATGTTCCTGCGCGGTTGATTCCCGCGATCAAGACGTTATTTTTAAAGTGCAGATCCTTTAAGGGAACGTTTGCATAGGCAAAGTCCGCAAGGACCTTGAATTCAAGCGCCTCTGCTCCACCATTCATCACGCTGTAAAGCGTTTCGATCTCACTGTCAATGGACTTCTCAAGCGCACGCGCATACCGCACCAACACGTCTGCAACGAGGTCTTTCGGTGAGATGACCGATCCCATTCCGATCTTTTCCGCCATCGTGGAAAGCTCATTGCTGTTGACCTTTGCGATGACCTTTCCGCCGTTTTGCGACTTTGCGTAAAAGGACATCAGGATGTTTTCCTCGTCCTTTCCCGTGAGCGCAACAAACGCATCCGTGGATTGAAGTCCTTCTTCCGCCAAAAGCTCTTGCGACATTCCGTTTCCGTGAATAATGACCACGCGGTCAGAAAGCTGCTCACTCGCCTCCAGACAGCGCGCCTCCTCCTTTTCGACGAGCTTAACAGCAACGTTGGACGCAACGAGGTGCCGCGCAAGATAGATGGCCGGCATTCCCGCGCCAACGATCATGACGTCTTTGACCTGCCTTCCGACAAAGCCCATTGTCTTAAGCACACGATATACGTCGTAATGCGCGCAGATGATGCCGATCTTATCCCCCGCAAGGATCTTTGCGGTTCCATTCGGAATAAACACCTTGTCACCACGGCGCACCGCACAGACAAGGAACTTTGCCGGGGTCTTTTTGCGGAGCTCCAAAAGGCTCACTCCGTCCGCCACGCTTCCGCTTCTCACCTCAAGATCAAACCAGACGAAGAGTCGGCTCGTAAAGTACTCCACGCGCGTTGCCGACGGAAGCTGAAGGGTATCCGAAAGAACCTGCGCCGTCAAAAGCTCGGGGTTGATGATCATGGAGAGGCCGAGTTCGCGCTTGAGAAAGGCAAGGCTCTTGGAATCATGTTCCGCGCCGCGAATGCGCGCGACCGTGTTGCTTGCGCCCATTCTCTTTGCCACGAAACAGCTGAGCATATTGATCTCGTCAGACGCAGTGACGGCAATAAAGAGGTCTGCCTTTTCCACGCCGGCGGCAGAAAGTTTCTCCACCGCAGTTCCATCCCCCGTCATTCCCATGACGTCGAATTGGTTGACAACGTCCTCAACGATGGCACGGTCCTTGTCGATGGCGACGATCTCGTGACGCTCTTCACACAAACTCTCTAAAATGGATCTTCCGACTTTTCCAAGGCCTACGATCACAACTTTCA
>JAZNLR010000045.1:0-7828 GCA_045579195.1 Clostridia bacterium | reverse complement strand
GCGATGACTTTGACGATAAGCTCGTCAATTACATCGCTGAAGACTTCAAGAAGGCGGAGGGTGTTGACCTGCGTCTTGACAAGATGTCCCAGCAGAGATTGAAAGAGGCGGCAGAGGAAGCAAAGAAGAACCTTTCGAGCTCCATGACCGCAAACATCAATCTTCCGTTCATCACAGCAACGGCAACCGGCCCGAAGCACTTGAACCTTGACATCACCCGTCAGAAGTTTGACGCGCTCACCGAAGACCTCGTTGCAAAGACACTTGCTCCGATGCGCCAGGCGTTGAAGGATGCGGGCTTGAGCATCAACGAAATTGACAAGGTCATCTTGGTCGGTGGATCGACGCGCATTCCCGCGGTTGTTGAAGCGGTCAAGAAAGAGACCGGAAAAGAGCCGTTCAAGGGCATTAACCCCGATGAGTGCGTTGCAATCGGCGCTGCAATTCAGGGTGGCGTTCTTGGCGGAGAGGTGAAGGATGTTCTTCTTTTGGACGTCACGCCGCTTTCCCTCGGAATTGAGACTGCAGGCGGAATCTTCACTCGTTTGATCGAGAGAAACACCACCATCCCCACGAAGAAATCCCAGATTTTCTCCACGGCGGCTGACAACCAGACGTCGGTTGACATTCACATCCTTCAGGGCGAGCGCGAGATGGCTGCTTACAACAAGACTCTCGGAAGATTCGCGCTCTCCGGAATTGCTCCCGCTCCGCGCGGAATTCCGCAGATCGAAGTGTCTTTCGACATCGATGCAAACGGCATCGTTCATGTCACCGCACAGGATAAGGCAACCGGAAAGTTGCAGGATATCACCATCACCGCATCGACCAACCTCACGGATGAGGAGATCGATAAGGCAGTGAAGGATGCAGAGCGCTATGCGGAAGAGGACAAGAAGAGAAAGGAACACGTTGAGACCAAGAACGGTCTTGACCACCTCATCTTCACCATTGAGAAGTTCTTGAGCGAGAACGGTGATAAGCTTCCTGCAGAGGATAAGACGACGTTGGAAGGTGAGATCGCAACGGCGAAGGAAGAACTCGCAAGTGACGATTATGATAGAATGAAGGCTGCAACCGAAAAGCTCTCTAAGGTATCCAACGACATCTTCACGAAGTTCTATCAGGCGGCTGCACAGGCTGCTCAGAACGCACAGGGAGCGCAGGGTGCAGGGCCGGATGAGAACGTCTTTGACGTACAGGATCCTGAGAACTAAGAACGACAGAAGAGAAAACACTTTTGAAAGGTACGGATTGAATGGCAAACGAATATTACAACACTCTCGGCGTGGAGAAAAACGCGACCGAGAGTGAAATCAAAAGTGCATATCGAAAGCTCGCGAAGCAGTATCACCCGGACTTGAATCCGGGAAACGAGCAGGCGGCGGCGAAATTTAAGGAGATCAACGAAGCCTATGAAACGCTGGGCGACGCAAATAAGCGCGCGCAGTACGATGCGAACGGTGGCAACACCGAGCCGCAGGGCTTTGGTGGTTTCGGAGGGTTTAACGGCTTTGGTGGAGAGGGTGGCTTTGGTGACATCTTTGACATCTTCAGCGCATTTACCGGTGGAGGATCCCGCAGAGGAGCGCAGGAGGACATCAACGGTCGTGACGTCACCATCAATTTGACGCTTACCTTCGAAGAGGCGATTTTGGGTTGCACAAAAGAAATTACGGTAACCAAAAACGTCAAGTGCTCGACCTGCAACGGAACGGGCGCGAAGGATGGAAAGAAGTATAAGACCTGCTCAACCTGTAATGGAACGGGTAAGGTTCAGCGCGTGATGAACAGTATGTTCGGTCGCACGGTCACCGTCGCACAGTGCGATGCCTGCGGCGGAACAGGGCGCATCATCGAGGAGAAATGTTCGGATTGCAGAGGCTCCGGCTTCCAGAGAAAGACCAGCACCATTCGCGTGGATATCCCGAAGGGTGTGGAGAACGGAACCGTTCTCACCATGCGCGAGGGTGGCGATGCATCCAAGTTTGCAGGCGGTAAGAACGGAAACCTCGTGATCGTTCTCAACGTTCGTCCGCATAAGCTCATTTCTCGACGCGGCCTCGATCTTTACGTCGACGTTTCCGTGCCGTTCTCGGTTGCTGCACTCGGTGGCAAGATCCAAATTCCGACGGTCACGGGAATGATCGAACAGAACATCCCTGATGGAACGCAGAGCGGACATATTCTCCGAATGCGCGGCAAGGGTGTCACGTCCAGAAACGGGCAGACGGGCGATCTTTACATCAATATCTCGGTTGAGATTCCGAAAAAGCTTTCCAAAGAACAGAAGGCGCTTTTCAAAAAACTGAGCGAATCCATTGAAATCGGTCAGTATGCGAAGTATAAGGACTATAACGATAAGATGAAGGATCTCTATCGGGAGAAAAAGTAAGTGAAAAACGGAGACGAAAGTTCTCCGTTTTTTTTGCAAGAAACAGGCGCGCTTTCTTGACAGAATCAAGGTCGGCGTGCTTTAATGAAAGAAGAAGATAATTTTTGACAATCACAAAGGAGAATGAACATATGCAGTGGATGGAGATTACGGTTTCAACGACGTCGGAAGCGTCTGAGCTCGTTGCAAATCTGTTTTGGGAGCAGCGTTGTGAAGGCGTTTGCGTGTTGGACAGAAAGGACCTTTTGGACGTTCTTTCGAATCCTCGCGCGTGGGATTACGTCGAGGAAGACCTTTTGAAAAACGGAGATCGCAATGCGTATGTCAAGGGATTTGTTCCAGTCTCTGAATTCGATCGCAGATATGCCGAAATCAACGCTGCAATTGAGGAGTTGAAGGTTCTTTCGGCAGGTAATCTTGAAACGGGAAGTTTGGAGCTTGTCACGCGTAAGATCGACGATATGGAATGGATGGAGATCTGGAAGAAGCACTATAAGCCCATTCCCATCCGCAAAGTTGTCATCTGTCCCGTTTGGATCGATTATCCCGCAAAAGAAGATGAAAAGGTCGTTCTCATCGATCCGGGAATGGCGTTTGGAACGGGGGAACATGAAACGACATCCCTCTGCATTTCCCTGATGCAGGATTTTGATCTGCGCGGCGCAACGGTTGCTGACATTGGTTGCGGAAGCGGAATTTTGGGCATCACGGCAAAGAAGCTCGGCGCAGGCCGTGTTCTGATGTCAGACATCGACCCGGTTGCAGTTCGCTCGGCTGAGATGAACAGCAAATTAAACGGCGTTTTGGAAGAGGTTGAAATCACGGAGGCAAACCTCCTTGAAAAGTTGGACACGCCTTGTGACGTCTGCGTTTCCAACATCACTGCAAACATCCTCGTCCTGATGAAGGACGACATTGGCCGCTTTGTTCCCTCCGGCAAACACCTCATTTTGAGCGGTATCATCGAGGGAAGATTGGAAGAGGTCATGGATTGCTTTGGCGAAGCAGGCTTTGATCACGTTCGCACAGAGAAGAAGGGCGAATGGTATGGCGTCATTTTTCAAAAGAGGTAACAATGGCAGGATATCGAAGATTTTTTGTCCGCCCGGAAGACGTTTCGGATGGCAAAATCACAATTGAAGAGGACCGCAATCACATCGTCAACGTCCTTCGCCTTGCCTGTGGGGATCGCATCATCGTCTGTACGGGAGACGGTTTTGACCGCCTTTGTGAGATCGAGGAGATCACAAAGCGTGCCGTCGTTGCGCGCGAGCTTTCTTGCGAGAAAAACGGTTGTGAACCGAGCGTTCAGGTGACCCTTTTTCAAGGACTTGCCAAGGGTGAAAAGATGGATTTGATTGTGCAGAAGTGCACTGAGCTCGGCGTTACCTGTGTTGTTCCATTTGAGTCACGTTACACGGTTGCAAAGGCGAAAGAGGGAAAGACGGACAGGCTTTCAAAGATTGCCGTGGAAGCGGCAAAACAGTGTGGCCGTGCCGTTCCTCCGCACATTGCAAGCTGCACGCATGTGTCAAAACTGCCTGAGGCTTTTTCGGAGTTTGATCTTGTCGTCTTCGCGTGTGAAACCGAACGAAAGGATGGCATCGACAAGCTGCTTTCAGGGAAGCAAGTGAAGCGCGTTGCGCTTGTCGTTGGAAGCGAAGGTGGATTCTCTGAAGAGGAGATCGAGCTTCTTTCCAAGTGTTCGGAGCGCGTCAGTTTGGGAACGCGCATTTTACGCTGTGAAACAGCGGCAATCGCGCTCACGTCCGTCGTGATGTTCGCGCTCGGCGAGATGAGCGGGGAGGTGCAAGCGTGAAGATCTGCATCTATACGTTGGGCTGCAAGGTCAACCAGTGTGAAAGCGGCGGACTTTACCGTGCACTCAAAGAGCGTGGATACGAGGTTTTTGAGGGGCTCGCGCCTGCAGACGTGTTCATCGTCAACACCTGCGCCGTCACGGCAGAGGCGGAGAGAAAGTCCAGGAATGTCTTGACAAAAATCAGGAAGCTTTCGGATCACGCAAAGGTGATCGTTATCGGTTGTGCCAGCGAGAACGCGGCAGAGCGATTTGAAACCAAAGAAAACGTTGTGTACGTTTCAGGTGTTGCCGGCAAGGTGAACGTTCTGAACGTCATTGAAGACTTGAAAAGGGAAGTTCTTCCAAAAGAGGTCTGCGTGGCGATGGAACTTCCGTTGGCTTATGAAGACGACTTTATTTTCGAAAGCATGCACACGCGTGCGTTCATCAAGGTGCAGGACGGGTGCAACAACTTCTGTTCGTACTGCTTGATCCCGTACTTACGCGGCCGCTCGCGCTCCCGTTCGATTGAGAGCATCTTAAATGAGATCGAGGTCAATAAAGAGGCAAAGGAAATTGTCCTCACCGGTATCAACCTGTCTGATTATGGAAGAAACACGGGGTCATCACTCACCGCACTTTTGCTTGCCCTTTCCAAAGTGCCTGCGCGCATTCGTTTGGGCTCGCTTGAAGTTGGCGTGATCGACGATGCGTTTTTGACCGCGGTCAAGGAAATCGGGGTCTGCCCGCATTTTCATCTTTCCCTTCAGTCGGGAAGCGATCGCGTGCTTCGCGCAATGAATCGGAAGTATACTGCAGAGGAGTACTTATCGGCTGTTGAGCGCATCTATCGTTTCTTTCCAGATGCAAACATCACGACGGACGTCATCGTCGGATTCCCCGCGGAAGGTGAGGAGGAGTTTTGCGAGTGCGTTTCCCACTGTGAAAAGGTGGGGTTTGGCGATCTGCACGTCTTCCCGTTCTCGAAACGAGAGGGAACGAATGCGGCAAAGATGCCTGACCTTTCGGGTGAGATCAAGACGGAGCGAGTTTCACGGCTTTTGTCGGTGCGTGAAAAATTGCGCGACCGTTTTCTTGCAAAATTTGAAGGGCAGTGCTATACTGTTCTTACCGAACAGCTTGAGGGCGATTTCGTGACGGGGTACACGGAGAATTACATCCGCGTTTGCCTTCCGAAAGAAACGCCGCTTGGGAAACTTATCCGCGTGAAGATCGGCGGAAGAAACAAAGAGTTGGACGGAGTTTACGGAGTGGAGGTTCAATGATGGAAAACTGTATTTTTTGCAAAATAATCAAGGGAGAAATTCCCTCCCCGAGAGTGTATGAAGACGATTTGATGATCATCATTCGCGACATCGAGCCCGTTGCGAAGAATCACTTTTTGATGATCCCGAAGAAGCATTATCCTCTGTTGGAGTGTATGACAGAGGAAGATGCCGCAAACCTTGCAAAGTGCTTCATGAAGCTCAAGGATTTGAAGGCGGAGTTGGAGCTTGAAGACGGTTTCCGCGTCATCATCAATCAGAAGGACAACGCAGGGCAGACCGTTCCGCATCTGCACGTTCACATTTTGAGCGGTCAGAAGCTTGGCTGGGAATCCCATCTTGAGAAATAATCGAAAATTCGCGGAAGTTTTTTGAAAAATGCAGAAATCTTTGATTTTTTCGCATCATTCTTCTTGACTTTTATTGGAAAATCCGTATAATTTTATGGGTACGGTAAGATAAGCGAATCTTATTTTGACTTCTTTTCAAAAGGAGGGTTGTGAAATGTCAACGATTAGAGTGGGCGAGAACGAGACGCTGGACAATGCAATTCGTCGTTTTAAGCGTAAATGTGCCCGTGACGGTATCATCGGTGATCTGAGGAAGAAAGAGCAGTATGAGAAGCCGAGCGTTCGCCGTAAGAAGAAAGCCGAGGCTGCAAGAAAGCGTGGCAACAAGAACTAAATCAATCAAAAAAATGCACCTGTGACAAAGTCGGAAGTTCGACAACGTCGCGGGTGTTTTTTTATGTCAAAAATGAGGAGTGTTTTTTTATGGTTCATGAAAGGGATCGGTTGCGCTTGCTTGCGTGCGATGCGAAGGGAAGGTTGAAAAACGGCTTTTGGGACGAGATGAAGGACAAGCGCTCGCTTGCTCTTCGCAACGCGGAAAAACAGGGTATTTCCAGGCTGTATGTGGACGAATGTCTGCAAGCTTGCATTGGGGAGCGCATTCGGAAGTATAATTCAGAGGAAGACGAACTCTATGAATCCGTCAAGGAGATGATGGACGACGGGGAAGTTGTCAATCCAATCGGGCGGCTCATCAACCGCGCGCGCTATGAAAGGATGGACGCAGAGGCTCGCGGACGGTACGTTCTGGAGCTTTCGGAGACCTACCAGAGGCTTGTCGAGCGGTACCAACGGGAGAAGCGGATGAAAGATCAGCTTCGGAAATTGGAATTGCGTTTTTGATCAAGTCGGGCGAAAACAAAAGAATTGTTTCGCCCGACTTTTCTTATTTTTGTATACTTTCTTTGAAAAACGGTTTACTTCCACACTTTAATTTGTTAAAATATAAGTAACCAATGATAAGGGGTGAACGATATGTACCATTCCAAATTTGAATCCGAAGAAATGAACTTACTCTTTGACGCGATTTTGTCGCTTGAGAACAAAGAGGAATGCTATCGCTTTTTCGAAGACCTCTGCACGGTGAATGAATTCCGCTCGCTTGCAATGCGTTATCACGTTGCTGTGATGCTGAGCGAGGGACATACATACCAGGATATTGCAGAGAAGACGGGCGCATCCACCGCGACCATCAGCCGAATCAACAGAAGCTTGCAGTACGGCGCGGATGGATATAAGATGGCGCTCGAAAGGAAAGACCACGAATGAATCTTGAGATGCTCAATCCAGAACAAAAGAGCGCCGTCCTTGACACGGAGGGCGCCGTTCTCGTTTTTGCGGGCGCGGGAAGCGGAAAAACGCGCGTTTTGACGCACAGAATTGCGCACATCGTCGAATCCGGGCTTGCTGAGCCGTGGGAGATTCTTGCGATCACGTTCACAAACAAGGCGGCAAACGAGATGAAGGCGCGCCTTGAAAAGATGGTGGATTCGTGTGAAGAGATGTGGATCTGTACGATTCACTCAATGTGTACGCGCATTTTGCGCCGCGACATCGAGGCGTTGGGGGAAAGTTATAACAGTCGCTTTTCCATTTACTCCGAGCAAGAGAAAAACAACGTCATCAAGCGAATCTTAAACGAAAAGGACGTGGAAGATGAAGGCATCGCAAAGAGGATGCGCTTCCACATTTCGGATGCGAAAAATCAAGGGCTTTCGCCGGAAAAATACGAAATTGAGAACAAAGACCTTCGTGACATCGACTTGATTTGCGAGGTGTACGCAGGGTATGAGGCGTGCTTAAAAGAGTCCAATGCGCTTGATTTTGACGATCTTCTTGTGAAAGCTCACACGTTGCTTTTGACAAACGAGGAAGTACGCGCAAAGTATGCCGAGCGCTTTAAATATATCCACATTGACGAGTTCCAGGACACAAATGCCATTCAGTATAAAATCGTGAAGCTTCTTGCAAGTGTTCACAAAAACCTCTTTGCCGT
>JAZNLR010000044.1:0-9425 GCA_045579195.1 Clostridia bacterium | reverse complement strand
GGCGATGCTTGCATCTCTTGCGGCGCTTGTGCAGATAACTGCCCTGTTAATGCGATCAGCGAGGGAGACGGAAAGTATGTGATCAACGCTGATGAGTGCATTTCCTGTGGCGCATGCGCAGGTGGTTGCCCTGTTGAGACTATTTCCGAAGAATAATCGTTTGGAACAAGAGACGGAACTGCCTGTTTTGGGCAGTTCTTTTTCGTTTGAGGAGACCATGAATCCTTCGTTGCTCAAAGAAAATGAATCCCTGGAAGACCTCTTGGAAGGAGGGCTTCACATCATTCAATCAAAGGATGCCTACCGATTCACGTCCGACGCGATCCTTCTTTCGAGATTCGTTCGCGTGAAGAAGGGAGATGTTCTTTTGGATTTTGGAACGGGAAGCGGCATCATTTTGTTGCATCTGCTTGCGCTCGGTGCACCCATTTTTGCGTGCTACGGGCTGGAATTGCAACCCGTTCTTTGCGATATGGCAAGAAGAAGCGTCGAACTCAACAATTTGACCGAAAAGATGACCGTCATCGAAGGGCGCATTCAGGATGCATCCCGTATCTTTGCAGGAAAGCGGATCGACCTCATTGTGTGCAATCCGCCGTACCGCCCGTTGGGTTGCGGGGAGACGTCTCTTTCCGAATCCGACCGCATCGCGCGCCACGAGGAGAAGGTTACGCTTTCTGAGATCGTCAAGAGTGCGGCAAAAGTTCTCAAAGACGGCGGAAGGTTCTGTTTCGTTCACCGAGCTGACCGCGTGAGTGAAGCGCTTGCGCTCCTCGAGCAGAACGGCTTTGGCTTAAAGCGCCTCTGTTTTTGCCACGTGAGTGAAGAAAAGCCCGCGCATCTCTTCTTTGCAGAAGCGAGAAGGGGAAGCGTTTCAGCGCCTGTCGTTGAGCCGCCCATGATTTTGCAGAAGACTGAACAAAAAACGGAGTGAAGACCAATTATGTTATATATCGTTTCAACCCCAATCGGAAACCTTGGAGATATCACTGCGCGTGCCCTTGAAATGCTGAGGGAGGCGGACATCATCGCCTGTGAAGACACGCGCCATTCCCAAAAGCTTCTCAACCACTTTGACATTCACAAGCCGTTGATGTCATGCTTTGAACACAACGAGAGAGACAGCTCTGACCGCATCATTGCCGCGCTTGCAGAGGGAAAGACCGTGGCTTATGTCACGGATGCGGGAACGCCCGTGATCTCCGACCCGGGAAACACGCTCATTCAGAAGGTGCGTGAGGCGGGCTTTGAATATACGACTGCTCCCGGCCCTTGCGCCGCCATCAATGCGCTCGTCCTTTCGGGGTTGGATGCGTCAAGATTTACGTTCCTTGGATTTTTGCCGAAGGTTTCTTCGGAGCGAAAACGCTTCTTTGAGGGAACGGATCGCTTGAAGGGAACGCTCATCTTTTACGTTTCTCCGCACGCGGTGGAAAAGGACCTCACTCTCTTGCACGGTGTTTATGGCCCGAGAAAAGCAGTTCTCGTTCGTGAAATGACCAAAATTCACGAGAGCGTCACGCACTTCACCCTTGGGGAAATGCCGGACGATATGTTGAAGGGAGAGATGGTGCTCCTCGTGGAAGGTGCAGAAGACGTGCAGGAAAATGCACTTTGCGAGCTCACTCCTGAAGAGCATTTGCGTGCATACTTACAGAGCGGAATGGAAAAAGGTGAGGCGATCAAACGCGTTGCAAAAGAGCGCGGCGTTCATAAGAGCGAGATCTATAAATTGACGATATAAAGAGCTTTGAATCGAGTTTTGTGATACGAAAAATGAGAATATACGAAAGGTCAACGGAAAATTTTCGTTGGCTTTTTTATTGCCTGAAAACTGTGGAAGACGAGAAAACAGCCATTTTTATAGGACGCGGCAGAGAAGACACGCCAAAACCGTTCCAAACAGCATGGAAAAAAGCGCAATGGGGATGGCAAGGTGGAGGCGTTTGATGCCGACGGAGGAAAAGTAAACCGCGGCGAGGTAAAAGACGGTGTCTCCGCCGCCTGCAAAGACGGTGGCGCAACGGGCAATGTAACTGTCCGGGCCGTAAGTTTTTAGGATCTCTTCCAAAAGGGCAAGTGAACCGCTTCCTGAAAAGGGGCGAAGGAGAACGAGCTCTGTGATTTCTTTCGGAATGCCAAGAAAGTGAAAGATGGGAGAGGTGAGCGTGTTGAGAAGGGCAATTCCACCCGATGCGCGAAAGAGTGCGACTGCGATGAGGATTGCCGCAAGGTAAGGAAAAAGGGTGAGGGAAAGCTCAAACGCGTTCTTTGCGCCTTCCAAAAATGCGTCGTACAGCCGGACTTTTTTGATGACACCGTAAAGAAACAGGAAAAAGAGAAGGAGGGGAAGAACATACTTTGCGATCATTGCGCCTCTCTCCTTACGAACGTTTTTACCAAGATAACGGAAACGAAGGTGGAGAGAAGGTCGGTGAGAAAGATGGGCAAAAGAATGTCGGATGGTGAAGCCGAGCCGCACGCTGCGCGTAAGGAAATGACCGAAGATGGGATGAGCTGCATCCCGCTTGCGTTCAGACAAAAGAGCATGATCATCGGAAAGGTTGCCTTTGTGCTGCCGCCGTGCATCGATTGGATGGCACGGATCCCCATAGGGGTCGCGGCGTTTCCCATGCCGAGAAAGTTTGCGGAAAGATTGGTCGCAACGAAATGCTCCGTGTCGGAAGAAAGCGGCCCAAAGAGAAAACGGATGAGCGGATGCAACAGCTTCGCAAGCTTTTCCATAAGCTTCGTTTCCTTGGCAATGCCTAAGATCCCCATCCAAAAGGCATAGATCGCGGTCAATTTTAAGGTGAGATTGAGCGCCGCCGTTCCGCCCTCCAATGCGGTCGGCAAAAGAAGCTCTGGGGTTGTGAGCATCAGTGCGGCGGCGGAAAAGAGGATCAAGAAGGCAAAAATGGCGTTCATTCAAAAAAACTCCGAAGGAAGAAAGTGTTCTTCCGTTCAGTTTATGAGCGGAAAATAGGCTTTATGTGAAAGAAACTTTGAAATCTGCCGCGGGTTTTCTTGAAATTTTTTACGGTTTGCGCTATACTTAACAGGAAAATGAAATATTTTTGCAAAAATCTGTTTTGGGAGAAAAACTATGTCTGAAAACAAGCAGAAGTACTATATCACAACCCCCATCTATTACCCCAGCGGCAAGTGGCACATCGGCCATTGCTATACGACGGTCACCTGTGATGCGATCGCGCGCTTCAAGCGAATGGACGGCTTTGACGTCTTCTATTTGACGGGCACGGACGAACATGGTCAGAAGGTCGAGAAAAAGGCGGCGGATGCGGGCGTCACGCCGAAGCAGTTTGTTGATGTTCTTGTGGATGACATCAAGAAGCTTTGGGAGCTTTTGGACATTTCTAACGATAAATTCATCCGTACCACCGACGACGAGCACGTTGCTGCAGTTCAGAAAATCTTCAAGAAGCTGTATGAAAAGGGTGACATCTATAAGTCGGAGTACGAGGGGTGGTACTGCACGCCTTGCGAGTCCTTCTGGACGGAAACGCAGCTTAAAGACGGAAAGTGCCCTGACTGCGGCAGAGAGGTCAAGAAGTCCAAGGAGGAGAGCTATTTCTTCCGCCTCAATAAGTATGCCGACCGCATCTTGAAGCTCTATGAGGACAACCCCGAATTCCTTCAGCCGAAGTCTCGCGTCAACGAGATGATCAACAACTTTATCAAACCCGGTTTGCAGGATCTCTGCGTTTCGAGAACCACCATTCAGTGGGGTGTTCCCGTGGATTTCGACCCGGGACACGTTGTCTATGTCTGGATCGATGCGCTTTCAAATTACATCACCGCCCTTGGGTACGGTGCGGAAGACGATTCGCTCTTCCAAAAGTACTGGCCGGCAGACCTTCATATGGTCGGAAAGGAAATCGTTCGTTTCCACGCAATCATTTGGCCTGCGATCCTGATGGCGCTTGACATTCCCGTTCCCAAGCATGTGTTTGGTCACGGTTGGCTCCTCATTGGCGGAGATAAGCTGTCGAAGTCCAAGACGGACAAGATCAAGACTGAAATCGTTGACCCGTTCGTCCTTTCCGAGCGTTACGGCGTGGATGCCGTTCGTTACTTCCTTCTTCGCGAAGTTCCGTTCGGTTCGGACGGTGTATACACGAATGAAGCACTTCTTTCGAGAATCAACTTTGACCTTGCAAACGATCTCGGAAACCTCGTTTCCAGAACGGTTGCGATGATCGAGAAATACTTCGGAGGGGAGATTCCCGCAATCAAGGAAACCGCGTCCCCCGATGACGAGTTGGTTGCACTTTGCAACGGACTTTTGGAAAAGGTGCGTGCAAATGTCGATGCGTTGACCATTCCACAGGCGCTGATGGAGATCTTCAAGGTCATTCAGCGCGCGAATAAGTATATTGACGAGACGATGCCTTGGGCTCTTGCGAAAGACGAGAGCAAGCGTGACCGCCTCGGAACTGTTCTCTATCACTTGGCAGAGACCATTCGTCTCTGCGCCGTGCAGCTGTTGCCCTTCCTCACGAAGTGCCCTGCAAAGATTTTGTGGCAGCTCGGCATTGATGAAGTTCCTACCTCGTTTGAGAACGTCAGCACGTTCGGTCTGCTGAAGGCAGGAACGAAGGTTCGCAAGGGTGAAATCCTCTTTGCACGCATTGACATTCCGAAGGAATTGAAGGCGTTGGAGGAGCTTGCCGCTCCCGTCGAGAAGAAGGAAGAGAAGAAAGAGGAGAAGAAACCCGTGGAAGAGAAGAAAGTGGAAGAAGTTCAGACCATCACCATTGATGACTTTGCTCGTGTTCAGCTTAAGACCGCGCGCGTTCTTGCCTGTGAAAAGGTGGAGAAGGCAGACAAGCTTCTCAAGCTCACTGTCAAGGTCGGCGATGAGGAGAGAACGGTTGTCAGCGGCATTGCAAAGTGGTATACCCCCGAAGAGATGGTGGGCAAGACCGTCGTTTTGGTTGCAAACCTTGCGCCCGCGAAGCTTCGCGGCATCGTCAGCCAGGGCATGATCCTCTGTGCGGAAGATGCAGATGGAAAGCTTGCGCTCGTTTCGCCTGAGGTCGCATTTGCTGACGGCGCAGAAGTTCGTTGATGTTGATCGACACGCACGCACACTTGACGGATGAGGAGTTCGATCCGAAAGTTGTGCTGAAACAATGTGAAGCCGAAGGCGTTCACCGCGTTATTTCCGTGGGATTCGACCTTCCGAGCTCTCAGGATTGCGTTCGCCTTGCGAATGCCTTCGACGGTGTTTATGCGGCCGTCGGCGTGCATCCGGAACACGCTGCAACCTGGAATCCTTCCGTTTGCGAGGAACTTATGCGCCTTGCAAAAGAGGAGAAGACGGTTGCAATCGGGGAGATCGGGCTGGATTATCATTGGGAGCCGTTCGACAAGGCTGTGCAGGCGCGTTGCTTTGCCGAGCAGATCGACCTTGCGTTTTCCTGTAAGTTGCCCTTTGCTGTGCATATGCGTGACGCCACGGAAGATACCCTTCGCATTTTGAAGGACAATCGCAATAAGCTTGCGTATGGTGGCGTGATGCACTGTTTTTCGGGCAGTGCGGAGACGGTGAAAGAGGTCTTAAACCTTGGGATGTACGTCTCGTTTTCGGGGTCTGTGACCTTTAAAAATGCACGTGGATTGTTGGACGCTGCAAAGGCTGTTCCGCTCGATCGCATCCTGACCGAAACGGATTCGCCTTATCTGACGCCGCACCCTTACCGCGGCAAGCGAAACGCCCCGTTTTACGTCCGCCTGGTCGCTGAAAAGCTCGCGGAGCTTCACGACGTTTCGCTGGAAGAACTCTGCACGAATGTGCAGCAAAACGCGCAAACGCTTTTTGCAAAGTTGCGCTGAAAAGAAAAGTCTCGCCGTCCGTTTGGGCGGCGTGTTTTGAACGGAGAAGAAATGGACGTCTTTTGTTATCAGATCGGTGACAATCTCTATATCAACCTCACGAACCGCTGTACGAATGACTGCGTGTTCTGTGAGCGAACACCTAACGCAACGTACGAGGGGTATCCGATGTGGCTCTCTCACGAGCCGACGGCGGAAGAAGTTCTTGCGGCGGCAGGGGATATCTCGAAGTATCGTGAGGTCGTCTTTTGCGGGCTGGGAGAGCCGACCTTGTGCCTTCCCGTCCTGTTGGAAGTCGCAAAGGAAATCAAGGCGCGTGGAGGATTTGTCCGCCTCAACACGAACGGACACGCAAACGCTTTTTACCACCGTGACGTTTCCAAGGAGCTTGCTTCTTGCGTGGATCTTGTCAGCATCTCTTTGAATGCAGACAACCCCGTGGATTACGATCACATTTGCCGACCATCCATTCCGGGTGGGTTTGACGAAATGCTCGCGTTTGCAAGAGCGTGTGTTGCACGCGGAATTCGCGTTCGCATGAGCGTGGTGGACGTCATTGGAGAAAAGGCGCAGGAACATTGCCGTTCGATTGCAGAAGAGATCGGCGCGGAATTCTTTGTTCGGGAGCTATATTAGGATGTCAGTCAAAGAAATCTTGCAAAAACACGGATTCCGTTTTAACAAGGGATTCGGTCAGAATTTTATCACGGACGCAAATCTGCTTTCCGCAATCGCAGCAGACAGCGGCGCTTGCCCGACCGATTCGGTCGTGGAAGTCGGCCCTGGCGCAGGAACGTTGACCGCGGAGCTTGCGCGCATTGCGAAAGACGTTCTTGCCATCGAGATTGACACGAATCTGCAGCCTGTTCTCGCGGAGACGCTTGCGGAGTTTTCTAACGTGACCGTGCGCTTTACAGACTTTATGAAGCTTCCCATGCAAGAGCTTGATGCGCTCGGCGCTTACCACGTCGTGGCAAACCTGCCGTACTATATCACCACCCCCGTGCTCTTCCGATTCTTGGAGGAATCCCGTGCGGTCAAGAGCATCACCGTGATGGTGCAAAAAGAGGTGGCAGACCGCCTTTGTGCGACGCCCGGTTCCGCGGAGTACGGCGCGGTGACGGTCGCTGTGGATTATGCCGGCGGTGCGCGGCTGATGCGAAAAGTGCCTCGGCAGATGTTTTATCCCGTTCCGAACGTGGATTCTGCCGTCGTCCGCATCGATTGTGCGGAAACCTGTCCGCGCGCAAAAGACGAAGCGCACTTCCGCCGCCTTGTCAAGGCAGGGTTTGCGATGCGAAGAAAAACCCTTGCAAACAACCTAATTTCCGCATTTTCAATGACGAGGGAAGAGGTGAATGCCGTTTTGAACGAAGCTGGTTTTTCGGAGAACGTTCGCGGAGAGACACTGTCTGCCGCGGATTACGTTCGCCTGTCTGACGTGATGGTTTTGCGCTAAATTTCAATGGAAGAGAAAACACCGAGAGAAGCTCGGTGTTTTATTTTTTTTAGCGATTGCTAAAGAATTCACAAAGTCCACACGAAAAACAGTTGCATTCTTTTGCATTTTATGGCATAATGTAATAAAATCGGGGAATATGAGGAATTTTCCTTTTTCAAGATGAATTTTTCCCCAAAAGAACATTACATTGATAAATTTTTGAAGAATATTCGGAGGTCAAAAATGGAAACTTACGGAATTGAAAAGCTTGGTATTATCAATCCCAAGAATGTGTACAGAAATCTCTGCCCCGCAGTTTTGACGGAGATGGCATTGGTTTCCGAGCCGGATGCTCGCTTGATGGACAGAGGCGCATTGCTTGTCAACACAGGCGCTTACACCGGCCGCTCGCCTAACGACCGCTTTATCGTAAAGGAAGAGCCGTATGCAAGCGATATCGACTGGGGCAAGATCAACGTTCCTTTCGACAGAGCAAAGTATGAGGCGATCCTCGGCAAGGCAAAGGCATATCTCCAGAACAAGGACGTTTACATCTTTGACGGTTTTGCAGGTGCTGACCCGAAGTTCCGCATTGGCGTTCGCGTTATCAATGAGTACGCAAGCCAGAACCTCTTCATGAACAACATGTTGATCCGTCCCACCGAGGAGGAACTTGCATCCTTTGAATCTGACTTCACGCTCATTTGCGTTCCCGGATTCAAGTGCATCCCCGAAGTTGACGGAACGAACAGCGAGGCTGCAATCCTCGTTTCCTTTGCAGACAAGATCATTCTCGTTGCAGGTTCCAAGTATGCAGGCGAGATGAAGAAGTCTGTCTTCTCCGTTATGAACTATCTCTTGCCGAAGAAGAACGTCTTCCCGATGCACTGCTCGGCAAACATGGCAATGGACGGAAGCAATTCCACCGCATTGTTCTTCGGTCTTTCCGGAACGGGCAAGACCACGCTGTCCGCAGACCCCAACAGAGGCTTGATCGGTGACGACGAGCACGGCTGGTCTGATGATGGCATCTTCAACTTCGAGGGCGGCTGCTATGCAAAGTGCATCGACCTTACCGAAGAGAAAGAACCTGAAATCTTCCGTGCGATCCGCATGGGATCCCTCGTTGAGAACGTTATCGTTGACGAAAACCGTCACCCGGATTACGCTGACAAGACCCTCACCGAGAACACCAGAGCATCCTATCCCGTTGAGTTCATTCCGAACTGTGTTGTTCCGGGCGTTGGCGGAGCTCCTGACACCGTTATCTTCCTGACGGCTGACGCATTCGGCGTTTTGCCTCCTGTTGCAAAGCTTACCAAGGAGCAGGCAAAGTACTACTTCATCAGTGGATACACCAGCAAGCTTGCAGGAACGGAGCGTGGAATCGTCAATCCTGAAACCACCTTCTCGACTTGCTTCGGCGCACCGTTTATGCCGATGCACTCCAGCGTGTACGCAGAACTTTTGGGCGACAAGATCGACAAGTCTCATGCGGACGTTTACCTCATCAATACCGGTTGGTCGGGCGGCGCTTACGGCGTTGGAAAGAGAATGAGTTTGAAGGCAACGCGTGCAATCGTCACTGCTGCGCTCAACGGAGAGCTTGCAAAGTCTGAGTATGAAGTGGAGCCGTTCTTCGGTCTCGCAATTCCCAAGACCTGCCCGAACGTGGATGCAACCATCCTCAATCCGAAGCACACTTGGGCTGACCCTGAAGCATACGACGTTGCAGCAAAGGATCTTGCAAACAAGTTCGTCAAGAACTTCGAAAAGTACGATCATATGCCGCAGCACATCATTGATGCAGGCCCGAAGAAAAGCTAATCAAAGTTGATTTCCAAAGCGCGAAAGTTTGTCTTTCGCGCTTTTTTTTATTTGCATAACGCAACCGCTGTTCGAATAAAGATGAAGAAAACAGATTGACGAGGTGGAATATGGCGTACTGCAAGCGAACGATGATTTTGAAAAACAGAGGTGGTGCGTGCGGCGGAATCGTGCGCGTTGAAAACTTGCGCGAGGGGCTTCTTGTGAGCGTGAAACTGCAAGATCGGGTGAAGAATGCGCGCTTCGGGATCATGATTCGCTCGTTTTGCAAGATCTGGGAGATGGAAGGGACGGATGC
>JAZNLR010000043.1:0-5965 GCA_045579195.1 Clostridia bacterium | reverse complement strand
ATTTGGTTTGTCTTCCTAAGACCGCTTGGCCTCCGACTTACAGCGAGCGCAGACAGTACTTCGGGGAGACCGATGCAACCGTGAACGCACGCATGAAGGCTGCTTTGGAGGCAGGCCTGAAACCCATCGTTTGTGTTGGAGAGCTTCTTTCCGAACGTGAAGGCGGACTCACCGAGCAGGTCGTTCGCACGCAGACTGTCAATGGCTTTGAGGGAATCACCGCAGAGCAGATGGAAAATGTTGTCATTGCTTATGAGCCTGTCTGGGCAATCGGAACGGGCAAGACCGCAACCGCAGAAGATGCAAACGAGACCATTGGATATATCCGCTCTGTTCTTGCGGAGATCTTCGGTGCAGAGGTTGCAGAGGGCGTTCGCATTCAGTATGGCGGAAGCATGAACCCGAAGAATGCATCCGAGCTCATGGCAAAAGAACAGATCGACGGCGGTTTGATCGGCGGCGCAAGTTTGAAGGCAGGGGATTTCTCCCTTGTCGTGAATTACTAAGAAGAGAGAGGACGAAATATGAGCAAGAAACTGACAATGCTCGTCATTATGGACGGCTTTGCATTTGGAACAGACGACAATGCAAGCGCAATTGTCAAGAGCGGAACGCCGAACCTTGACCGCCTGTTTGCAAAGTATCCCAACACGCGCATCGGTGCAAGTGGAATGGATGTTGGTCTTCCCGACGGACAGATGGGAAACAGCGAGGTCGGTCACCTGAACATTGGCGCAGGCCGCATCGTATATCAGGAGCTGACGCGCATCACGAAGTCGATCGCAGACGGCGATTTTTATGAAAACGAGGCGCTTTTGAATGCAGTTCGTGCCGCAAAGGTATCTGGAAAGAAGCTTCACTTGATGGGCCTTCTTTCGGATGGCGGCGTTCACAGTCACATCGAGCACTTGTTTGCGCTCATTCGTCTTGCAAAGAAGGAAGGCCTTTCCGATGTGTTCGTGCATGGCTTGATGGACGGCCGCGACGTCTCCCCGACGAGCGGTGCTGATTTTGTCAAACAGCTTTACACGTTCATGCAGGAGGAACAGTTTGGACACATTGCTTCGGTCTGCGGCAGATATTACGCAATGGATCGCGACAACCGTTGGGAGCGCGTTGAGAAGGCATACCGTTGCTTCACGCTCGGCGAGGGCGAACAGACGGAGTGCCCGTATGAAGCGATGCTCAAGTCTTATGAGAACGGCGTGACCGACGAGTTCATTCTTCCGACCTGCGTCGTCAAGGACGGAGCACCCGTTGCAACCATTGATGAAGGGGACAGCATGATCTTCTTCAATTTCCGCCCCGACCGCGCAAGAGAGATCACCCGTGCATTTACGGACCGCGCATTTGCGGGCTTTGAGCTCCCAAAAGGATACCTCAATCTGAATTACGTCTGCATGACGCAGTACGACGCGACGTTTGAAAACGTTTCCGTTGCATTCCGTCCGCAGTCTCTCAACAACACGCTCGGCCAATTCCTTGCGGCACGCGGATATACGCAGCTTCGCATTGCAGAGACCGAGAAATATGCGCACGTCACGTTCTTCTTTAATGGCGGTGTGGAAGCACCGAATGCCAATGAAGATCGAATCCTCATTCCTTCCCCGAAGGTTGCAACCTATGATCTTAAGCCCGAGATGAGCGCTTATGAGGTGACGGAAGCGGTTCTCAAAGAGATTGATGCAGAGAAGTTTGACGTTATCATTCTTAACTTTGCAAACTGCGACATGGTTGGACACACAGGTGTGATGGATGCCGCTGTCAAGGCAGTTTCGGTCGTTGATGAGTGTGTTGGCAAGGTGGCAGACGCTGTTTTGGCAAAGGGCGGAAGCTTGATGATCACGGCAGACCACGGCAATGCGGATTATATGTTCAACCCTGACGGTTCGCCGTTCACTGCGCATACGACAAATCCCGTTCCGTTCATCTTGGTTGACGATGCAAGAAAGAACGTTGAGCTTGTTGAGGGAGGTCGCCTTGCTGACATCGCACCCACGCTGTTGACCGTGATGGGTGAAGAAATCCCCGAAGAAATGACGGGGAGCTCTTTGATAAAATAATTTTGGCTTATACCGCAAAATCAGTTGTCAACAATTGATTTTTGTGATATAATTGCTGAAGTGTTACAATGTTTGGAGGATTTCATTGTCCATGATGGCATTTTTGAATCAAGTTCAGGCGTTTATGATGTTGGCGCCCCTTTTTACCGTAAGCTATACGGCGTATAAGATTATCCAGATCGCTCTTTTGGTGATGATGGTAATCAGCGCACTTTTTATCATTGTTGTCGTTTTGTTCCAGCCGAGCAATTCCTCGGGTGTGGGTGCAATCACGGGTTCTTCCGAGACGTTCTTCTCGAAGAATAAGAGTAAGACTTTGGCTGGAAAGCTGAAGAAATGGACGGTGATCGCTTTGGCGGTTATTATCGTATTCTCCATTTTGTTCTTCCTCGTCAATTCCAACATTCTCATTGGAACTGGCCCGATCACTCAGTAATCAAAGCTAACACAAAAGCGGCAATGGAAATTGCCGCTTTTTTATTTCAAGAATTAATATGAATGTTCAAGAAAAATTAAAAAAATTCATTGAGACAAATGAGCTGGATTTTTTCACAGAGCAAAAGCTGTGTGAGCTTTTGGAGGTATCTTCCCGTGGAGAAGTGGATGCGATCCGCGCGGCGATGGATGCATTCGTTCGTGAAGGAGAATTTGTTCGCACCAAAAAGAACAAGTTCACCAAGCCCGAAAACTTAGGGTATCAACGCGGAACGATCATGGGGAACGCAAGAGGATTTGCCTTTTTTCAGCCCGATGACCGAACAAAGAAAGATCTCTTTTTGCCCAATCGCGCATTGCACGGGGCAATGCATAAGGACGTCGTCCTCGTGCGGGAGGTAGAGGGGACGCGTGGTTCGTCTGATGAGGGTGAGGTCGTTTCCGTTTTAAAGCGGGGAATGGAGCGAATCGTCGGAACTTACCGCAAGCAGAGAAATTTTGGTTTTGTCGTTCCTGACGATACACATTATTTTATGGACGTTTTCATTCCGAAAAAGTTTGAAAACGGAGCAAGATCGAATTTCAAAGTCGTTGTGGAAATCACGGACTATCCTCGCGATCACAAAAATCCCGAAGGAAAGATCGTTGAGGTTTTGGGACATGAAAATGCAGTCGGAGCAGACGTTCTTTCGGTCATCAAGGCGCACGGGCTCAAAACTGAGTTTGAAAAGAACACCCTTGCTGAGGCAAAGCGTCTTCCGCAAAGCCTCTCTGAGTCGGATTTTGCGGGCCGTGAAGACTTTCGCAAGTGCCTGACGTTTACCATTGACGGAGCAGATGCAAGAGATTTGGACGATGCGATTTCTGTCTGCGAAAATGAAGATGGAACGTTTTCATTGGATGTTCACATTGCCGACGTCTCGCATTATGTCAAAGAGCGGACTGCGCTCGATGCGGAAGCGCTTGAACGTGCAACCAGTGTCTATTTCCCAGACCGCGTTCTTCCCATGTTACCCGTGGAGCTTTCCAACGGAATCTGCTCGCTGCACGAAGGGGTGGACAGGTTCACACTCTCCGTTTTGATGAAGGTGGACCGCAACGGAAACGTGGTAGACCATCGCATCACAGAGGGCGTTATTTGCTCAAAAAAACGCTTAACCTATGAACTTGTGACGAAGTTCTTGGATGGAGATCTGGACGCGAAAGAGGCCTGCTCTGGGGTCGCAGATGCTCTTTTGGCAGGCGCAAAGCTTGCAAAGATTCTTGCTGAAAAGCGCGCAAAGCGGGGCAGCATCGACTTTGAGATGCCCGAATCGAAGATCAAGGTGGATGCGTTTGGAGACGTCATTGACGTTTGCCGTTATCCGCGCGAGCTTTCCAACCGCATGATTGAGGAATTTATGATCCTTGCGAACGAAACGGTTGCAGAGCAGATGTTTTGGACGAACCTTCCGTTTGTCTATCGCGTGCACGACAAGCCGACCGAGGAGAAGGTGGACACATTTCTGCAGTTTCTCGGAGCGCTCGGAATGAGAGTTCACTTCAATGCGGAAACCCTTCGCTCTAAGATGTTCCGTGAAGTTCTCAATCGTCTGGAAGGAGATATCCTTCAAAACGTTGTCAACCGCGTGATGCTTCGCTCGATGCAAAAGGCGAAGTACTCCCCCGAGAACGTCGGACATTTCGGCCTTGCGTCAACGTGCTATTGCCACTTTACTTCGCCCATCCGTCGCTATCCCGACTTGATGATTCATCGCATCATAAAAAAGATGCTTGCAGGTTCGCTTTCTGAAAGCGAAATTGCGCGATTGAATGAGCGGGTTGCGGAAGTCTCTTCGGTTGCATCCGAACGAGAACAGATTGCGGACCTTGCCGAACGCGATGCGGACGATTTGAAGAAGGCGGAGTTTATGATTGGCAAGGAAGGAGAGCTTTTTGAAGGGGTCATCAGTGGCGTAACTTCATTTGGAGTCTTTGTTGAACTGGAAAATACGATTGAGGGGCTGATTCGAATTGACAGTTTGCCTCCCGACGATTATAATTATGACGAGCGGATGTTCACCTTGCGCGGACGCAAGCGAACCTTCCGTCTGGGAGACCGCATTGCAATTGAAGTTGCGTCGGTCAACCTTGAAACGGCAAAAGTTGAATTTTACCTGGCGGATCCGGAGGAAGAAACGCTTTGAAAATCATTGCAGAAAACAGAAACGCGCGCTTTGAGTACTTCATAGAGGAGACGTTCGAGGCGGGGATTGAGCTCATTGGCTGTGAGGTCAAGTCCGTTCGCGCCGGAAATGTCAATTTGCGCGATGCCTTCGTTTTCATCCGCAACGGGCAAATGACCCTCAAAAATATGCACGTCGCACCGTACGACAAGGGAAGCTTTTCTAACGTCGAACCGCGCCGCGACCGCAAGCTTTTGATGCACGCGCGTGAGATTGCGCGTCTGTTTGGGAAGGTGCAGGAGAAAGGCTATGCCGTCATTCCCACCAAGCTGTACTTAAAAGGCTCTCTCGTCAAGATCGAAGTCGCGCTCGCCAAGGGCAAACAGCGCTTTGATAAGCGTCAGAGCATCAAAGAACGCGAGGAGAAGCGCAACGTACAGCGCCTTTTGAAAGAATACAACCGCTAAATGAGCGGAGAAACCAAAGAATAAAACGGAGAATTATCTATGAAAGATTTGGAGACCTTGTGCATTCAGGGAGGATATGAACCCGAAGATGGAGCGCCGAGAACGCTTCCCATCTGCCAGTCGACGACGTTTGTTTATCGTGAGCCTGAAGATATGGCTGCGTTGTTCGACCTGACGAAAGAGGGCTGTTTTTATTCTCGCATCGGAAACCCGACGAACGAGGCATTGGAGAAAAAGATTACCGCATTGGACGGTGGCGTTGGCGCGCTTGCAACCGCTTCGGGAATGTCCGCAAGCATGATGGCGGTGTTGAACGTCTGTAACGCGGGGGATCACATCCTTTCTCTCTCCGCGATTTACGGCGGAACGTACAACCTGTTTGACGTGACGTTGCGAAAGCTCGGAATTGAGACCACGTTTATCTCGCCCGAAGCAACTGCAGAGGAGATCGAAGCAGAGATCCGTCCGAACACGAAGGTTATCTTTGGAGAAACCATTGCAAACCCTGCGTTGTTCGTTCTTGACTTTGAAAAGATTTCGAACGTTGCAAAGAAGTTCGGTATCCTCTTTATGGTGGATAACACTTTGGCAACGCCGGTGATTACGCGCCCGTTTGACTTTGGTGCAAACATCGTTGTGTACTCCTCCACGAAGTACTTAGAGGGCCACGCAGGGACGATCGGAGGTCTGGTTGTGGACGGCGGAAACTTTGAATTTAAGGGAAATCCGCGTTATCCCGCATTCAACGAGCCGGATGAGAGCTATCACGGCCTTGTTTACAGCGAGCAGTGTGGAAACGCCGCGTATATCGTGAAGTTGCGCGTTCAGCTGATGC
>JAZNLR010000042.1:0-3604 GCA_045579195.1 Clostridia bacterium | reverse complement strand
CCTCTTCCATCTCCTCATTCGAAGAATTTCTAATCGCATATGCTTCCAAAATGGAATCAATCAAACTCAAAACATTTTCTTTTCCCACTTTCTTCAGTGCTGAAACTGTGAAAATATTTCCAACGCCAAGATTGAGTTTGCTTGCAAGGCGTTGTTTTGCTTGAGCGAGCTGCGCTTTCGACAGCTTGTCAGATTTCGTTCCGATAATAGAAAACGGAATATGATAGTAATAAAAATATCGTATCAAATTCAAATCGTCTGCGTTTGGTTCGTGACGAATGTCAAGCAGCAAAATAACGTGGGCCAGAGATTTTGAGTTCTGAAAATATCCCTCGATGAGATTCCCCCATTTTTCCTGCTCTGACTTTGGAGCTTTTGCAAAACCGTACCCCGGGAGATCCACAAGAATAAAGTCACGGTTGATCATAAAGAAGTTGACAAGCCTCGTATGACCAGGATTGGAAGACGTCTTTGCGAGCTTTCCATTGTTTGTTATGAAATTGATAAAGCTTGATTTTCCGACATTAGATTTCCCTGCAATTGCAATTTGAGGAAGACCATCCTCATAAAAACCCTTGTGGTCCGCAGCTGATTTGATAAAGCTTGCCTGTTTGATCACCATAATTAAAATAAGATCGAGCTGTTGAAAACCGATGCAATGTCATCAACTAAAATGAATTGCAACTCATTCTTAACGGACTCGGGAATCTCCTCCATGTCCTTTTTATTTTCTTTGGGTATAATGACTGTCTGAATGCCAGCACGGTGTGCTGCTAGCGTTTTTTCTTTGATCCCGCCGATGGGAAGAACTTTGCCGCGCAGCGTTATCTCTCCCGTCATTGCCACTTTGCGATTAATAGGTCTTTCAATAAATGCAGAGAGAATCGCCGTTGCAATCGTAATTCCAGCACTTGGTCCGTCCTTTGGAACAGCACCTTCGGGAACGTGAATGTGGATATCGTTCTCAACAAAGGCTTCTTGTGCGATGCCATATACCGTCGCTTTTGATTTGACAAGGCTGAGCGCAGCGCGAGCAGACTCTTTCATCACGTCTCCCAGCTTACCTGTGAGAATGATTTCACCTTTTCCTGGAACGAGTGAAACCTCTATCGTCAAAGTCGTTCCGCCAACTGCCGTCCAAGCGAGGCCCGTTGCGGCACCGACTTCATCGTTTTCAGAGATGGAATCCTGACGGAATTTAATAGCCCCGAGCAATTCTTCAATCTGCTCTTTCGAGAAAACAACGACCGTTTGTTCGCCCTTTTCACGCTCTGCTGCAATGCGTAAAGCTGCTTTTCTGCAAAGAGATGCAATTTCACGTTCAAGGTTGCGAACACCGGATTCACGCGTGTAAGCGGAAATCAAGAACGCAAGCGCATCATCCGAAATTGAAACATCAGTTTCCTTTAGTCCGTGCTCTTTGCATTTTTTAGGAATGAGATAACGCTTTGCAATCTCAATCTTCTCCTCTTGAACATATCCGGAAATCTCAATAATTTCCATACGATCTAAGAGAGCGGCAGGAATTCCGTCTAATGTGTTTGCGGTCGTTAAAAACAGAACCTTTGAAAGGTCATATGGAACTTCTAAATAGTGATCGCGGAATTCATTGTTTTGCTCCGGATCCAAGACCTCAAGCATAGCACTTGCAGGATCTCCTTTATAATCCGAAGACATCTTGTCGATCTCATCCAACAAGAAGACGGGGTTGATCGAGCGCGCATTTTTCATTGAATAGAGTACTCTACCTGGCATCGATCCAATATATGTCCTTCTATGTCCGCGAATTTCAGCTTCATCTCGAACGCCACCCAAGCTCATTCGAACAAAATTACGATTGAGCGCGCGTGCAATCGATTTTGCAATCGAAGTCTTTCCAACTCCCGGAGGGCCCACAAAACAAATGATTGGACCTTTTAAGGAGTTTGTCAATGTGTGAACAGCCAAAAATTCCAAAATGCGCTCTTTTACCTTTTCCAAGCCGAAATGGTCTTCATCAAGAATCTTGCGAGCATCTTCAATGCTGAGGTTGTCCTTCGTTTCAACGCTCCACGGAAGATCAACAACCCAATCGATATAGTTACGCATCACAGTATATTCAGGCGAAGATGGTTGCATTTTTGCCATTCTTCGGATTTCTTTCAAAATCTTTTCTTCCGAATCGCTGTTTGGCATTTTCAACGCCTTAATTTTCTCTTCAAATTCTGTGATTTCATCCGCATTGTCGCCAAGCTCGTCTTGAATAACGCGGATTTGCTCTCGAAGATAATATTCTTTTTGATTCTTCTCAATGTTTCCGCGAACTTTTGCAGAGATCTTTTTTTCAATCTTAAGGATTTCAAGTTCGTGTTGCAAAAGCTCATAAAGCTTTGCTAGACGCTTGATAACATCAATTTCCTCTAAAATCGCTTGTCGATCCTCAAGTTTGATCAATAAGGTTGACGCAACCGTGTTGACGAAGAGATCTTCATCAGATTGAGAGGTCATTGCTCCAATAATTTCCGTTGAAAACTTGACATCAAGCTTTGCAAATTGAGAAATAAGCTCTTTGATCATACGTAGATAGGCTTCCACAGTCGTCATTTCGTTTGTGTAAGAAACGATTGGCGTAACGGAAACCTCAAAATAGTCATCAGTTTTGACATATTGCTGGATTTCAGCACGGTAAAGTCCCTGTGCAAGAATGCGAATATTCTCACCAGGTAAACGCAATTGCTGTTTGATTTTTGCAACAGTTCCAACCGTGTAAATATCACCCGGCTTAACGTCATCATCCATTGCATCTTTTTGAGAAACAAGAAAGACGTACCCATCGCGATCAACAGCCTCATTGATTGCTTGAATCGATTTTTTTCTTCCAACGTCAAAATTTGTTGTGATGTTCGGAAAAACATTCAGCCCTCGAAGAGCAACCATGGGAAAAGTCAAATTTGATTTTTCCATATCTACCATAACAAATTCTCCTTTTGCGAAACTCAGTTCGCGCTTCTATCATAATATATTTTTCAAAGTTTTGCAAGTATCTTAAAAAAGAAGGGTCGATTTAACAACCCTTCTTCGATTTAAGCAGATTTTTCGTTTTTGAAAAAGACGGGATCCCCTGTTCTTTCAATAAATTCACGCGTAATCTCAATGGCTGACAGGTCCTTTTGATCGGGAACGTCATACATCAAGTCAATCATTAAACTCTCCATAATCGTCCTCAAGCCGCGAGCGCCTGTTTTGAGCTCAATAGCTTTTTGAGCAATTGCAGAAATGGCGCTTTCATCAAAGGAAAGTTCAACGTTATCAAGTTTCAGCAACTTTTTATATTGTTTGATCAAAGAATTCTTTGGTTCCGTCAAAATCTTGCAAAGTGCTTTTTCGTCAAGCGGATCCAAAGAAACAACGACGGGAACACGGCCAACAAATTCGGGAATTAAACCAAATTTTGTCAGATCCTGCGGTTGAATTTCCTTTAAAAGTTTCCCGGAATTCATTTCAACCTTCGTTAAAACTTCGCCACCAAATCCGAGAGGAGCAACATCTTTTCTCTTTTGGATAATCTTCTCGAGACCGACAAAAGCACCGCCGACAATAAACAAAATATTTGTTGTATCAATTT
>JAZNLR010000041.1:0-3805 GCA_045579195.1 Clostridia bacterium | reverse complement strand
GCGAAAGAGACCATTTCAAAAGAGCTTGCGGCTTCTCCGTTCCAGGAAGTTGCGTTCTTTATGGAAAACTTCGCGCCTGCTTTTGAATTGACCTTGGACGAATTGGATTGATCGAAAAACCCCGACATGCAGCCGGGGTTTTGTTTTTTTTAAATTACATGTTATTTTTGAAGAGCAACTGTTGAACTTCAGCTTCCGTTGGAATGGAAACCGCAGCACCTCTTCGGGAGACAGTGATTGCAGCGCAAGAGGAAGCGAACGGAATAGCCTCTTCAAGAGAAATTCCCTTGCTCAGTTGCGCGCAGATAGCTCCGATAAACGTGTCGCCGGCGGATGTGGTGTCAACTGCAGTCGCAACTGTTGCCGAGTAATGCGTGATGAGCTGATTGCGGACGTGGACAGAGCCGTTTCTTCCAAGTGTGATGATGAGTTCTTTTGCACCCAAAGAGGAAAGTTGGCGGAAGATTTCAAGAATGTTTTCATCGGAATCAGGGAGGACGCCGGTAAGCGCAAAAGCCTCTGTTTCATTTGGGACAATCAAATCAACGTTTTCTAGGATTGAGGCGGGAAGAGTTCGGGCAGGAGCAGGGTTGAGAACGGTAAAGAGACCAAGTTCTTTTGCAACTGAAAGTCCTGCCTCAACTGCGGTCAAGTTTGTTTCCAACTGCGTAACAAAGAGATCTCCCAAAGATGCGTGATCACGCAAATAAGATGTGATAAAGTTCGGGTCAACGTGCATATTTGCTCCAGGGTCGACAACGAGAAGATTGTCTTGCTTTGTCAGGTCAAAGAGAATGATGCAAGTTCCGCTCGGAAAGTCAGAGAATTGAACGGCATCAGTCTTTACTCCGTAAGAGTGAATAGAGGAGAGAAGCTTTGTCGCATTTTCGTCTTTCCCGACTGAACCGAGAAAGGTGCAATCACAGCCGAGTTTCGAGCAAGCAACCGCTTGATTTGCGCCCTTTCCGCCTTGGTTAGCGAAAAAACCGCTCCCAATGACAGATTCTCCAAGTTTTGGCATCCGCTCCATTTGCATCACAAGATCAAGATTGATGCTTCCAAGTACATAAACTTTTTTCATTTTGCCTCCAACGTAAAAAAAATGATAAAACGAAACGTTACTATATGCCATTTTAGAATGGAAAAGAAAAATTGTCAATCCGTTTTGATAATCAAGGAGAGGAGATGACTGAAAAAATGGTGGAGAAACGACATAAAACGTAAAACTGCTACATTTTTTTACGAATATGGTAACATTATAAACATTTGTTAAGAAAGTTTGCAATTTTTTTGTCAAAGAAGAAGGGAAATTTTTAAAAACAGTTGACAATTCGCTTTTGTGATGTTAAGCTAGAAGGGAACTAAAGGATCGATTTTAAAAAGTTAGCCTTACGGAATACTCCGTGGGCTTAAAATGGTCCAAAAACCGAAACGTTTCGGTTTTTATAAAAACACGAAACTTCGTAACAGTTTAGTCCGGAAAATCGGTGAAGTTTTCAAAGGAAATCGCTGAATAAGAAATCGGTTTTATTTGGAAGAGTTGTAAAGAAAAATTTTTTTTAACGCAAAAACGAAACGTTTTGGTTTGAAAAAGGAGAAAAATATTATGCCGTTGGTAACCTCAAAAGAAATGTTGGAAAAGGCCCGGAAAGAAGGGTATGCTGTCGGCGCGTTTAACGTCGAAAATATGGAAATGGTCAAAGCAGTTATTGCGGCTGCAGAGGAATTGAAAGCTCCTGTCATGCTGCAGACGACGCCCTCGACCGTAAAGTATGGTACGCTCGAAACTTACTTTGGAATTGTTGCTGCTGAGGCAAAGAAGGCAAGTGTTCCCGTTTGCCTTCACCTCGATCACGGCAGCAGCTTTGAACTCGCTGAGCAGGCAATGAAAGCCGGATATACCTCCGTTATGATTGACGGTTCAGGCGAAACGTTTGAGAACAATGTTGCAGTCACAAAGAAGGTGGTTGACGTTGCGGAGGCTTTTGGCATTCCGGTTGAGGCGGAGCTTGGAAAAGTCGGAGGTAAGGAAGATGACCTGGAAGCCGAAGCGGACACCAACACGAATCCATTGGAGGCAAAAGAGTTTGTTGAGCAGACCAATGTTTCCTCTTTGGCAATTGCAATTGGAACGGCACACGGTTTTTATGCAGGCACGCCTGTTTTGGATAAAGTCCGCGTTTCGGAGATTCGTGATGTTGTCTCTGTTCCGCTGGTATTGCACGGCGCATCCGGACTGAGCGATGAAGATGTTCGTGAATGTGTTCGCCGCGGAATCTGCAAGGTGAACTTTGCAACCGAATTGCGCGTAGCATACGTGAATGCTTGTAAAAAGCTTCTTGCGGAAAAGCCGGAAACCTATGACCCGAAAAAGCTTGGAATTGTCGGAATGGAAGCCGTGAAAGAGCTTGTGAAAGAGCGCATGATCGTTTGTGGATGTAACGGCAAGGCATGAAAAGTAGCATTTGAGTGAATCTATGAATCGATATTTATTGGGAATTGATATCGGAACGAGCGCCTGTAAGGTTGCCGTCTTCGAAAAGAATGGAGATGTTGTTGCTTCAACTTCGGAGGAATACGCGGTTTATTATCCCGCGCCGGGCTGGGCAGAGCAGAATCCGGAAGACTGGTGGATGGGCGTTTGTAAGGCAATCCGTTCTGTTTTTGAGGGAGGGAAGGTCCTTCCCGAAGAGATTGTCGGCATCGGAGTTGACGGACAAAGTTGGTCCGCTGTTGCAATCGATAAAGCGGGCAAAGTTCTCACAAACACGCCGATCTGGATGGACGCGAGATCAAAGGATCTCTGTGAAGAACTCAATGAAAGGATTGGCAGAGAAAAGATTTTCTCGGTTGCCGGAAATTCTCTTCAGCCGTCTTACACAACTGCAAAGATCTTGTGGTATCAGCGAGAAAAACCCGAGATCTATGAAAAGATTGACAAAATTTTGCAATGCAACAGCTATATTGCGTATAAGTTGACAAATCAAATCACGCAGGACATCTCGCAAGGGTACGGGTTGCATTGCTTTGACATGAAAAAAGGGGCCTGGGATGCAGAAATGTGTGCGCTTTTAGGAATCCCAATGGAATTCTTACCTCCGATCTACGCTTGTCACGAAGTGATTGGCGGCGTGACGGAAGCGGCGGCAAAGGAAACGGGCTTGCTGGTCGGAACTCCTGTTGTTGCAGGGGGACTGGATGCGGCGTGTGGAACGTTGGGCGCAGGAGTTGTTCGCCCGGGTCAGACACAAGAGCAAGGCGGCCAAGCGGGTGGAATGAGCATCTGTATTGATTCTGTTCAGGCAGACCCAAGACTAATTCTCGGATATCACGTTGTCCCCGGGTTGTTGTTGCTTCAGGGCGGAACAACCGGTGGTGGCGGAGTCATGCGTTGGTTGGAAAAGGAGTTCGGTGCATACGAACGGACTCTCGCAAAAGAGCAAGGAACAAGTTCTCTTTTGATTTACAACGAACTTGCAGAGGAAGTTGCGCCCGGAAGTGATGGAGTTGTTTTTCTTCCTTATATGTCCGGTGAGCGGTCGCCGATTTGGGATCCGAAAGCAAAGGGCGTCTTTTATGGGCTAGATTTTTCGAAGACAAAGGGGCATTTGATTCGCGCGGCGATGGAGGGTGTTGCATTCTCTCTTCTTCATAACCTTGAAATTGCGGAAGAAGCAGGTGCAAAAGCGGAGGTCTTGCGAGCCATGGGTGGCTCTGCAAACTCACTTTTATGGACGCAGATCAAATCGGATGTGACAGGAAAGCCCATTGAGGTTGCTGCGTCAGACACGGCAACAACATTGGG
>JAZNLR010000040.1:0-2207 GCA_045579195.1 Clostridia bacterium | reverse complement strand
TTCCTTTTTCGAAGATAGAGGTTTCTCTTGGGAAATGGATGGTTCCTGCAGTTGTTTTTATCTATATCGTGACTGTCAACAGCGTCAATTTAACAGATGGAATGGATGGATTGTTGTCTTCTGTTTCCATTGTTTACCTTCTGGCATTTCTTGTGCTTGAGTTTGCGCAGTTTGAATCCCTTGAGCTGTTTGGACGAATTGGTGAAAGCGAAGAGCGCTTAAATCTTGCGCGACTTTGCGCTTTATCTGTTGGCGGACTCGTTGGATACTTATTCTTTAACGCACATCCTGCGAAGGTCTTTATGGGGGATACGGGATCTTTGTTTTTGGGTGGTATTATAACTGCGATTGCGGTTGTCAGCGGAAAAGTTCTGTTAATTCCGATTTTAGGGGTTTGTTTCGTCATCTCATGTATTTCCGTCATATTGCAGGTTGCGAGTTTTCGCCTCTTTAAGAGAAGGATCTTCCTGATGGCTCCGTTTCATCATCACTTACAGATAAAGGGGTATCATGAGAATCAAATCGTTGTTCTTTATACGATTTTTTCACTGTGCGCTGCGGTTCTAACGCTTGCGTTTGCTTAAGTTTGGGGGAGAAATGCTTTTTAAAGGGAAATCGTTCTTAGTTGTCGGGGTTGGAGAAAGCGGCGTTTCTGTTGCGGAGAAACTCCTCTCTTTTCAAGCGAATGTCTTTTTGTTTGATGAAAGAGATTCGTCACATATTGGACGGCTGAAAAAGCTTGGTTGTGTTGACTTGAGCGCGGTCGCCAAGGAAGAGGTCTTGACGGGTATTTATGCGGTGATCGTAAGCCCAGGAGTTCCTTTGACGGACAGAATTGTCCTCCTCGCGCAAGAGAAAAACATTCCCGTTTTGGGGGAGCTTGAATTTGCGTTTCAGCTTTGCAAAGGAAGAACACTTGCGGTGACGGGAACAAACGGAAAAACAACAACGGTTTCTTTGCTTGCGGAAATTCTAAAAGAGCAAGGAGAAAACTCTTTTCTTCTTGGAAATATTGGAACGCCGTTTTCGCAGAAAGTGCAAGAGCTTTCTGAAAGTGACTTCGCTGTTTTGGAGGTTTCAAGTTTTCAGCTTGAAACAATTCACACATTTCGTCCGGATGTTGCTGCAGTTTTGAACATTTCGGAAGATCATTTGAATCGCCATGGAACGATGGAGAAATATACGCAATGCAAAGCTCGCATTTTTGAAAATCAAACTTCGGCTGAATTTGCGGTGCTAAATGCAGATTGCGAGCGCGTTTTGGACTTCACCAAGGGGATAACCGGGAAACGGGTCTTCTTTTCAAAGGAGCGCGAAGTTTTCGGAGTGTACATACAAGAAGAAAGGATCATTTCCACGCTAAAAGGATGGGAAGAAATTTGCTCTCTTTCCGATGTGCGCCTTTTGGGGGAACACAATCTTGAAAACGTTCTCTGTGCTGTCTGTATTGCAAAGCTATGTGAAGTTGAAAGTGCGGCAATCAAGCGCGTTTTGAGACGGTTTTCAGGTATTGACCATCGTTTACAATTTGTGAAGACTGTTGGTGGCGTTTCTTATTTCAACGATTCCAAAGCGACAAACGTGGATTCGACAATTTGTGCGGTGAGAACGATGAAGGTTCCGACAATTATCCTCTTGGGTGGAAGCGAAAAAGGGAGCTCTTTTTGCGAACTCTTTCGGGCATTTAACGAAAATATCACTTGTGCAATTGTGTTTGGGGATGCGCGTTTCCGCCTTTTGGAAGATGCAAAACAAGTTGGATTCCAACAAGTCTTTTGCTGCTCGACATTAGATGAGGGGGTTATTCTTGCAAGCAAAATGGCAAAATCGGGGACTGCGGTTTTGCTTTCGCCCGCTTGCGCGAGCTTTGATCAGTTTGAGAATTTTGAGGCGCGCGGAAGGCGCTTTGTTGAGTTGGTGGAGGAATTGTGCCAATGAGAGAGGAAAAACGGGTGGATTATCCGTTGGTGATTTGTGTTTCGTTTCTTGTTCTGTTTGGAATCGTGATGATTTATAGCGCCAGCAATTACACCGCCGCGGCAGATATGAACGACCCTCTCTTCTTTGCGAAAAAGCAGCTTATTGGCGCATTGTTGGGTGGCGGAGGAATGTTCTTTTTTTCGCGCTTTTCTTATCAGAAGCTCTTCCGTTTCCGAATTGTCGGGGTTATCCTTTCTGTACTTTTGCTTCTCCTTGTTTTCGTTCCC
>JAZNLR010000039.1:0-3223 GCA_045579195.1 Clostridia bacterium | reverse complement strand
GTTTTCAACTTGTTCTGATCAAAACAGCGGATGATCTCATCCGCTTTTCTTTTTGAAATCTCTTTTCTTTCCCTCTCTTTTGTGTTATACTTTTCTCATGATCCTCAAAGTTACGAATAGACGACAACTTCATTCCTTCATCCATCTTCCGAAGGCGCTTTACCGCGACAATCCGCGCTATACGTGCCCTATTTTTTCTGCGCTCAAAAAAGAACTAAACCGCGAAGTTCTCAAATCGAAGAACTATACTGCTCTGTTGGCGCTCAAAGATGGGAAACCGGTCGGTCGCATTCTTTACACCGTTGCCGAAAGCAAGAAACAAAACGCACGCATTGGATACTTTTCCTTCTTCGACTGCATCAATGACGAAACGGTCGCACACGAGCTGTTTTCGGAAATGGAGCGAGATCTAAAGAAGTGCGTGAATTACGTCGAAGGACCATTCACGCCATACGATCCGGACACGCGAAGAGGGATTCTCATCAAGGGTTTTGACGAGCCGCATACTTTTTTGACTTCATTCAACTTCCCCTATTATGCATCCCTATTGGAGTCCGTTGGATACCAAAAGGCAAGCGATCAGTTCACCGTCAAAATCCCCGTGGACTTCGAGAAGAATGAAACGCTTGAGCGCCTTGCGGAATTTTCCGCAAAAAGGTATGCCATTCGAATCGACTCGTTTGACAGAAAGAACGTTCAGCGTGACGTTGAAGACGTTGCATCCGTCTTCCGTGCGGCAACCACAAAAATCAACTACCAAGAGGCACCTGATACATCGCTCATCTTCGCATTTTTGAAAAACTTTGGTTTCTTTTTAAATCCGAATCTTATTAAAATCGCACGAGAAGAGAAAACGGGAAGGCCCGTTGGCTTCTCAGTCACCTTGCTTGATTTTAATGAAATCCTGCAAAAAACGAAGGGAAAAATCAATCCTTTTTCCTTTCTTTTCCTGCGAAAGCGCCTTTCCCGTGCGCGCGGAATGCTGCAGTACGTCATCCCGGAGTTCCAAAATCGCGGAACGCTCGCACAGCTTTTCTTTGAAACGCAAAAGACATTGAAACAGCTCAACGTGCCGTACTTCGAAGGTGGAACCATTCTTGAGGAAAACCCTGCATCGTGGAAACCCTTCGTGAAGCTTGGCGGTGAGATCTCAAAAGTCTACCGTATATATGGAAAAGAACTTTAAAAAGCCGACAAAATGTCGGCTTTTCTTTTTTACACAATTCGCACAGCAAGAACGGTCATATCGTCTTTCGCAACTTTTCCTTGTCGCGAATATGCCTCTGAAAGAAGTTCGTCTGCAAGCGCCTGCGGGTGAAAGTACGCACCGTTTGCCAAAAAATCCGAAAGCTCCCCTTGAGAAAAGGCATCTTCTATGCCGTCGGTTGCAAGAACGACAACGTCTCCTTTTTCAAGGCTCGTTCTTCGAACCGTGGGCTTGACGTCTTCAAGAATTCCCAACGGCAAGGAGTTTGCTTCCACGACATCAACATACGTTTTTCGCTTGACAAAACTTGCAGACGACCCAATTTTGATGAAATCGCACGTTCCGCACCCTAGGTCGATTATGACGATGTCAAGTGCAGCAAAGCTCTCTGCATTTCCGATAGCAAGAAGGCGATTTACCGTTTCCAAGATAAGTGCGTCATCAAATCCGGCGCGATAAAAGTTTTCAACAAGTGAAATTGCATTATTACTCATCCGTTCCGCACTCTCTCCGCTTCCCATCCCGTCACAAAGGGCAAGCATCATCCGATCGTCGGAGAGGTGGATCAAAGAGTGCGTATCCCCCGAAACGTTTGAGCCATCCTTGATCTTATTGGAAGACCCGAAAACGGCGTCAAATTTCGGAACTGCGCGTAAAGAGAGGGTTGCATAATTCTTGCGCGGAGCGACCTCACAGCGCGCAACCGAAAGCTTTTCTCCAAGCACCTTCCCTGCAAGTTCACAAACGGCAGCGGCACGCTGTTTTCCGCCCTGCACCGTCAAATTCACCTGTTTTTGCTTACCTGAGATCACCATGACGTCCCGAACGTCCATTCCCTCAAGAGCAAAGGCTTCCATCAGCGCTTCTTCAAGGCGTCCGTCAAATTCCACGTTACAGGAGACCTCGTCAGAAAATCTGCGCATAATGTCCGAAACGCCTTTCAGTTGCTCTCCAATGAGCTTTCGTGCAACGTCCGTATCCAATCGCGCGGTCCGATGCGCAAAGTACTCCAAAATGCACGCATTCAAAACGGAAATCAACTCATTTTGTCGTCTGCACACCCCCGACAAGTACGGCGGAAGATCAAGCGCGTTGACCTTTCCCCTCGCAAGACCGCGCTCGCAAAGAGATGCAATTGCAGTCTCTCGTTCCACGCCGTTGCCAAGGCACTGGCGCTGAAAAGCACACTTCTCACAAATGCGCCGTTGTGCCTCTTGCGCAATGGCTTTGGTTGCTCCTTGATCAAGGGGCCGCCTTGCAAGTGAGAAAAATACGTTTGACATCTGTGTAAACACATCTGACATTTCCAAGATTCTCTTCCCGATGCTGTGACGGTTTCGATTGATGAGCGCTCTCGTTGCCATCTGCTCTGAGCGGACTTCCCCATCTTTGGAAAAAGCACTTCCCGGAATCATCAAAACGGGCATCAACCCAAAGAGAAAGGAAAAAAAAGCATATGGATCGGAGGAAATTGCACCCGTAAATGCGAGTGCAACGTACACGCCGAGCATTGCAAACGCAGAAAGAAAACGGTTGAGATCACAAAATGCAAACGCCGCAAGCGAAACGGCAACGATCAGGACGAGAATACCTGTTTCACTTCCAGAAAAGTAAGCTGCGAGCGCAGCGGTGAACGCAGCGGGAAAAACGTCCTTTCCGCGCGTTGTCGCAAGGAAGAGAACTGCCGCAGATGTCATTGCTAAGAACGGCGAAAAAACCAAAATTTGCAAGGTGTACGTTCCGCGAAAACAAAGGAAAAACAAAACGAACAAACTGCAAAGCTGTTCACGCGCAGGTCGTTTCCCTCGCGCAAAATTGACGAGGCATTTTCCTGCGGAAATAAAGACAAAATTTGAGAGAAGAAGCAGCCCCACCGTCAAACAGCGAGAGATAAAATTGCTCTTCTCAACGCCACCCAAAAAGACGGAAAGCGCCGCACCAAACACAAGGTACGCAATCATCAAAAATGGACGCACTTTTAACGAAGAAAGCGCGTGCACAGAAAACGCCACCGTC
>JAZNLR010000038.1:0-5483 GCA_045579195.1 Clostridia bacterium | reverse complement strand
CGTCACGGTCCAACGTCATTCCCGGACGGATCGCAATGCTCAGCTTGAAGTACTCCTCGGGCGCGCCAAGGCCGTAAATACACGAAACGGAAGAAACGACAATGACGTCTCGCCGTTCTGCCAAAGAGGCAGTTGCGGAATTTCTCAACTTGTCGATCTCATCGTTGACGGACATGTCCTTCTCGATATAGGTGTCCGTGCTGGGGATGTACGACTCGGGTTGATAGTAATCATAATAAGACACGAAGTACTCCACGCGATTGTGCGGAAAGAACTCGCGGAACTCATTGCAAAGCTGCGCGGCAAGAGTCTTGTTATGCGCGATCACAAGGGTCGGTCGGTTGACGTTCGCAATCACGTTCGCCATCGTGAAAGTCTTGCCCGATCCGGTGACACCCAAAAGGACTTGCGTTCGCAAGCCGTCCCGGATGCCTTCCGTCAGCTTTTCGATTGCCTGGGGCTGATCCCCCGTCGGCTGATATTTCGAAACGAGCTCAAATTTCACGCGACTTCTCCTTTGTCTTTGTTCCAAAATATTCTAAAACATTTGTTCGCAAATGTCAACTCTTTTATTCTTCCGAGAAAACGCAAAATCTATCCTTTTTGATCTACTTTACATCTTCCCTCTTTTGTGGTATGATAAGCGCAATCAAATTGGAGAAATGAAATTTGGAGGTGCATTCATGACCTTTTCGGAAAAGACAGTCACGTTGAAAAGCGGCAAGACAGCAATTTTACGCAGTCCTCAAAAAGAGGATGCAGAAGGCATGCTCAACGCAATCAAAACCGCGTCGGGCGAAACCGACTTTTTGATGCGTTATCCTGAGGAATGGACCATCTCCATCGAACAGGAAGAACGTTGGATCCAATCATTACTCGCCTCCCAAAGCTCCGTTTGCATCGCTTGTTTTGTGGATGGAAAGGTTGCCGGAAGCTGTCAGATCGATTTCCACACACCCATCAAGGAAGCCCACCGAGCAACCGTTGGGATTGCCCTCTTGCGTGAGTTTTGGAACGACGGAATCGGATCTCACCTCTTTTCTGAAATGATCGCTCTTGCAAAAGAACGCGGAACTTCCATTCTGGAACTTGCCTTTTTTGAAGGAAACGACAGAGCACGCGCACTTTACGAAAAGTTCGGTTTCCGCGTCTTTGCAGAACGCCCCAACGCCTTCCGATTGAAAGACGGAAGCTTCAAAAAAGAGTTTCTAATGCAAAAATATCTCTAAAGATTTCAAAATGAAAACAAAACCCCGACTGACAGTCGGGGTTTTGTTGATTTTCACTGATTTTTAAATGACAACGCCTTTCTGCAACATAACGTTTGCATAAAGTGCGCTTTCACCTGTTGCAATGATTGCATAGACCTTCTTGGTTTCGTCATAGAACGCAAAACGCTCAATGTGACCGATTGCGCTCTCTCCACGCGCGTCAGCTTCTGCGACGATTTTTGCATATTCATCCCAGATGGGCGTTTCAATCTTGCCGACATCTCCGGGCATCAATGCCATCAGTCCGACCGGCTGCTCGACGTAAGTGTCCAACGGGAAGACTTCTAAAATTGCTTTCAAAACCTCTGCCGCGCCATGGCCGTCCATACGAATGACAATCGCATTCTTTCCCATCGACTCTGCAGGGAAATTTCCGTCAGCAATCACCAGACGATCTCCGTGCCCCATTTCGCAAAGCACCTTCAAAAGCTCTGGGGACAACAACTTATTAATTCCTTTTAACATCTTTAATCTCCTCTCTATATTGTCGTTCTGTTCGCAAACAAAACGCTTCTGACACTCTTTTAACCGCCTTCATCAACGCTGCCAACGCTTGGTCTTATCGGGAAGCTCAGGGAACTTTTGATGCGGCTCAAGCTGGTAAAAATAGGCAACTGACGCAATGTCCTGACAGAGCGGGCGGTATGTGTGGTCAGGATACCAACCGAGCGTTTGAATGGTTACGCGGATATCCTCTTTAAAACCAACGCAATCCTGAATGTGCCAACGGTAAAGGCTAAACTTCTTGTCGCTGTGGACGTCAGCCTGCTTTGCAAGCGGCAATCCCAAAAACGGAGATTCAAAGCAAGTTTCGGGCGTTCCCCTTTGAGGAAAATCATAACCGAAATTCCAAGCACCGCCAAAGTAGTCTTCCGTGCCGTTGTCGCAAAGCGTCGGAAATTCCTTGTCACCGTCCAGATAGAACTTGACCTCTCCTTCGCCCCACCATCCGGTCGCATGATTTTCAACCGCAAGGTACGTTCCGACGTAAGCTCCGCAGCCTTTGACTCCGTCTAAGATCGTATGTTCCGGGTGTTCTTCGGTTGTGAAAGAACGACGGTATTGTGCGTGGAAGTAAGCCGTGTCCTCCGAAACCTCTTCTAAGTGATAAAGAACCCGGTATGCAACGATATGAACATCTTCATTGCCCTCGTGTGTCACCGTAATCTTAGCGTGGCGACGGAAAGGCATTTCCCAATAGCAACTGCAGCCGCGATAAGGCGCAACCGTAACAGGCAATGAACTGACCGTATGCGGATGGTTGTCGTGTCCGATGCAGAAAAACGCACCGGCAGGAACTTCAACAGAAGGCTCGGTTTCGTCATCCCAGTATATCCTGATGACCATTTCAGACAATCTCGGGTAATCGGACGCGAAGAAGAGTTCCGTGATCACACCTGGTCCTTCAATGTCCGCAAGAACAACCGTTTCCCCTGCCTTCACAGGAATAAACGGACGAACTTTCCAGCCTTTCCCCAAACGAACGGCATGGTGGCTGTATGGTAAGTTTGGATCTTCAGGATTTGGAATCCATTTGCAAGCGCCGCCCTTTTCTCCGGTCGGGTTTTCTGCAGAAATCTGTCTTGTCACAACACCTGCTTTAAACGGTAACTGCCTTAACATATGTTTTTTCTCCTCCCATTATCGAAACGTTTCGGTTGATTAATATTTTACCACATCAAATTTGTCTTGTAAACCTTTTGATAAAAAATCTTTTGATTTTTAAAAAAAACTCACCGCGTTTTTCGGTGAGATTTCATTTATGCCAATTCAATTTTACGAATTGATTTTCCGTGAAGAATTGTGGAATCAAATTTGACGACCCGATCCTCTTCTCTTCCGCCTTCCAGCCTTGTCAGCATCAGCGTTGCCGCTTCATCTGCAATGCGAATGGTCGGCTGTTCCACGATGGTCAGTCTAGGCCTTGAAGCGCGTGCGAAGTCAACGTTATCATATCCAATCATCGAGATATTTTCACCAATGGAAAGTCCGAGATCATTGATTCCGATGACCGCACCCATGGTCATTTCATAGTTGATGACAAACACTGCCGTCATTTGCGGATTTCTTCGAATCAAATCTTTGATGCATTCAACACCACCTTTGATCGTATAATTACCATGCGCAATCAACGAGGGATTAATTTCAATTCCCGCGCCCTGTAAGCTCCGACAGTATCCGTTCATTCGTTCCTGTGCCGTGTTGATATCTTCCGGGCCACCGATGATTCCAATGTGTCGATGTCCGTTTTCAATCAGAAGGTCCACGGCCTCTTTTGCCGCTTGAACGTTGTTTACCAAAACGCTGTCACAGCCTTTTACATCCAACTTTCGGTCGATAAGGACAATTGGCTTGTCATTTTTGATAAAGGTTTCAAGATGTGCACCATCCGAAGAAACCGGGATATTGATAATTCCGTCAACGCGCTTGCGGTATAAGAATTCAACAGCCTCTTTTTCAAGTTCTCTGCTGTTCTTACAGTCACAAATCATTGTGGCATAGCCGTTTTTACGGAAGTACTCCTCTACTTCCGTGATGATTTCCGTGTGGAAAATGTTGTGAAGCTCAGGCAAAACAACACCGATCGTATGCGTACGCTTTGTCTTCAAACCGCGCGCAACTTCATTGACTTCAAAATCCAACTCTTTGATTGCCTCTTCAATCTTAACACGATTTTTTTCTCTTACGTTTCCGCCGTTCAAATACGATGAGATCGTTGCCAATCCAAGACCGGTTCTTGCGGCGATATCCTTAATTGTTGCTGCCACTTTTCTTCCTCTAATTCCGTTTCAATCAAAACGTTTCCGTATATTCTTAGTTTTTATTATACAAACAAGAAAATAGAAAGTCAAGTTTTGATTTCCAAATTATAGAAATGAAAAAAGTTCTCTCACTGCCCGCCCAAAAGGGCGAGCAGCAAGAGAACATCTAAGCTAGCTCAAAGATTTGAACTAAATTCAAAATTACTGAGCAGTGTTGCCGATCATCTGATCAACAGGAACAACATAATTGGAGATTCTTGCCTCAGCAAACTTACCTCTCATTGCCTGCTGGAAGTTGTCTCCCCACCAGCCAGCGCCCATATAAAGGTCATGGTTGGTTGCAACGATAGCACCCTTGGAATCCTTTCCGTTCACGAGGGGAACTTCATCTTTGAGCTGGTAATCAATGTAAACCTTGATGATACCGGTCGTTGCATCGTAAGTCATAGCAACGTGATGATCCTTTCCGTCAAACAGCTCATTTACGATGGTCCAAGTGCTGTCGCCTGCCCATGCCTTATCGGTGGTCTGCAACTGCGTGATCAACTTCGCGTTGTCGCCGTCAACCCAGATCTTCAATCCGTAAGACAGATCCTTGAAGAACAACCAGTGGTCACCCTTCTTCTGATCTGCGGTGAAGTTTACGATTGCTTCCAACGTCAAAGACGTCGGATTCAAAGCTGCAGAATGCGTGGTCTTCAAAGCGCCTGCGCCGCTAACAGAAACATATCCGCCCTCATTCTTCGCATCGCCAGCCAAGTTGCTGTCGAGCGCTTCAGCGGTGTCCTTCACGCCATTGGAGAAATCCCAATGAGCAAGCGTTCTGTTGCCGATCATGCTTTCAACAGGAACAACGAAGTTGGAAACTCTCGCCTGAACGAACTTACCTCTCATTGCCTGCTGGAAGTTGTCTGCCCACCAACCTGCACCGAGGTACAGATCGAAGTCAGAAGCAACGATAGAACCCTTGGATTCCGTTCCTGCAACGAGCATAACTTCATCAACCTTCACGTAATCAACAAAGACTTTGATGATTCCGGTTTCTGCGTCGTAAACCAATGCAACGTGATGATCCTTTCCATCGAAGAGGGCATTAACAGGAGTCCAAGTGCTGTCGCCTGCCCAACCCTTATCGGTGGTGCGAACCTGCGTGATCAACTTCGCGGTGTCTCCATCAACCCAGATCTTCAATCCGAAGGACTGGTCCTTGAAGAACAACCAGTGATCTCCGCTCTTCTGCTCGGGCTTGAAGTTTACAATTGCTTCCATCGTCAAGGAATCAGGCGTGAGCTTGCCGGCATTCGTAACCTTCAATGCGCCACCGCCGTTTACAACGAGGTATCCGTCTTCAATCTTTGCATCGCCCTTCAATTCAGTCTTTGCAGGGTTCTCGCTCAAATCGTCCGTACCAACTCCGAAATTGAAGTCAGCGATAACGCTTGCGGGAGCA
>JAZNLR010000037.1:0-5577 GCA_045579195.1 Clostridia bacterium | reverse complement strand
ACCAAATGATCAACTCCTTGGCTCACAGAACGACATGGCTACGATCCGACTTGCATCAATCGGAAATGCAATGAGCATTCGTGCCAAAGCATACTTCACAGAAAGGCGCAAAGTGCGAACGTACGTTAAGCCAAAGCTGATGTTTGCATTCATTCGCATCGATGCATTGAGAACGATTCCAAAGGGGATCTCAGCAAGCTCAGACAAGAAACGCCAGACAAGAATGGTGATTGCAAGCGCGAGATAAGTTCTCACAAGGTGTTGCGAGCTCATCAAAACGATGTTTACAATCTCAGCAAAAACACCCGAAAGCGCATCGATGCAATCCTTAATGTTGAGCTCAAGCGAGAGAACGTCGTTGAAGATATCCTCTAGAACGATGAAGATTCTTGCCGCTTCCATCTCCTCAATGAGCGGAACAATATTCGGCAAGACCAAGCTCACGCCAATGCAGAGCATCAGAACGCCGATGATCAAACGGTACAATAAAATTTTCCACGTACTCACAAAGTTGTTTGCGGTGGACATCGCTGTATACTTAAACGTCATTTCCTTCCCTCCGCCTTAAAAACGTCCGAATCTCTTCTTGAGATCTTTTCTCGGCTCATTGCGAACGTGGAAGAACGCAATCAGGATATTTGCGATGTAATAAACGATGATGAACAGATAATAAATCATGTTCACAAAGATTGCAACAACATCCGGGACAAAACTCAAATTCGTCACAACCGAGAGAAGCGCAACGACCGCGATGGGCAAGATGATGCTGAGACCAAGCTCTCCGCGATGCCCCACAGAATCACGCGCGCTATAAACACAGGCATCTGTGAAAGAGTTTCCAAGAATGGTCATATGCGGAATCCAAGTCATAAACTGAGAAATTGCCAACAGGAACAGCGTCGCAAGAAGACACATCAAAATGACGGTCATCGGCGCAAGCGCACCGGGCATCGTGACGTTCACGAGGTGCAGCATTGCGGCAAGTAAGATAATGCCCAACTCGTAGACAACGATAAACAGCAGACAGATCGCCGCAATCGCAATGATGTTGTCGTTAATTCTCGAAAAGGGCTTTGAAAAAGAAAACTTGCCGGTGCGAACATGGCGTTCCACCGCTCCATACAGAGCGGACAGGAAGAAGACCAACAGAACGTACACCAAAACGATCTGCCACCATCCGGAGGAAGAAACCACGGAGAAGACCTGCAGAATGTCGTGGAATGAACCGCTATACCCCCCTTCACTTCCGGCGATCGCCAAAAAGATCTTGAGATCTCCTCTCTGGAACACGAGCGCCATCACGAGAGCCGGGATAATTGCAAACGGAATCAACCGAATAAAATTCCGAAAGACGTATTTGGTTGTTTCCCAAGTTAACTTCATCTTTTTCTCCTAAAAAACAGCATCTGATTCAAAGAAAAATGCTTTATTGATTTCATTATAGTATAATTGCACAAAAAAATCAATTCCGCAAAACATATTCCACCTTATTTTTTCAAAAAAAGCGGTGTGCTCCTTGAGCACACCGCATAAAACACTTGTTTATACCTTCGGGCGAATCAAACCGTAATCCCCGTCATCTCTGTGATAAATAACGGAAATGAGCTCGGTCTTCTCATCCAGAAAGACGTAAAAATCGTGTCCTAACAGATCCAATTCCTCCGCTGCCTCGGTCACGGACATCGGGAACATATCAAACTCCTTGACGCGGGCAATCTTCGTTTCTTTCTCTTCGGGAACCGACTTTAAATACAGTGGTGCTTCCTTAAAGGCGTTTGCCTTGACCTTCTGTTGCAATTTGCTCCTGTGCTTTAAGATCTGGCGCTCGAACTTCGGGAGAACGATGTCGATGATATCGAACATGTTTTCGCCACCTACCGCCGCACGCATAAAGCTCTTGTCATACTGCACGCAGATTTCCATGTTACATTCGTCGTTTTCCTTCTTCAGGAGAACTTTGACTACTTTGGTGTCGTCGAAATACTTATCGAGCTTTCCGACTTTTTTTCGGATTACTTCTTTCAGTTTTTCGCTTGCCTCATAGTTCTTCTTGTTGACAATTTCAATCGTCATGAAAGTTTCCTCCTTCTATTTTGTTGTTCCCTATGCCTATTATAGCACACTCAAAGACGGATTTCCATAGTTTTTGAGAAATTAAACAGATGTTAAGTTCTTACACCTTTCGGAAGGTCAACTCATCATACGCAAAGTCGATGAGAATGTCATCCCCAAAGCCCAAGTTGCCCTTCAAGAGCTCTTCGGAGAGGCGATCTTCCACAAGGCGCTGAATGGCACGGCGTAACGGACGCGCACCGTACTCCGGATCGAATCCCTTTCCGATAAGGTGATCTTCCGCTGCCTCCGTAAAGCGAAGGTGGATATCCTGCTTGCCAAGACGCTCGCTTAAGTTCTTGAGCATCAGATGCGCGATCTTGCGCGTGTCCTCCTTATCATGCTGACGGAAGACGATGATCTCGTCCACGCGATTTAAGAACTCGGGCTTAAACTGACTTCTCAACGCCTCGTGAATGCGCTCCTTCATCGTATCGTGATCGTAAACACCGCGTTCGGACGCACCGCCAAAACCGAGGTGCGTAATGCGTGCGATCTCACTCGCACCCGCATTCGAGGTCATAATGATGATGGTGTTCTTGAAGTCAACGACCCTTCCCTTGGAATCGGTCAAACGACCGTCATCCAAAATCTGAAGAAGGATGTTAAAGACGTCGGGATGGGCCTTTTCCACCTCGTCAAAGAGAACAACTGAGTACGGCTTTCTGCGAATTTTTTCGGTGAGCTGCCCGTTCTCATCAAAACCGACATATCCCGGAGGCGCTCCCACCAACTTTGAAACGGAGTGTTTCTCCATATATTCCGACATATCCACGCGAACAAGCAAATTTTCATCGCCAAAGACGGCCTCTGCAAGCGCCTTGGAAAGTTCTGTTTTTCCGACACCGGTCGGACCGACGAAGATAAATGAGCCAATCGGGCGCTTCGGGTCCTTAAGCCCTGCGCGCGCACGACGAATCGCCTTGGAAACGGCAGAAACGGCCTCGTCCTGTCCAATGACGCGATTGTGCAAAATGGATTCAAGGTTGATCAGCTTTTCAGACTCGGTCTGCGTCAGCTTAACAACAGGAACACCCGTCCAAGAAGAGACGATCTTTGCGATCTCCTCCTCGCCAATCTGAGCGTTTTTCTTGTCACGATCTCCTTGCCAACGGATCTTTGCGCTCTCCATCTCATCTCGAATTCCCTTGCTCTTGTCGCGGATGCGAGCAGCCTCCTCAAAATTTTGCTTTTTGAGGGCGTCTTTCATCTCATTTTCGAGTTTCGCAAGTTCTTCCTCAAGCTGTTTCATTTCGGGCGGCGCGGTATAACTGTCAAGGCGCGCACGGGAAGCCGCCTCGTCAATGAGGTCAATCGCCTTGTCCGGCAAGAATCGGTCCGTGATATAGCGGTCAGAAAGTTGCGCCGCGGCAATGATTGCGGCGTCTGTGATGGAGACTTTGTGATGCGCTTCGTACTTATCTCGAAGCCCTTTCAAGATCTCAATCGTATCGTCAACGCTCGGCTGATCGACCGTGACGGGCTGGAAACGGCGCTCTAAAGCCGCATCTTTCTCGATATACTTGCGATATTCATCGATGGTCGTTGCGCCAATGGTCTGCAATTCGCCGCGTGCAAGCAACGGCTTGAGGAGCTCTGCCGCATCCATCTTGCTGTCCGAGCTTGCGCCTGCACCAACGAGGTTATGAATCTCATCGATGAAAACAATGATGTTGCCGGACTTCGTCACGTAATCAATGAAGTCTTTCAAGCGTTCTTCGAAATCTCCGCGGTACTTCGTTCCTGCAAGCATCCCGCCAAGATCAAGCGAGAAGACGATCTTGTCTTTCAAAAGCTCAGGCACTTCTCCCTTGACAATCAACTGCGCAAGGCCGTCCACCACGGCAGATTTTCCAACGCCGGGTTCCCCCACGAGGATGGGGTTGTTCTTCGTTCTTCTCGACAGGATCTGCAGAATGCGCTCAATCTCCTTGCTGCGCCCGATCACAGGGTCGAGTTTTCCCTCTCTTGCACGCTGAGTGAGGTCTGTTCCGAACTTTGCAAAGTTCTCTTTCTGGCTCTCTGCGCTCTCTCGCACAGTTCCCTCCCCTTCGGTCGCCTCGGCGTACTTCCCGAACATATTATCGTACATATCCTGCAAGTTTTCAGGCTTGCCGATGCTGGAAGCGCCAAAGTTCTCTGCTTCGCCACGCAACTCACGCTCGATGAGGAAGAGAACATTGCTCCGCTTGACACCCAGCTTTTCAATGATGCGAACAGCAAGGCTCTCGGCATCCCACATAATGGCATAGAGGAGATGCTCCGTTCCGATAATGCCGTCGTTTGTCTTAACCGCAATGGAATTCGCGTTTTCAAACATATTTTTTGTTCTCGGCGTATATCCGCTCAACTTATATTCGTGGTCCAGCGTGTTGACGAAGTACTCCCCGAAATTCTGAAGCGTGACGCCGCACTCGTTAAGAATCTGTGCACCAATGCTCTCCTTGTTCGAGAGCATTGCCATCACGATGTTTTCGGTGCCGATATACGTGATTTCATACTTTTTGGAAATATTCTGCGCAAGCATAATCGTCTGCTTTGCGCCCGTCGTGAATTTATACATTCTGTTTCCTCCTCAAAAAGTCATTTCTTATCTTGCGAGCTCGCGCATCGTCTTTGCACACGTTTCCGCGCGATAGACATCCCTCTCTTCCGGGGAGAGCTCGCGTGCCGCTGCAACGCTGATGTTTGCAGGCTGCATTTCAACACAGAGCTGATTGAGCCGCTCGGAGTACGCAATTGGAAGAAGCCCGAGTGCACTTCCCAACTTCACGTCTGCAATCAAGCTCATAAATTCAGCAGAATCGATTCGCGCGGCGTACGAGAGGATTCCAAATGCACGGCAAACCTTATCTTTCAACTCAAGGGGTTGCACCTGCATGATAGTCTCTCTTGCGTTCATTTCCGCCTGGCAAATCTTGTTCACGACTGCCTCAACATTCGTGATGATCTCCTCTTCGGAAACGCCGAGCGTCACTTCGTTGGAGATCTGGAACATATATCCGGCGGCGGTTGATCCCTCGCCGTACACTCCGCGCACCGTCAACTGGAACTTACGCGCAGAGAGAATGACCGATTGCATACTGTTCGTCATCGCGAGCGCAGGCAAGAACAGCATAACGGAAGCACGCATTCCCGTTCCCAAATTGGTCGGACATGCGGTAAGATATCCTTTTTCGGGGTGGAACGCAAAAGGAATGCGCTCGGAGATCTTTTCATCAAGGCTGTGAAGAAGCGCAAACGCCTCTTTTAAAGCAAAACCATCCATGATGCACTGTTCACGCAGGACATCCTCCTCGTTGATGAGGAAGGAAAGCCCACGCTGTTCATCAATGAGCGCAGCGCCAATGCGCGCGTGTGATATCAGGTCCTCACTGATCATATGCCGCTCTTTGAGAGCCTCCGCTTGGTAGGTCTTCAGATCTGCCATTGTATACTTGCGAAACTCTCCACCCGTGCTTCGAA
>JAZNLR010000036.1:0-3715 GCA_045579195.1 Clostridia bacterium | reverse complement strand
TGGAAACGGACCTCGTTGTCGTGCCGTACGTTGAGTTGGGCGCCGTCATTTTGACCGAAAACACAAAACAGAATGCCGTGATCGGAGAAAAAGCTTTGGAAAAGCGTTTCGAAGGCGGAAAGACGCATGTCTTTTTGAACGGAGAAAAGATTGCAGAGGAAGATGGGGACACCACCTCTCGCGCATTTGGGTTTGCGATCGACGTCGGAACGACAACGGTCGTCTGTCAGCTTGTGGATCTCTGCAGCAACGAGGTGCTCGGAACAGAATCTGCAATGAATGCACAGCGGCCGTACGGTGCGGACGTCATTTCTCGCATTCAGCGCGTGATGGAAGAGCCGGAATCTTTGAACGTTCTTAGTTCGTTGATTCAAAATCAGTTAAACGCGCTTTGCGATAAGCTGTTGGAAGAATACGGCATTTTGGAAAGCGAGGTCTATTACACCGTTGTTGCTGCAAACACAACGATGCTGCATCTTTTGAACGGAACAGATTGCAAGACGATGGGCGTTGCTCCGTATGCACCAGTTTTCACTAAGAGAACGCGCCTTTCAAAGCTGCGCGGAAAAGTGGTTGAGCTTTTGCCCTCCGTTTCTGCGTTTGTCGGTGCGGACATCACTGCGGGAATGCTTGCCTGTGGAAGAAAACGGGGATATACGCTCCTTGTTGACCTCGGGACGAATGGTGAAATTGCACTTTTCAACGAGGAAAAGGTCTTAACTTCTTCCACAGCTGCAGGACCTGCGTTTGAAGGTGGCGGACTTGCCTGCGGTTCGGGTGCGGCGCGGGGTGCCGTCTCGCACGTCGTCGCAAAAGACGGAGTCGTCTTGCTTGAAACGATTGGGAACGCGCCTGCAAAGAGCATTTGCGGCTCAGGTGTCGTGGATGCTGTTGCTCAGTTCGTCCAAGAGGAGATCATCGACGAAACGGGACGGTTTGACGACTGTAATGAAGAATATGAGTCCCGCTTTTTCGAGCGCGATGGCCTGACTTCGTTTGCGCTCACAGAAGATAAGACCGTGTTTTTCTCGCAAAAGGACGTTCGCGAAGTTCAGCTCGCAAAAGGCGCTGTTCGAGCGGGAATTGAACTTCTGCTGGAGACCGCAAACATCACCGAAAAAGAGGTGGAGCGCGTCTGTATTGCGGGAGGATTCGGAAACTTTGTTAAGATGGAAAGTGTTCTCGGAATCGGTATGATTCCGCCTGCGTTTGATGGGAAGATCGAAATCGTCGGAAACAGTGCGCTCTTGGGTGCGCTCTTGTGCTTACTTTCGAAAGATGCAAACGCGCAAATCGACGCTCTTTCTTCGGAGGCTATCAATCTGAATCTTGCGGAAAATCCGAAGTTCCAGAATACGTTTGCTGAATATTTAATGTTTGAATAAAAGGAGAATGAAAAAATGTTGTTTCGCAAAAAGGAAATCCAAGTTGTGATTGAAGGAATGGGCTGTGTTCACTGCTCGACGAAAGTTGAAAACGCACTCAATGCGATCGAGGGCGTTCGTGCGAAAGTCAATCTGAAGAAAAAGACCGCATTCGTTTCGGGAACGATTGAGGATGCGCGCCTTCGTGAAATAATCGAAGGATTGGGATACACTGTAACTGATATTATTCGATAACAGAACGGAAAACAAACTGTTTTGCATAAGCTGAAAGTGGAGGGTTTTCCTCAAAGGAGAAAAACAAGTGAATGAAACTTTAATAACCGTGCTTGGCGTTTTGATTACGTTCGTAATGACAACGCTGGGCTCCTGTGTCGTTTTCTTTTTCCGTGGAGAAATTTCGTCCCGGGTCAATACGCTTTTCCTGGGATTCGCATCGGGCGTTATGATTGCGGCGTCTGTCTGGTCGCTTCTTCTTCCCGCTCTGGATCAAGCAGAGGCGACGTTCGGTTCGCTGTCGTTCATCCCCGCTGTGATCGGTTTCTTGTGCGGCGGACTGTTTCTCGTCCTTCTGGACCACGTCGTTCCCCATCATCACAAGGGAACGGACGAAGAGGAAGGACCTGCAGTTTCCTTGGCAAAACCGACGAAACTTTTCCTTGCCGTGACCATTCATAACATCCCGGAAGGTCTTGCTGTCGGCCTCGCATTCGGCGCGGCAATCACTTCGGGTGAACCTGCGGCGTACCTTGCGGCACTTGGGCTTGGAATCGGAATCGGAATTCAAAACTTCCCCGAAGGCGCCGCCATCGCACTTCCGATGAAGAGCGCAACGGGAAGCGCAAAGAAAGCGTTTTTGTTTGGCGCACTCAGCGGAATCGTTGAACCACTCTCTGCCGTGGTCGGCATTTTGCTTGCGGCATTTTTGCCGTCCGTTATGCCGTGGCTTTTGGCGTTTGCAGCAGGCGCAATGATCTTCGTCGTCGCGGAAGATTTGATTCCCGACGCAAAACTTGCGGAAAATCCGCACCTCGGAACGTGGGGAGTGATGGTGGGCTTCGTCGTGATGATGATTCTCGACGTCGCCTTAGGATAAGCAAAATGAAAAGAACCCGAAGAGATTCGGGTTCTTTTTTTTAGTGGATCATCTATATTTCTCTTTCGTTTCTTTGAGAAGTTTTGATTCCGCGGGGTCAAATGGTGTTCCGTCCGCGCGTACGACATCATGTTGCCAGATTTCGGGGTTGGGGTCACAGCTGTCCCACCAGAGATTGGTCTGCGTCTTTCCGACTGCAAAGCCCCATTGCCAACAACAAATTTTCTTTTCTGCCCAAAGGGGAAGATGAGATTCAAAAGTGTTTTCTCTTTGACGGCACAGCCATTCTGTGACGAACATGGGGCGGTCAAACGCTTCAAAGGGCTTGATCCACTTATTAACTGTCACCTCAAGCTGGTCGTAAGAATGGAAGCTTAAGATATCGGAAAGCTCGCGCATCGCGTGATAGGTGGAATCGTAAATTCCCGTTTGCCAGGGGCTTGCGGTGAGCGGTTGACTTGGTTCGCACTCGCGCGTCCAAGAAAAGACATTGCGAAGGAGTGGAAGAGCGCGATTGCCGCGTTGCGTGTTTCCGGGTTCATTGTAGACGTCCCATGCCAAAATTCTGTCGTCGTCTTTGTGGGCGGACACGATTGCATGAACGTAGCTTCGCAAAATCGCTTGGCGTGAGGGATCATCCGCATTCTGAAAGCCGGGGGAGGGTGTCCAGCGGCCGTTGTGAAGTCCTTCAATGGGAGGAAGCTGTTCGCCGTAGAATGGGTCACAACCCGGGCCAAAAGCACAGTCATCAAAGAGAATGGGAAGAACACTCATCCCGTTTTCTGCGGCAATGGAAAGAAAGGTTTCAAAGGTTTTCAGGAAATCTTCGCGTTCCTTTTCCCAAACGATAAACTGTAAAAAGACGCGCACGCTGTTATAGCCAAACTCTTTTGCCCAAGCAAGCTCTCTTCGAATTGTTTTCTCATCAAAAGTGGCTTTCTGCCACATTTCCGTGGAATTGACGGCGGTGGAGGGAACATAATTGAACCCAACCTGCCAAGGGATTTTTGCATACCATTCATTGATGCGTTCAACGCTCCAAAGTTCCATAAACAAATCTCCTAAAAAAGAAGTTTTGTTGAATTATAGCTTTCTTTTTCTGCGTTGTCAAGCGTGAATTGAAAAAAACAAAAAAAACCGCACACGGTCGGTGTGCGGTGAAAGATTGGTGCGCAATGAGGGGCTCGAACCCCCGACTTTTACCACGTCAAGGTAACACTCTCCCAGCTGAGTTAAT
>JAZNLR010000035.1:0-6781 GCA_045579195.1 Clostridia bacterium | reverse complement strand
CGAGCTACGGAAGAGGGCCTTCTGGTGAAACTTGGAAAATTGAAGAGTCTTTGTTTGATTTTGTGACGCTGTGCTCTAAGGTGTTGTCTGACGATCCGCTGTTCGTTCTCATCAACAGCTATACGACGGGCTTGCAACCTGCGGTACTTTCCAATATCCTCAAACTTTGCATTCCGAACAAGGGAAGCGTCGAGGCGTACGAGGTGTGCTTGCCGACGGAGGAGGAAATCGTTCTTCCCTGCGGTGCGTCGGGTTTGTTCATTGGTGAGAAGTACGCAAAGTGATGCCGTATCAAAAGAGATTAACTGTCAACAATCAAAGGAGTTAAGATGGAAGATTTGCAGGTCCTGTTTGAGGACAATCATATTATCGTCGTCTGCAAGCCGCAGAACGTTCCCTCTCAGGCGGACAGTTCGGGAGATGCGGATATGCTCACGTTGGTAAAGAAGTACATTCGCGAGAAATATAACAAGCCGGGCAACGTCTATGTTGGGCTTGTGCATCGTCTCGATCGCCCTACGGGTGGCGTGATGGTGTTTGCCAAGACCTCCAAAGCTGCATCCCGTCTTTCCGAGAGCTTGCGCGAAGGGGACTTTGAGAAGAAGTACCTTGCGGTCATCGGAGGAAAGATGGCAAAAGAGGAAGGCGTTTTGGAGCATTACCTTAAAAAGAACACCTTGACCAACGTTGTGACTCGCGTTCCTGCTGCAACTGAAGGTGCAAAGCGCGCGGAACTGCATTACCGCGAGCTTGAGTATAAGGGGGCGTATACGTTGCTGGAGGTTCGTTTGATGACCGGCCGTGGACATCAGATCCGCGTTCAGTTGGCAACTGAGGGACATCCCATCGTGGGTGATATGAGATATGGTGACGGCGCAATTCGAACGAATCTTGCGCTCTGGGCGGCAGAACTCAAGTTTACGCATCCCGTGACCAAGGAACGGATGGTTTTCATTGCATATCCGCCCGAGGAGAACAAGCCTTGGAGCGCTTTTGCGATTGAACGTCATCTTGCCATCGTCAAATAAGGTTTTTTTATGAAAGTTGTCAAAAAATCCCAAAACGAATTTGACAAATTGACGAATAGAGTGTAGAATGTAGGAGTATGTTCGCAAGAGGTGGGCAAAATGGCTCAATGCGGACGAAAAAAGGAATCAACGGGGTGTTGATTCTCAGGAGGAAACAAAACTTATGAACACGAATGTCAAAAACAGCGCAGTAATTCGTCTTTGCATTGCGCTTCTGATGGTTCTTGCAGTTGTCGCGGGAATTGCAGGGGTTGGCGCAACGACGGCGTCCGCAGCGGTTTCGAACAAGGCTTTGTGGACGACCTCGGATTTTGTCGTCCAGGACAGCGAAGACGGAGCAGTTTTGACCTATAGCACGGTGCAGAAGGAACAGGCGCCTTCCGTATACTTCAAAGAAGAAGTCTTGGCGGATGGGGTCGTTCTTGACTTTGCGATTGAGACCGTAGCGTTTGAAAGCTTGGAGATTATCTTGGTAGGAGAGGATCCCGACTTTGCAAAGGCAGAAGCAAAGAACGTCATCACGATTGCTGCAAAGACCGCAACCTTGAATGGCGGCGCAGAGAAGAGTATCGTTTTGGAAGGCGCACATAAGATTACCTGGCAGGATGGAAAGATCTTCCTTGACAGCGATGAACTCGGTGCGGCTGAAGGCGTTTACAACAATGTGATCGAAAGAGTGACCCTTAAGCTCAACAATGCAACCGGAAGCTCGAAGATCCTTGTGAAGTCCATTGGCGGGCAGAAGCTCGGAACGAGTGAAGATCCCATTGCTCCCGTTCTCTTGTTGGACGAAGCTGCAATGTTGAAGTTCGACGGCACGAATTACCTCGCAATCGCAGGAACGCAGGTTGACATCCCCGTCATTCTCGTAAACCCGAACAACAATTACCTTGTTGCAAGCGTTTGGTATAAGAAGGCAGCTGACACGCAGTACACCGCAGCAGGCTTGAGCTCGGCAACCTCCGCAAAGACGAAGGTGACCTTGCCCGAAGCGGGGCTCTACGACGTTCAGGTTCGCGTTGATGGATACGAAGACAGCTGGCTCAACCTCAGCATTAACGCAATGGAAGTTGATCAGTATGCTGAAAGCTCCATTCCGACGTACGATGCGGAAGCATTCAAGGCTTGGTCCGAGAAGTACTTCCCGAAGAACGCAAACGCAGGCCGCGAAATGAAAGTTCCTGCTCCGACGTTCTTCCATGATGCAATCGACGGAATCGGAACGATGCAGTTTACGTTGGAATATAGATCTTTGAGCTCCACCGTTTGGAGTTCCGTCTCCGGAACCGCCAAGACGTTGGGCGCAACGGTTTACTCCGAAGGAACTTACGTCTTCCGTATGAAGGCAACGAACTCTTTGAATCTCAGCTCCGTATATAGCGACGAGTTCTACGCAACGTTCTATGACAACGATCCCCCGAAGGTAAGCTTGCCGACCACGTTCCCTGAGAACGTGACGGTTGGAAAACAGGTTACCATCCCGAACGCAAGCGTTTCCGAAGCAGTTTCTTCCGCAACAACGACCATCACGGTGAACTTTGTTGCAGAAGACGGAACCAAGACTGAAATTAAGTTGAATGACAGCAACGCATTCGTTCCCACCGAGATCGGAACTTACGAAGTGACTTACACTTCCACCGATAAGCACGGAATGACTGCATCGGTCACCGGAACCTTTGAAGTTGTCGAAGAGGTGAAGGAGGCTGCAGAGTTTGACGTTCGCGTTGTGATCCTCATCATCGTTGCAGTTGTTGCAGCAGCAGGAATCTTGGTTCTCATCTTTGTGAAACCCAAGAACAAGAAAGCGTAAAACTCTCATATATATAATAAGGATAAAGCGGAGCGCGAAAATCATGATCGCGTTCCGTTTTTGTATGTTAAAAGAGGGAAAAGGGGAAGGCATTGAAAATCTTTCTTCCTTTTCCATTTATTTTCATCAAAATCCTATAAATATTCTGATATAACCGAATAAAATCTGTTGACAAACAAAAACGGTTGTGCTAAAATTCATCTATACAAGAATGTGCTAATGGGCGTATTCTGTCATAAAATGAAAAAAGAGGCCACTTTTTTCTTAGATTCGGTTTTTATTCCATGTGTGGGAGCGTCTACAAAACAACCGCACAGGAAAATTCTATAAAAACAATTTTTTGGAGGTAGAACATGAAAAAGAACACAACTCGCGTGATCCTTGCTCTTCTTTTGGTCGTAGCAATGATGTTCACGATGACGGCGTGCCAGAAGCCGGTTGAACCGGTTGAACCTGTCGTTCCTGAAGTTGTTGTTACGATCGCTTTGGATAAGACGGCCATCGACAATTTCACTGTCGGTGAGACCAAGAACATCACTGCAACCGTAACTCCGGCTGATGCGAAGATTACCTGGTCGTCGTCCAACCCGAGTGTGGCAACTGTAGATCAGACCGGTAAGGTAGAGGCTAAGGCCCCTGGTACCACTTTGATCACCGCTAAGTCCGAAGACGGCAAGACTGAGAAGTCCTGTGCTGTTACGGTCGTTGCAGGTAAGGTGGACGTTACTGGCGTTAAGTTGGATTCCGAGGCTGCAAGCGTTGGAATCGGCGCAGTTGTTACGCTTAAGGCAACCGTTGCTCCTGCTAACGCAGACAACAAGGACGTAACCTGGAAGTCCGACAACGAGAAGGTTGCAACCGTTAAAGACGGTGTTGTAACCGCTCTCTCCGAAGGAACCGCTACCATCACGGTTACCACCGTTGACGGCGCAAAGACCGCAACCTTCAAGATCACCGTTGTTTATGCAACCGGAGATTACAAGGATGTTGCTGCTTTGATCGAAGCATTGAAGGTTACCCCGGCAAACGCAAAGGCTAAAGAGGCTGACATCGTTGCTGCAAGAAAGGCGTTCAACGCATTGAGCGTTAACGATCAGTACTTGCTCGAGACCGAGTCCACCTACGCTACGCTTCTCAACGCTGAGAAGACCTTGAACCAGGCATACGCTCAGGTTGCTATCGATGCAATCAACGCTATCCCTGCTCAGATCAACATCCTCACGCAGGGTGCAGTTACCGAATCCGGTATGTACGATGCTAAGGTTGCTATTGAAGCTGCTCGCGCTGCTTACAATGGATTGATCGACGTTCAGAAGGCTCTTATCACCAACGCTCAGGTTAAGACCTTGACCGACGCTGAAGCTACGCTCGCTAACATCGCTGCTGCATATCCTGTTGCACAGAAGATCGCTGCTCTCCCGTATGCTGAGATCACTCTCGACAACGCTGCTGAGGTCACCGCTCTTGCTGCTCAGTATAAGGCATTGACCGCTGCTCAGAAGGCATACGTTTACAACGCTGTTCGTTTGACGGATGCTCAGACGGTTGTTCTTGAGCTCCAGCACGAAGTTGAAGCTAAGAAGGTCTTCGCTGCAATCGATGCAATCGGTTTCATCACGACCTACGATGCTGCTAAGCCCGCTGTTGAAGCTGCAGTTAAGGCATACGATGCTTACAAGGCATGGTACAAGGCTAACTACAACGACGCTACGTTGAATGACGATGCTGATGCTAACAAGGTTTACAGCACGAAGAAGAACGATCTTGCTTCTTTGAAGAACAACTGGCATTACATCTCCATCCTCACCGATGCAAGAATCCAGCTTGCGAATGCTCGTATCAACAACTTGACCTCGATCCAGCCCACCACCACCGTTGTTGGCGGAGTTGCTGTTTCGACCATCTCTTCCGAGCACTATGCTGAAATCATTGCTTGCGCTAAGCTCGCTGAGGAATGTGCTAATTATCCGTTCCACGATGATGAGGAGGCTAGCATCACTGCAGTTAACACGACTGCTTTGGACGGCGCTTCCATCGGTAAGATTCAGTTCATGATCAACGGTTACAGAGATCTTCTCCTTTCTCAGCTCGCTGACAAGGTTAACAAGCTTACTGTTGCTGATTACACCGATTTGAACTGGCTCACCCTCGAAGGTATCGTTTACATCGAAGGCCGCAACAACATTGCTGCGTTCGATACGACGGACACCACTTACACGAATCTCCTTGATTTGATCGCTGCTTACGATGCAGAGGTCGCAAACATCGACGCTGTTAAGACCATCGCTAAGACTCTTGCTGATGCTAAGACGGCTGCTCAGAATGAGATCAAGGCTGTTGAGACTGAATTCACCGCTGATGTTAAGAAGACCTACTCTGCTGCAAACGTAGCTGTTATCGAAAAGCTCATCCAGCAGGCAAAGGTTGATGTTCAGGCTTGCAAGACCGTTGCTGAGATCGCTCCTGTTCTTACTGCATTCGAAAAGGCAGTTGACGACGTTCTCACGTTGGTAGAAGATGCTGCTGCACAGCTCGCTGCTTACAAGAAGGCACAGGTTGAAGCTTTGACCGCTCACAGAGCGACGAAAGTTGATGCTGAGTATGCAACTCCTGCTGATCTTGACGCTGCTGTAACTGCTGGTGCTGCTGCAATCAATGCTGTTTCCAAGACCTGGACCGCTAACAACGAAGCTAAGGTTAACGCTGAAATCGCTGAGGCTAAGGCTGCTGTTGACACCGCTTACCGCGCTGCAGTTGTTGCTGTTGACGCTGTTAAGACGAAGGCTCAGACCCTCGCTGCAGAGAAGGCTGCTGCTGTTGCTGCAATCAACGCTGCTGTTGAGGCTCTCAACGAAGTGAAGTTCACGGCTGAAAACTGGACTGCAATCAACAACACTGCTAAGACCGCTATCGATGCGATCAACGCTATGGCAGACAACAGCAAGATTGCTGAGACCCAGACGAAGGCTCTTGCTGACATCGCTAAGGTTCTCAACATCCAGAAGACCTTCGAGAAGGCTATCCTCGATTCCGCTGCTGCATTGGCTAACCTCGGTTATGCTTACGATTATGCTGATGCTGCGTATATCAATGTTCTCGCAACGTTGGATGCTGACATCACCGAGATCACTGCTGCTAAGCCGGCTGTTCGTGCTGCTGAGTACACCGAAGAGAACGCTGCTCTCATCGTTGCTTACATCAAGAACGGACTCCTCGACTTGACCGTTGCTCAGTCCAAGGCTGACGCTGAGGCTCTCGTTAAGAAAGTCGCTGGTCTCGTTAACGCAGTTGCAAAGAAGGATGTCTTCAGCATCGCTCTCTTCAGCGACGCTACGGCAACCACTCCTGTCTCCACTTTGAATACGACGCAGTATGCATACAATGCAAACATCGACGTCACCAACCGTTGGGTTGGAATCACCTATAAGACCGCTAACGGAGCTGCTGAAGCTACTGTCACGGATATCATTCCTTTGACCGCAGATTTGCTCTCCAAGACGAAGGCTGACAAGACCGGAATCATCAACATTAACTATCGTAATGCTGCAACTCCGATCGTTGTTTCCATCACTGTTAAGAACATCATCACCCTCGGTGCTGCAACCGGTTCTGACGCTCCTGTAGCTAACTTCACGCTCGGCGCTAAGATGACCGCTAACACCCTTGGTAAGATGACCTACACTTCCACCATCGATAACGGAACGGAATTCATTCCTCTTGCAAACGTAACTGCTGAGTGCTTCAAGCTCAACGAGGAAGGCACCGAGCTCGAAGTTATCAAGGCTGGTAAGTTCACCGCTACCGTTGTTTACGGCGACAAGTCCTTCACCTATGAAGTAAACGTTGCTTACGACAAGGTAACCGCTGAAAACTCTCCTGTTTCCAAGGTTAGCGGAAACACCGCTCAGGTTATGGGCAAGCTCGCAGCTGTAAACGCTAAGGT
>JAZNLR010000034.1:0-2888 GCA_045579195.1 Clostridia bacterium | reverse complement strand
AACGACGATCTCACTTCCGTCAAGGCGGAGACCGAATCTAAGTTCCTGCTGCGTCCCGATCATGTATGGGAAAAACGCTCGGGCCAAGGAGGCTGGGCTTGGGTAGAAGGATGCTGGATGCAGAAGATGAACGGAAAGTATTATTTGTTCTATTCGGCAAACAAATACGATTCCGACAAATACGCAATCGGATACGCTGTGAGCGACGATCCCATGGGCCCGTTTGTCAAGAATCCGGTGCCGCTGTTGAAAACGTGTACGGACGAACTTGTTTCTCCCGGTAACAACAGCTTTTTCACCAGCAAGGACGGCAAAGAGCTGTTTACGGCATATCATATGCTTACCACGCCTGAAAAGCCTTCAGGAGATCGATACCTGAACATCGACAGGATCGGGTTGCGTGAGGACGGCACGGTCTATATCAACGCTCCCACCATTACGGCGCAGCCGCTCCCATCGGGAGAAAAGGCTGGACATACCCTTCTTTCCGACGAGGCGAGAGTGATCGCCGGAGGAACGGCGGAAGGCTATAAGGCGGAAACGGTGATCGACGGGGAAGTGGCGGTGCTGGCAGGCAACGCCGCGCGCGAGTGGTGCTCTTCTCAGCCCGTAGGAGAAGCCACGTTGCGTTTGGAATGGGACAAAGAGGTAACCATCAATTCTCTGTTTATCTATAATTCGATTGTCATGGAGCATCGCTCTATGAAAGTGGATATCCGTTTCAGTGACGGGACGCTCGTTTCGGGCGTCAAATTGGGCGAAATCGGTGGCGAGGCGGGCATTGTCAACCTCAACGGTGTGCGCGCCGACTGGCTGGAAATTTCCGTGTCCAAAAAGGGTTCCGGGCAGAGCGCGTTTGCGTTAAGTGAAGTCATGGTGTTTGGAAGCAAGTGATGTTCTCAGCTTCCGCAATTTTCTTCAGTGCCGTGATGACCTCTTCGCCGATTTCCAGACGAGCAACGATTGTGTTTCCGTATTTCTTATATTCCATCTCATTTCTCCTCGATGGTTTATATTTTCATTATACAATAAGTTTTGTTCTTTTAATAAATATGCAAAATTCTATCGACATTTATTTTGAAACAAGGTATAATAAAAAAAAGTTTTGTTTTCAATGGAGGGTGTATGATCTTAAGCATCGGTGAAATTCTGGCAGATATGGTCGGGAAACAAGTTGACGGCCAAGTTTCGTTTGAACGAAAGGCGGGCGGTGCGCCCTTTAACGTCGCTTGCGGAGTGGCGAGATTCGGCGGGGAAAGTGGCTTTATCGGCTGCGTTGGTGATGATCTCATCGGAGATTTTTTGACTGATTTTGCAAAAGCTCAGGGGCTTTCGTTTCTTCGCGTTGACAAAAGCGAAAAACATAACACTACGCTTGCATTCGTTGAGCTCTCGCCTGAGGGAGAACGTTCGTTTTGTTTTTACCGCAAGAACACCGCCGATTATCAAATCATACCACCCTCAGACGAGGAGCTTTCTTTGGCGGATATCGTTCACGTCGGGTCATTGATGTTGCATGAAGAAGTGGGATTTGCACTTGCAAAAGATGTTATGAAACGAGCAAAAAAGCTTGGAAAGAAGGTCAGCTTTGACGTGAATTTTAGAAGCGATATTTTCCGCGATCAAGAATCGGCGGTGTCCGTTTACCGCGATATTTTGCCGCTTGCAGACATCATAAAGCTGTCGGAAGACGAGGTTGAGATCTTCACGGAAACGTTCGTGGAAGAGCTTGCAAAAGAACGCCTTGTCTTGATCACGTGTGGCGCGAAAGGAAGCGTTTGGCACTTTGGCGATCGAAAGGGAGCGGTTGCAACCATTTCTGTGAAACCTGTGGACACGACAGGCGCTGGGGATGCGTTTTATGCCGGAGTGCTCTCTGTTTTGGATGGAAAGGATTTGAAAAAACTTTCGGACGAAACCTTGTATGAAGCGTTGCGATTTGGAAACGTTTGCGGAGCCCTTTGTACGCTTGGAAAGGGCGCAATTGAACCGCTTCCCACGCGCAGTCAGATTCAAGCTTTGCTGTAAATTAAGCAGCTTTTTAAGAAGGAGAAATTATGGATTTGTTTTCACTTGCCCAGGATACGCCAGCAATGGCACCTTTGGCAGAGCGTATGCGCGCAGAAACGCTGGAGGACTTTGTCGGTCAGCGTCACATCATCGAGAAAAACTCTCTATTGCGCCGTGCAATTTCAGCAGATCGCTTGGGAAGCTGCATTTTCTGGGGTCCTCCGGGAACCGGAAAAACTACGCTTGCGAACATCATTGCAAAGTCGACGCAGGGTGAATTTGTCAAATTGAACGCCGTCACGTGCGGCGTTGCGGACGTCAAGCGCGTCGTTGAACAGGCAAAGGAGATTCAGCGTCTTTACGGAAAGCGAACGTACCTCCTCCTTGACGAGTGCCATCGATTCAGCAAGACGCAGTCAGACAGTCTTCTTCCGGCGATCGAGCAAGGGGACGTCATTTTTATCGGTTCTACGACCGAAAATCCGTACATCGCGATGACGCCTGCAATCGTTTCGCGTTGCCGCGTCTTTGAGTTTAAAAAGTTGGAAGACGGTGAGATCAAGAACGTTCTCATCAAGGCGATTTCTCACAAAAAGGGACTTGGAAATCTCCCGTTGGACGTCACGGAAGACGCGCTGAATCACTTTGTTTGGTCAGCAGGCGGAGATCTTCGCTTTGCACTCAACGCATTGGAGCTTGCGGCCGTTTCAACGCCGATGAACGCGCAAGGGCGAATTGTCGTGGACCTTCTCTGCGCAGAACAGTCGGCGCAAAAGAAAGTTCTTTCGGTTGACGAAAATCTCTATTATGATATTTTGAGCGCTTTTTGCAAGTCTCTTCGCGGAAGCGATCCGGATGCGGCGCTCTATTGGGCGCAG
>JAZNLR010000033.1:0-14138 GCA_045579195.1 Clostridia bacterium | reverse complement strand
ACCCGGATATATGTTGGATTCTGCAACGATGGCAGACGTTGCGCTCGATATGATGTTCTATGCATCCCGCGGAATTCACCGCGCAAATCCGAACGCCATCACCATCATGGGCGGACTCGTTGATCCGTGGAGTTTGGGTAATCCTTCCTCGCAGAACGGAAGAGTCAACGAGACCAACGTTGGATTCTTGGAGATTCTTTATGACAAGATCTTCTCCGGAGAGCACGGCTCGATTTATCCGGACGATTTCTTCCAGTGCGCTGCTTGGCATCCGTACTACTACGCAAAAGGTCCTGACCAGTTCTTTATCGAAGAGAACAACCGCATTTACGAAGTCATCAAGCGTCGTGAGGGCAAGGACAAGAAGGTCTTCTTGACCGAGTTCGGCTGGAACATCGGCCGCGGCTGCACGAACGACCAGATCGCAGAGTGGATCCCGCAGCTTTACGAAACCATCAAAGAGCACATGCCGTACGTTGAGAGCTTGCATTACTTCCGCATGTTCGACAACATGGCAAACAGCGGTGAGACCGCCGGAATTTTCTTTGATCCCGATCCCAGCGATTGGGGCACGTACATGACGAACACCAGATTCAAAGAGGGTGCATTCCAGAAAGACTTGGTTGCACCGGGTGCACCGAAGGCTGCAGCTTATGCATATCAGAAAGCAGCAGGTGGAAGCGGATCGCTTGATCTTTGGAGATCTGATTTGGATTAAGAAATAAACAAGTAGCGCGACGAAAATTTCGTCGCGCTTTTTTCATGTCACGGCACATTTTTTTGAAAACGGTTGAAAAAGAAAGAAATTTCTTTTATAATAAGGAAGAAAACACGATCGCCAAAGGATCGATAAAATAGGAGAAAAACATGAAAAAATTTTTGAGCTTGTTTTTGTGCCTTTTGCTGACTGTTTCGCTTTGCGCGTGCGGCGGCGGAACCGCAGGAAATGGGATGAGTGAGGAGGAAATGTTGCTCAAGTGGGGCGCAAATTACCGACCGGAACTTGAAAAAGCGGATCAAAGCAATCTTTACGGAATGTGTTATATCACGCCGCACGCAGTTTACGAGGGCAATCGTAACGTTCCGGAAAAAGTTTATCAGCTGATGGCAAACATGGGCGTGAAGTCTTTGCGCCATTGGATTCATATGGGCAACGTGTTGGAAAATCCGACCACACTGCGCAAAGAAAACGCGAAGAAACATCATGAGTACCTTGCGATGGCCAAGCAGTACGGCATGCAAGTCATCGGAATGAATCACCAAAATTATATCCGCGGAAGAGGGTTCGAGCTTTCAAAGCATAAGTATCAGCCGTGGGAGGGCAGTAAGTACTACGAGTGGCTCGAGGATTACGAGCAGTCGTGGTATACGCTCGTCAAAGAGTTTCCCGAGGTGACGTATTGGGAGATTGACAATGAGATCAACAACCCGGGCTTTATGTGTATTTATGGGAATGAAGAGGGCTATCTTCCGCCCGAAGAGATGGTCGCAATCTCGCTTGATATGATGCTATATGCATCTCGCGGCATTCATCGCGCCAACCCGAACGCCATCACCATCATGGGAAGCTTGACTGAGCCTTGGGGCTGTGGAATTCCGCTCCAGAAGAGTTATCCTGGCATTGGAAATATCAAGTACCCCACGAGCGCGGAGTTTTTGGAGATGATGTATCAGGCAATTGAGTCGGGTGCGCACGGCAGCATCTACCCTGACGACTTCTTCCAGGCGGCTTGCTGGCATCCGTACTATTGGTACGACAGCTGTGCGTGTGATTATTGGGTGAATGAGAACAACGAGCTTTACGACATCATCTTAAAGCACGAGGGGAAAGACAAGAAAGTCTTTTTGACTGAGATCGGGTGGTTGCTGCAGGAGCGCAACACGGAGGAAGAGCAGGCAAAGTGGATTCCTGAGCTTTACCAAATCGTAAAAGAAAAACTGCCGTACGTTGAGGCGGTGCACTTCTTCCGTCTGTTTGACAATTTGGGAGAGAACGGACAGATGTTCGGTTTGTTCTATGATCCCGACGAGCCGATCGAGAAGTACGATAAGTACCCGTTTATCGATGCGAAAGGACCGGGAGCACCGAGACCGTCTGCTTATGCATTCCAGAAGATGACGGGGGCAAGCGGTTCGCTCACGATTTTGACAGAAGATTGAGTTTTTTAGGAGAAAAATGAAAAAGATTATTTGTTTAGTCATATGCTTCTTGCTTGTCTTTTCACTCGTTGCTTGCAAGCCAAGCGAGTTGGGTGGCGGTCAGGATGAGATGACGCGAGAGGAGATGCTTGCAAAGTGGGGCGAGAATTATCATCCTGAAAACGAGAAAGCAGACCAGAGTTTTCTTTACGGAATGTGCTATATCACGCCGTCCATCGAATATGACTGGAATCGCAATGACCCGGAAAAGGTCTATCAGTTGATGGATAACATGGGCGTGACATCCTTGCGCCATTGGATCCATATGGGAGATATTCTTTCAGATCCGAGCACGGTTCGCAGGGAAAATGCGGATAAGCACCATCGCTATCTTGCGATGGCGAAGAGTTACGGCTTCCAGATCATTGGAATGAATCACCAAAACTATATCCGCGGCAGAGGCTTCAACCTCGCCAAACATAAGTATCAGCCGTGGGAGGGCAGCGATTATTACACCTGGCTCGAAGATTACGAAGAGTCTTGGTATACGCTCGTGAAGGAATTCCCCGAGATTACGTACTGGGAGATCGACAACGAGATCAACAGCCCGGGATTTATGTGTGTTTACGGCAACGAAAATGGATACACTCCGCCTGAAGAGATGGTTGCAATTGCGCTCGACATGATGCTCTATGGCTCGCGCGGAATCCACCGCGCAAACCCCAACGCCATCACGGTGATGGGAAGTTTGGCCGAGCCTTGGGGGCTTGGCAAGGCGATGAGCCAAAAGTACCCCGGCATCGGCTGGGTGACGTACCCCACGAACGTGGAGTTCTTCGAGATGATGTATCAGCAGATCCTCTCGGGAGAACACGGCAGCATCTACCCCGATGATTTCTTCCAGGCGGCTTGCTGGCATCCGTACTATTGGTACGACAGCTGCGCCGATGATTACTGGGTGAAGGAAAACAACGAGCTTTACGACCTCATCTTAAAGTATGAAGGCAAAGACAAGAAGGTCTTTTTGACTGAGATCGGGTGGCTCATCCAAGAGCGCAACACTGAGGAAGAGCAGGCAAAGTGGGTCAAAGAACTCTATGAAACGGTCAAGGAAAAACTGCCGTACGTTGAGGCTGTGCATTTCTTCCGCCTGTTTGACGGGCTTGCCTACAACGGACAGATGTTCGGTTTGTTCTATGATCCCGACACGAGGGCGTCTTACGAAAAGTACCCCTTCACGGGTGGTGAAGCAGCCGCCCCGAGACCTGCCGCATATGCCTTCCAGGAGGTTGCAGGCGGAAGCGGATCGCTTACGATTTTGACAGAAGATTGAGTTTTTTAGGAGGAGAAAAATGAAAAAGATTATTTGTTTAGTCATATGCTTCTTGCTTGTCTTTTCACTCGTTGCTTGCAAGCCAAGTGAGTTGGGTGGCGGTCAGGATGAGATGACGCGAGAGGAGATGCTTGCAAAGTGGGGCGAGAATTATCATCCTGAAAACGAGAAAGCAGACCAAAGTTTTCTTTACGGAATGTGCTATGAACCGCCGAAGGAAAACAACGTTAACAACTTGCATAACTATCCTTTGGGGTTCGAAGTTTTGAACAATCTGGGTGTCAAATCCATCCGCCTGCATCTGCAAATGGGAAGCGTGATGAGCAACCCGACAACCATCCGTGAGGACAAGGTTGCGTATATTCACGCAATTTTGGCGGAAGCCAAGAAGTATGGCATTCAGGTGATCGGTATGACGCACCATAACTATATTGAGGGAAGAGGATTTATGCTTGCCAAGCATAAGTATCAGCCGTGGGAAGGCAGTGATTACTACAAATGGCTCGAAGATTACGAAACCTCGTGGTATACGTTCGCAACCGAATTTTCGGAGATCACTCATTGGGAGATTGACAACGAAATCAACAACCCGGGATTTATGTGTGTTTACGGCAACGAAAATGGATACACTCCGCCTGAAGAGATGGTTGCAATTGCGCTCGACATGATGCTTTATGGATCGCGCGGCATCCATCGCGCAAATCCGAAGGCGGTTGCAATCATGGGAAGCTTGACCGATCCCAGCAGCCTTGGCATTGGAAAGGGCCCGACAAAAACGTATGACGGGGTTGGAAAGGTGACCTATCCGACGAGTGCTGAATTCTTGGAGATGATGTACCAAGCGATTGAATCGGGGGCACACGGAAGTACCTATCCGGACGATTTCTTCCAGGCGGCTTGTTGGCACCCGTATTACTTCAGAAATGATCCTTCCGAACAGTACTGGATTGATGAGAACAACAAAATTTATGAGATCATCAAGCGGCACGAAGGCAAGGATAAGAAGGTTTATTTCACAGAAATTGGATGGCGTGTGGATCACAATTCCGAGGAGAAGCAGGCACTTTTCTTAAAGAATCTCTATCAGACGGTGAAAGAACAGCTTCCGTACGTTGAGGCCGTGCATTATTACACGTTTATTGATCCGATCGGACACTTAAAAAAACCGTTCGGTTTGTTCTATGACACTGACCTTCAGATTTCATACGACGGTGTTGATGTTCGCAAAGGCGAGCCCGGAGAGCCGAGGCTTGGGGCTCACGCATATCAAGAGGTTGCCGGCGGAAGTGGCCCGCTTGAGTTATTTCCGAAAAAATAACGAAATGCTTTTAGAGGGGAAAAGATGAAACGAATCGTTTGTCTGTTTTTGTGCATCTTGCTTGCCGTTTCGCTGTGTGCGTGTCAGCCCGCCGGCGGAATGACGGATGCGGAAAAGATTGCGAAGTGGGGCGCGAATTACCGCCCCGATTTGGAAAAGCCGAATCGTGAAAATCTCTATGGGATTTGTTGCATCCCGCAGTACGACGATTATCCAAACGCACGAAATTATTATAAGGACGTTTACCAAGTCCTTGACAATATGGGGGTAACGCTCGTTCGCCATTGGTTGCACTTTGGTTACGTTATGACCGACCCGTGGACGCTTCGAGAGGAGCAAGTTCGGCGGCATCATGAAATGCTTGCCGAAGCGAAGGCGCACGGGTTTGAAATTCTTGGGCTCAACCACATGAATTATATCGAGGGCAAGGGCTTTGACACGGGGAAGCATCGCTATCAGCCGTGGGAGGGAAGTGACTATTATGCGTGGCTCGACGATTATGAGGAGAGTTGGTATACGCTCGTCAAGGAGTTCCCTGAGATCACTTATTGGGAAATTGATTCGGAGTTTAACAATCCCGAATGGATGTATATCCGTGGGGAGCTTGGTGAATATATGCCGGTCGACGATATGCTGCAGATCACTGTGGATATGCTCTATCGCGCATCCTGCGGCATTCACCGCGCAAACCCTGATGCAGTTGCCGTGATGGGCGCATTGACCGAGCCGCCCGGGATCGGCAAAGCATACTCCGTTGCGTACGAAGGGATTGGCAGAGTCCGTTATCCGACCAATGCGGAGTTTTTGGAGATGATGTATCAGGAGATCGCCTCGGGTGAACACGGTTCGACGTTTCCGGACGATTTCTTCCAAGTCGCCTGTTGGCACCCGTATTACTGGTTTTCTTCTGCGGCGGATCAATATTGGATCGATGAAAACAATGAGCTCTATGACATTATCTTAAAACACGAGGGCAAGGACAAAAAGGTCTTTTTGAGCGAAATTGGTTGGCGCATTCGCCCTGAGGTTTCCGAAGCGCAACAGGCAAAATGGGTGGAAGAGCTCTATGAAACGGTGCGCGAGAAGCTGCCATATGTGGAGACCGTTTGTTATTTTAGAACGTTTGACAACTTGATTGACAATCAACAAATGTTCGGATTGTTTTACGATCCGCATGAAGGCAGATCGTATGACCACCGTCCGGATACGGGTGGAGCTGCCGGAGCGCCAAGACCGTCAGCGTATGCTTACCAAAAGGTGGCAGGAGGAACAGGCTCGCTTACCATTTTGACAGAAGATTGAGTTTTTTAGGAGGAAAAATGAAACGAATCATTTGTCTGTTTTTGTGCATCTTGCTTGCCGTTTCGCTGTGCGCATGTCATCCAAGTGAAAATCAAGGCGGTGATGAGATGACAAAAGAAGAGATGGTCAAACGGTGGGGTGAAAATTATGATCCCGCAAACGCGATCGTCGAGCAGGATAAGTACTTATTCGGGATGTGTTATATCACGCCGTGGGCAGAATATGCGGACGATCTCAATAAGCCTGAAAAGGTCTATCAGTTGCTTTCCAACCTCGGCGTCAAATCCTTGCGCCATTGGATCGGCATGAATGACGTCCTCGCTGACCCAAAGAACGTTCGGGAAGGGCGCGTCGAAAGCCACCATCGCTATCTTGCGATGGCAAAGAGTTATGACTTTCAGATCATCGGAGTAAATGGACACAATTATCTCAACGGAAGTTTTCAGGGCGGCAAGCATCCCTATCAGCCGTGGGAGGGTAGCGATTATTATAAGTGGCTTGAAGATTACGAGGAGAGTTGGTTCACGCTCGTCTCCGAATTCCCCGAAATAACGTACTGGGAGATTGACAACGAGATCAACAACCCGGGGTTTATGTGTATTTATGGGAATGAAGAGGGCTATCTTCCGCCCGAAGAGATGGTTGCAATCGCGCTCGACATGATGCTCTATGCATCTCGCGGTATCCATCGCGCAAACCCCAACGCCATCACCATCATGGGAAGCTTGACCGAACCTTGGGGCTGTGGAATTCCGTTGCAGAAAAACTATGAAGGCATCGGCTGGGTGACGTACCCGACGAGCGCAGAGTTTTTGGAAATGATGTACCAGGCGATTTTGACGGGTGAGCATGGAAGCATGTACCCCGACGATTTCTTCCAGTGTGCTTCTTGGCATCCGTACTATTGGTACGACAGCTGTGCCTGTGATTACTGGGTGAACGAAAACAACAAGCTTTATGATTTGATCTTGAAGTACGAGGGGAAGGACAAGAAGGTCTTCTTAACCGAGATGGGCTGGCTCATTCAGGAGCGCAACACCGAAGAAGAGCAGGCTCGGTGGATTCCCGAGCTTTATCAGACGGTGTTGGAAAAGATGCCGTACGTGGAGTCCGTTCACTTCTTCCGCCTGTTTGACAACTTGGGCGAAGGCGGTCAGATGATGGGCTTGTTCTATGACCCGGACGAAAAAGCTTCGGCATACGATAAGTACCCGTATACGGGCGGAGAGCCGGGAGCGCCGAGACCTGCTGCTTATGCATATCAGAAGATGACGGGGGCAACGGGATCGCTGTTAATTTTGCGAGAAGGCTTGGATGATTAAAGAACAAAACAAAGGACGTGTGAATGGTTCATGCGTCCTTTTTTCCTGCGCAAAAAAAGAAACTTGTTTACAAAAAAGATAGAATGTGGTATATTGATAAAAAACTGTTTACGAGGGGAATCGTGAAACGAATTTTTTGTTGGATTTTCATTTTCTGTCTTGTCTTTTCGCTCTGCGCTTGCGGCGGAAACGGCGGTGATGAGATGACAAAAGAAGAGATGGTCAAGCGTTGGGGCGAGAATTATGACCCAAAGAACGCGATCGTCGAGCAGGATAAGTACTTGTTCGGGATGTGTTATATTGCACCGAGCAGAGATGTCAATGCGCCCAATAATTACGTGGACACGTATCAACTGCTTGCGAACATGGGTGTGAAATCCTTGCGCCATTGGATGCATTTCCGCGATCTTTTGAAAGATCCGAACACCCTTCGTGAAGATCGCGTGGCGTATCAGCACGAACTCTTGGCAGAGGCCAAGAAGTACGGCTTTCAGATCATCGGCATGAATCACACGAACTATATTGACGGCGGATTTGTCGGTCCGAAGCATAAATATCAGCCGTGGGAAGGAAGCGATTATTACGCGTGGCTCGAAGATTACGAGCAATGTTGGTATACGCTCGTCAAAGAATTTCCCGAAGTGACCTATTGGGAAATTGAAAACGAAGTCAACAACCCCGGATTCATGGAGATTTATGGGAACGTCGGCGGATATAAAGATCCCGAAGTGATGCTCGCGCAGACGCTCGACATGATGTTTTATGCTTCGCGCGGCATCCACAGAGCAAACCCGAACGCAATCACCGTCATGAGCAGTTTGACTGAGCCTGCCGGAATCGGCAATGCGATGAGTCAGACGTACGAAGGGGTGGGAAAGGTCGTCTATCCCACGAACGCCGAGTTTTTGGAGATGATGTATCAGGCGATTCTCTCGGGGGAGCACGGAAGCAGATTCCCCGACGACTTTTTCCAAGTCGCAAGCTGGCATCCGTACTACTGGAAGTCCACTGCGGCGGATCAATATTGGATTGACGAAAACAACGAGCTTTATAACATCATCTTAAAGTACGAGGGCAAAGACAAAAAGGTGTTCTTAACCGAAGTGGGTTGGGGCGTGAAAGTGCGTTCCGAAGAGGAGGTTGCAAAGCGCATCGGCGAGCTTTATGCCACGGTGGCGGAGCACTTGCCGTACGTCGAGAGCGTGCATTACTTCCGCTTGTTTGAGGACTACGGCGAGAGCAACAGCATGTACGGATTGTTTACTGATCCAAGGATGGACGAGCCGTATGCCGGGTTTGATGAGATTTTGCGTGCGCCAGGTGAGCCGCGTTTGACGGCGTATGCCTACCAAAAAGCGGCAGGCGGAAGCGGATCGCTTGACTTACTTATGGAATAAAAGAGAGAAGAACACGCGAAGAAAAACGCGTGTTTTTTCTTGAAAAAATTTTTATGGCAAATTTTGAAAAACGGTTGAAATGGAGAAACAATCGTGCTATACTCTCGTCAATGAAGTGAAAAACACTTCAAACAATAAGGAGAAAATAAAGAAATGGATGTAACGGAAAAGTACGGAAAGAACTATCGACCCGAACTTGAAAAAGCAGACCAAAGCAATCTTTTCGGTATGTGTTATATTTCCCGCACGATGTTCGAAGGAAACAACATTGACTTCCGCAAAGGATACCGCATCTTAAAGAATATGGGAGTTCGAAGCATTCGCCATTGGCAGCACTTCCAAGAGGTCATGAGCGATTATAAGACCATCGATCGCAAGAAAGCGGACTTAATGCATGAAATTTTGGCAGAGGCGAACAGCTATGGCTTCCAGATGATCGGAATGTGCCATTGCAATTGGAACTTGGAGGCGCAAAAATTCGTCACTGCAAAGATCCCGTATGACCCGACCGAGGGCAGTGTGTACCGCAAGTGGATCGAGACATATGAAGAGAGCTGGTACACAATGGTCAAGGAATTCCCCGAGATCACGTATTGGGAGATCGATAACGAGATCAACAATTATGACTTTATGTGCGTTTACGGCGCACCGAAGGGTGCAGACGGCAGAAATTTGCAGCTTCCCTTAAAGGAAATGGCGCAGATTTCCGCGGATATGCTCTTCTATGGATCGCGCGGCATCCACAGGGCAAACCCCGATGCGATCACCGTTCTTGGCGGCTTGACCGACCCGCACGGGCTTGGAAATCCCACCGTTGCGCACGCGTTCCACAACCCCGAAGAAAAGATCTCCAACGACCCGAACCCCGAGTTTTTGGAGCTCCTCTATGACTGCATCGAATCGGGTGAGCACGGAAGCAAGTTCCCCGACGACTTCTTCCAGGTTGCTTGTTGGCACCCGTACTACTGGTATCCCAGCGCACCCGGAGAGGCGTTCGTTGCGGAGAACAACAGAACGTATGAAGTCATCAAGAGAAGAGAGGGCAAAGATAAGAAAGTCTTCCTCTCTGAGTTCGGTTGGAACGAGAAGTTCGCAAAAGACGCCGACAAGATTGCAGAGTGGATCCCCATGCTTTACGAGCTCATTCGCAAAGAGATGCCGTACGTCGAGAGCTTGCATTACTTTAGAATGTTCGACAACCTGAAGTCGAAAGAGACCTTCGGCCTCTTCCACGATTGCTTCCAAGACCTCAATTATGACGACTTTGATTGGCTTGCTGAAGTTGGGCCGCACGGTTCTCCCAGAAAATCCGCGTATGCATACCAAAAGGCGGCAGGTGGCTTTGGCCCGCTTGACCTCTTGGTGGAAAAGAAGTAAAAAAAGAACAGCTCCGTTTTCGGAGCTGTTTTTTTCAGTTAAGAATTTTGCAAGGTGGGCTCACGTCTTTGGAGCGGCTTGTGCGGTATGCAGATGGGGTGGTTCCCGTCGCATTTTTAAAAGCCTTGACGAGGTGTGCCGCGGAATAGAAGCCGCAAACGTTGGCGATCTGTGCGATGCTCGTTTTGGAGTTTGCTAGAAGGTCTTTCGCAGTTTCGATGCGCTTTTGAATGATGTACTGCTTGGGAGAAATGCCAAGCTTTTCCTTGAAGAAATGGCGGAGATAATCGTAAGAATAGTTCAGCGTTTCAGCGAGCTTGTGGAAGTTGATCTCTGTGGTGTGATAGCTGTCAATATACCGAACGATCATCTGGAGCTTGTCGTCCATCGCATTTTCGGAAAGGGTGGCGTGCTTTCTTGCGGTGAGCAAAAAGACGTCTTCCATCGCAAGGCTGATGCGCTCGCGATAAAAAGGCTCGCATTTTTGAAGTTCCGAAAGAATCTTTTTCAGGTTTTCTTCAACGGTGAAATTCTCATCGTCTTCAAAGATCACGTTTTGAAACGACGGCTCGTTTTGAAAGATATCCATTCCAAAAATGTGCAGATTGCCTTTCGTGTGTGCAATTTCAGAATGAGGAACTCCCGGCGGAATCAAAACGTACGTATGTGGTGTATATGTGTGCTCAACGTTATTTACGCAAGAAATGCCTGTTCCCTCGTAATAATACACAAGTTCCCAAAACGTGTGCGTGTGAGTTCCCATGGAGTAGGGAAACTTTCCACGCCCTGAACTGCAGTATCGGAAGTTGATTGAAATTGATCGCATTTTTTCGTTTTCCCTCAGATTTCATGTTCTTATGATATTATAACAAAATTTTTCAAATAGGTAAAGCAAATAGAAAAGAAAACAAGGAGATCATGGAAAAATTTGTGATTTTTTGGAAGAAATTGTCATTTGTGAGAAAAAAGAAAAACCGATGAAAGTCATCGGTTTTCGTCTTTTTGCTGGTTCTCTAGCAAAAACGTGAGTTTTTTTGTCAATAAAATTGGGTTTGCCTTGCCGCGCGAGATCTTCATTCCCATTCCAAGCAGTGCTTGGAATGCTTGCTTTTTACCCGCGCGATAATCCTCGACTGCTTTTTGCGCAGAATCGATCACGTTTTGCGCAAGTTCGAAAATCACTCGTTCGTCGGAGATCTGCAACAGATCTTCACGCAAGCAGACGGCTTTCGGATCTTCGTCCTTTTCCCAGAGGAAGGAGAGCAGCTTCTTTGCGGAAGAACTGTTCAGTTCACCACCTGAAAGAAGGTTGGAAACTTCCGCCAAGTGTTTTGGAGTGATGGGGATGAGTGCATCTTCCCCCGGAAGCAGGCGGAAGAGCTCGGTTGTGAAGAGGGATGCAAGTGTTTTCTTGTTTTCTGCGCTCTTTGCTGCCTCGTCAAAGACGTCTGAGATGTGTTTGGACGAAACGAGGTCGTTTGCATCTTTCTTGGAAAGGCCGAATTCCGTGACGTACTGCGCTCTTCTTTCGTCGGGAAGGGCAGGTAAGCTTGCTTGCAAAAGCGAAACCGTTTCGCACGGAACGTCCACGGTGAAAGCATCCGGCTCAGGGAAGAAACGGTAATCTGCGGCCTCCTCCTTTTCGCGCATGCGGAAGGTCTTTCCAAGGATGCTGTCAAAGCGGCGAGTTTCGCGCACGACACGCTCTCCTTGCGAAACGAGCGCTCTTTGCCGCGCCTCTTCATCGAGAATGGCTTTCTTGATGAACTGGAAGGAATTCAAGTTCTTGATCTCTGTGCGTTCGCCGAGTGCTTCTTCGCCCATCTCGCGCACGGAGAGGTTGACGTCACAGCGGAGCGCGCCCTCTTGCATCTTACAGCTCGAAACGCCCGCAAAGAGGAGAATTTCCCGAAGCGCGCGAACGAAAGAGACTGCCTCGTCTGCAGAGCGAAGATCAGGTTTGGTTACGACTTCAATCAGGGGAACGCCACAGCGGTTATAATCGCACAGCGTTTCATCGCCGCGGTCGTGGATGAGCTTGCCTGCATCCTCTTCGATGTGGATGCGCTCGATGCGCACGCGTTTTTTTCCGTGCTCGGTTTCGATCTCGATGCCACCGTCAAAGCAGAGTGGTTTGTCGAATTGTGAAATTTGGTACCCTTTGGGAAGGTCGGGGTAATAATAGTTTTTGCGGTCAAGCTTGAGTTCTTTTGCGATCGTGCATCCTGTTGCAAGCCCTGCGAGGATGGCAAGCTCCACCGCGCGGCGGTTCAAGACGGGAAGCGAACCCGGAAGCCCAAGGCAGACAGGACAGACCTGCGTGTTCGGCGGCATTCCAAACGCAGTCGAACAGCCGCAGAAGATCTTGCTTTTCGTGAGAAGCTCTGCGTGAACTTCCAACCCGATGTCGGTTTCAAACTGCTTGTTCATGCACCCTCCTTTACACCCGTTTCACAGGCATATCCTATGCGGAAAAGGATGTTTTCAGAAAGGTTGCCTCCGATCAGCTGAATGCCAATGGGAAGATTGTTTTTATCCGTTCCAAAGGGAAGGGAAAGAGCGGGCGCGCCAGCGATGCTGGCAGGGGCGGTCAGAATATCCGCGCCATATGCCGCGACAGGGTCGTTCTCGTTCGTGTGGAAGGGGAAGGCCGTCGTGGGCGTTGTCGGCGTGAGGAGTGCGTCAAATTTTGAAGTCAAAGAGAAAAGCTCCCGCGTGCAAGCTGTGCGTGCGGAAAGCGCAGTTTCGTAAAACGCGTCCGCATGGCCCTGTGAAAGGGCAAATGTTCCCATAAGAATGCGGCGCTTGACTTCACGACCAAATCCCTCCCCGCGGCTTTTTGCAAAGAGCTCCTCCGGCGTTTTTGCGTTCTTTGCCTGATGGCCGAACTTAATGCCGTCAAAGCGGGCGAGATTGGAAGACGCTTCTGCGCTTGCAAGGATGCAGTATACTTTCAAGGCATCCGAAAACGAGGGAAGCGAAGTTTCCTCAACGTGAGCGCCGAGGGATTCCAGCAAGGATGCGGCGTTCAAAGTCGCTTCCCTGATCTCAGGAGAAACGAAGTCTCCAAAAAACTCCTTTGGAAGGCCGATCTTCAATCCATGGACGCCCTTCTTGACAGAGGAGTGCGTAGGGGAAGGAGAGTGCGTGCAGGTGAAATCACGCGGATCGCATCCTGCAATCGCATCGTAAACGAGGGCTGCATCTTCCACACAACGGGTGATGGGGCCGATCTGATCGAGCGAGGAAGCGAACGCGATCATTCCGTATCGCGAAACGCTGCCGAACGTGGGCTTTAAGCCGACAACGCCGCAGAATGCTGCCGGCTGCCGAACGGAGCCGCCCGTGTCCGATCCGAGCGCAAAGGCAGCCTCTCTTGCGGCGACCGCGGCGGCGCTTCCGCCTGAGCTTCCACCCGGAACGCGCGCAAGGTCGTGCGGATTGCGGGTGGGGAAGAAAAACGACGTCTCGGTTGTCGAGCCCATCGCAAATTCGTCAAGGTTGGTCTTGCCGAGAAGAACGGCACCCTGTTTTTTCAAGCGTTCGGTGACGGTCGCGTCGTACGGCGGAATGAAATCCTCTAGCATACGGGATGCGGCAGTCGTTCGGATGCCGCGTGTAGAAATGTTGTCCTTCAAAGCAAACGGAATGCCCAAAAGCGGAGCAGTTTCGCCGTTTGCAAGACGTGCGTCTGCTTCGCTTGCAGCAAAAAGTGCCGCATCTTTCGTCACGGAAATGTAGGCACGGATGCATTCCTCCTTCTCTTCTATGGAAGAGAGATAGGCCTTCGTCAGCTCGAGCGAAGAAAGTTCGCGGCGGTGAAGAAGGTCGGAAAGCATATGGACGGGCAGAGAGAGAAGTTCGCGGTTCATCATCAGCCCTCCAGCGTTTTCGGAACGCAAAAAACAGCCCTCTTTTTCGCTCTTGGCGTTCTTAAAAGTCGGAGGCCA
>JAZNLR010000032.1:0-12720 GCA_045579195.1 Clostridia bacterium | reverse complement strand
AGTTTACGGCCGATGTATGCATAGCGCAGTGACTTCATAACAGCCGCTTTAGCAGTTTTATACTGTTTGGATTTTGCTCCGAAATAACCTTTCGCAAGCTTGAATATACGTCTACGTTTTTTATGAGCGTTTACAGCTCTTTTAATTCTTGCCATTTCTCTTTACCTCCAAAATCACTGCTTGTAAGGAATCATGTTCTTGATCGTCGAAAGCTGCGTGCTATCAACATAAGCGCCCTTTCTCAAGTTACGAATTCTCTTTCTCGTCTTCTTGTTCAGGATATGGTTCTTGTAAGCTCTTGCTCTCTTCAACTGACCAGACTTAGTCACTCTGAAGCGTTTCTTTGCACCACCGTGCGATTTCATTTTCGGCATAGTTTAAACCTCCTTCAATCTTAACACCGTAAAACAATTTTAACTTACTGCTTCACCGGAGCGAGGATCATCAAAATATTGCGTCCTTCTCTTTCCGGCTTCTTTTCCATGACGGCAAACTCTTTCAAGAGATCGAAGAAGCGATCCATGACGGCAACACCCAACTCAGCGTGAGCCATCTGCCTTCCCTTCATTCGAATTCCGACTTTTACCTTATCACCACGCTGCAAAAACTTTGCCGCGCTCTTTGCCTTAATATTGAGGTCATTCGTATCGATCGTTACGGAAAGGCTGATTTCCTTCAATTCCGTTACTTTCTGATTCTTCTTCGCCTCTTTATCCTTCTTGATCTGCTCAAATCTGAATTTACCGTAATCCATAATCTTGCAAACCGGCGGAACGGCGTTCGGTGAAATTTTGACGAGATCGAGATCGCGGTCTTCTGCGATTCTCAATGCTTCAGAGCTTGAAACGATTCCAAGCTGCTCGCCGTTTTCATCAATCAATCTGACTTCGCGGTCGCGAATGTCTCTGTTTGTCTGATGCTCTTTAATGGTCGTTTACCTCACGAATAAAAATAGCGGACAGTCAAAAACTGTCCGCAGAAGTATCCCTATATTAGAGAAATATGAAATCGGCAACCATTCGAAGTTCTTAACCCGATATGGTGAGAAGCGGACAGCTCCTTCTTGTTCCTAAAGATAATAACATATTCAAATCCGATTGTCAACGGATTTTTAGCGTTTTTCAGCAATTTCTTCCTTCAAGAATGCGATAAACTCATCAACTGTCTTCGTTCCAAGATCTCCTTCCTTACGGGAACGAACTGCAACAGTTCCTGCCTCTTTCTCTTTCTCTCCGAGAACCAACATATACGGCAGTTTCTGAAGCTGCGCTTCACGAATGCGATATCCAATCTTTTCATTTCTGGAATCAATCTCAACACGCAAACCTGCCGCTTTCAACTTCTCGTAAACTTCCTCAGCGTAAGCATACGTTCCTTCAGAAATCGGAAGAACGGTCACCTGAACGGGCGCAAGCCATGCCGGGAAAGCACCTGCATAATGTTCCGTAAGAATTGCAATGAAACGTTCAATACTTCCAAAGACAACGCGGTGAATCATAACGGGACGATGTTTTTCGCCGTCCTGTCCGATGTAATTCAAGTCAAAACGCTCCGGCATCTGGAAGTCAAGCTGGATCGTTCCACACTGCCACGTTCTACCGATGGAATCCGTCAAATGAAAGTCGATCTTCGGGCCATAGAACGCACCATCTCCCTCATTGATCTTATAGCTCTTTCCACAATGCTCCAACGCTTTCTTCAAGGATTCGGTTGCAATTTCCCACTGCTCATCGCTTCCCATAGAATCTTCCGGACGAGTCGAAAGTTCAATTTCATAGTTGAATCCGAAGACGTTATAGAAATCATTGATGAGTGTGATGACATTCAAAATTTCACCTTCAATCTGGTCAGGCGTCATAAAGATATGCGCATCATCTTGCGTGAAGTTGCGAACGCGCATCAACCCATGCAGTGCACCAGAGAGTTCATGACGATGAACAAGGCCTAGCTCTGCCATTCTCTGCGGCAAATCACGATAAGAATGAAGCTTACGCTTAAACACCAGCATTCCACCCGGACAGTTCATGGGCTTAATTGCATAGTCCTTCTCGTCGATCTTCGTAAAGTACATATTCTCTTTGTAATGATCCCAATGGCCAGAGCGATGCCAAAGGTCTTCATTTAGGATAATCGGAGTGCGAATCTCCTGATATCCGTTCTTTTCATGCTCCTCTCTCCAGTACGATTCAAGCGTATTGCGAAGAACCATACCCTTCGGCATAAAGAACGGGAATCCGGGACCTTCTTCGTAGATATCAAACAAATCAAGTTCTCTTCCGAGTCTTCTATGGTCTCTCTTCTTTGCCTCTTCAAGAATGCGGAAGTATTCCTCCATATCGCTCTTTTTATCAAATGCCGTTCCGTAGATTCGGGTCAACATCTTGTTCTTTTCATTTCCACGCCAATAAGCACCCGTGATGCTCATCAAAGAAAACGCCTTGATCTTTCCTGTCGAAGAAAGATGAGGTCCGCGACAGAGATCAATAAATCCACCCTGCTCATAAAAGGAAATGTTTTCACCTTCAGGAAGGTCCTCAATGAGCTCTACTTTGTAGGGTTCATCAAGGCTACTCATCTTTGCAATCGCCTGATCGCGTGGCAATTCAAAGCGCGAAATGGGATAATTCGCCTTGATGATCTTCTTCATTTCCGCTTCAATTTTTGCGAGGTCTTCATTCGTGATCGGATTCTTGAAGTCGATGTCGTAATAGAAGCCGTTGTCAATCGAAGGCCCAATCGCAAGCTTGCAATTCGGATAAAGGTTTTTAACTGCCTGCGCAAGAATGTGAGAGGCCGTATGACGATAAACGTGTTTTCCTTCGTCATCCTTAAAAGTGACGATTTCAAGCGCGTCCCCGTCAGCAAGCTTGTGTCTTAAGTCAACAAGAGCGCCGTTCACCTTGCCGCAGAGTGCCGCACGCGCAAGGCCTTCACTGATCGCAACCGCAGCGTCGTATACGCTTGCATCATCAGCAACAGTCAACAATGATCCGTCTTTCAATTTAATTTCCATAATTCACCTCTTAAAAATAAAAAAACGCCGTCCTAACATAAGGACGACATAGCCGTGGTTCCACCTTAATTTACGAGTTTCCTCGCCTCTTTACAAACGGTTACGCCCGTTATACGCGTGACTCGGCAAGTGGTTTCAACGAATTCAGCTTTTGCGCGCCTCACACCAACGGCACACTCTCTGTAAAAAGCTTGAAAGCTTTACTTGTCTTGCTTCGACGTCAATTAACTATGCATATTATATCGTTAAAACGCAAAGCTGTCAAACGATTTTTACTTCGATATCATATTTTTTCTTTGATTTGAACTCTTTCCCTCAAAGATAACGCCAATGCCATCCGAGAGGCAACCAAAGTCCGTGTTTCCATAGAGTTTAAGATGTTTTGGATAGTGTTCAATCAACGCAGCAAGCAATGAAAAGTCCGGAGGCAAACGTTCAAATGCAGCGAACCCAAAGGGAACCTGATTGAGCGCTTCATCTACAAGAACGGGCTCATTTCCACCAATAATAGAAAGTTGCTCAAAACGAGATAGAATTGAAGACGTGATACATTTCAAAAATTCAATAAACATATCACGGTCTGAAATTCGAAACAAATTCTCATTTATCAAGATAGAAATCTGTTTCCATTCCTCTTTTAAGTCACTGATAAGAAAGTTTTCAACGCCATCAAGGCAGATGGTTGAAAATCGCTTTATGCGGGAAAAGACTGCGTCTCGGCATTCGTCAAAATCAGCAAACACAAGCGCCTTCAAAAGCACAAAAGAAAAAGTCTTTTCCGCCTCTGGAAAATGAATTAGCTTTGAATAGTAGCTTTGCTTAATAACATATGCCACATACTCAGAAAGTGCCAAATGAAGTAGAATTGAATCGTTTTTAGAACAAATTCCTACTTTCATAGTACTTCGACTTCCAATATTTTGAAGTTTTAATGCTGATTTAGAAAACTTATGTCGTTCACACAAATGCCGAGAAAAGGCTTTTAGAAAAAATTCCTTTTCAATCGGCAAACTGATTTCGATTTGATCCATCCTCCACCTCTCGTCCTATTCTATGAAAAGTGGATTGAAATATTCCAAGTTTGCTTTTAACTCTCTCTTAAATGGAAGAAGCGACGAAGCCTTCACCTCGTCGCTTTTATGAAAAAGAACACAAATTTAATTTCTAAAGAACGTCTACGCTATATTATACGAAACGAACTTTTGAATTTTTGGGGTAGACAGAATTATTTTTTCAAAACTGCAATTGCTTCCACTTCAACAAGCGCATTCATCGGAAGTCCGGCAACCGCAACACAGGAGCGCGCAGGAAAGTCACCCTTAAAAGCCTCGTCAAAAACTGCGTTAACTTTCACAATATCTTCCATGTTTTTCAAGAATACCGTCGTCTTGACAACGCTAGCGAGATTTGCATCCTTTTCTTTGAGGATGTATGCAAGATTTTGAATTGCCTGAAAGAGTTGAGCTTCAACGCCCTCTCTCATTTCTCCAGTCTGCGCATCAATCCCAAGCTGCCCGGAAACAAACATCAAATTTCCAATAGCGGTAGCCTGAACGTATGCACCCGTTGCTTTCGGTGCTTTTTTCGCATTGATTTTCTTAATTTTCATTCTGCAACCTCAATTGATCTTTTCGATTATCAGAGAATTCTGAAGTTAACATCCCAAAGGATCTTCTTTTCAGAAAGCGCATCTTCCAAAGCAAGTCTAGGTCCGCAAGCATTCGACCCGACACCGCTCATCTTATAGTCAATGCAAAGTTCAGTTTCATCAGCACGAACCAGCTCATGGCGATGCTTTTTCGTCATCAATTCCTGAATTGTGAAATCAGCAACGCAAATGGAGAAGTCCTCTGCGGAATCAACGGAAATTGCACAAGCAGGCGCGTTAACGGTAACTTTGCGAACGCCGCAGTGCGAGCCGCTCTCTTGCGGCTTAACGTACGGATGAACGGTTTCAGAAACCTTTGCGGAGAACTCACTTGTAAAGCACGCGTGACGTTTATCAAGATAACTTTCCGTAGGACCAAGGCCAAAATATGTATACGTTGCGAAATCTTTTTTCAACCCAAACACAAGACCGAAACGCGGCAAGAATTCAACGCGCTTTGTGACGTCCAAATCGAAGCTATAACGGACTTCACCGTTCTTGTTTACAAAGATACCCATCTTTCCGCAAACAACCGGCTCACGCGCATCAGCGGCGTGAATCAACGCGACGTCCAACCAACCATCAGAAAGCGTTGTGGAGATCTCGCGCGTCTGAGCGGTATAAATCCCCATGGGTCGCCATTCATTCCAATAAACCTGGCCGTCATTATCGGTCGGAGCACGGCGAACATTCAAGGAAACGGGGCGGGTCAAAAGCTCTTCCCCGTTCTTCTTCATTGAAACGAAGTTCGCGAGCTTCTTGTCGAAGGTGTAAACAAAGCCATCGCCCTCGAAGATAACAACATCTCCTTCATCACGGGCAGGAGCCGCATCAAAGAGGAAGTTATCCTTTCGCACCTCAGTGGAAACATCAAACTGAACGAAGCCGACTTCGTGCCCTTCAGGAACGAGCGCAGAGGCAACTTTTCTTGCAAAGATGAAGCGAACGAAGACGCAATCACCGTTCGGGAGCTCAGGAATGTCCAAAACGCGCGAAGCGTGCGGAGCGCATCCAATTTCAAGCTCGCCGGTAAGAACGCATTTTCCGTCTTTTTCGACCTCATAACGGCCAACGAGAACGTCGGCAAGGTCAGTAAAGTCAAATCTGTTGGTCAAAGTGAACGTTCCGTCGTCATTTTTGGAAATGTACGCAGGAGAATAAAGGTTTTTCATCTCCCAAACGGAAGGATGCGGTTCTCTATCAGGAGAGAGCAATCCATCCATACAGAACGTGCCGTCATTGAGAACGTCGCCCCAATCGCCGCCATAGAAATAGTTCGGGTACTTATCGGTCTTCACAGAGTGATCGTTCCACTCCCAAACGAAACCGCCAATCACGCGAGGCTCGTCAAAAATGACCTTGACGTACTTCGCAAAATCTCCGGGGCCGTTGCCCATCGCATGAACGTACTCACACATGATAAACGGACGAGGATCCTTTTCAAGGGTTTCATAGATCAACGGAATTGCGGGATACATCTTACTGATGACATCGAGCTCCTTGAAGGTCTCTCCTTCCTGCTTTTCCTCGGGAACGTAAGTCGACTCATAGTGCACGATACGCATCGGATCGAGTTCTTTCAAGAAGACAGCGTCGTTTCTGAAATTACATCCCCAGCCTGACTCATTTCCAAGCGACCAGAAGACAACCGAGAAACGGTTCTTATCGCGTTCAAAGAGGCGAACGGTGCGATCGTGAAGCAACGTTGCAAAACGAGGATCGTCAGCAATGATCGAGAAGGAATTGGTGTTATAGCGACCGTTCATCATGACGACGCCGTGCGTTTCAACGTCCGCCTCATCGATAACGTAAAATCCGAGCTCATCACAAAGCTTAAGCATCTGCGGAGACGGCGGATAATGCGACGTTCTGATCGCATTGACATTGTTTTCCTTCATCAACTTAAAGTCAGCCAAAAGCTTTTCAACGGGCGAATAATATCCCGTGTCAGCATAGCTGTCATGACGATTGACGCCAAGAAGCTTGACCGCAACACCGTTGATGTGGAAAAGGCCATCCTTGATCTCAACCTTACGGAAAGCGATCTCTTCTTTGATGACCTCCTCATCGGTGGAAAGGGTCAAATTGTAAAGAACGGGATTTTCAGCATTCCAAAGAACGACAGAAGGAACGGTGAAGGAAATGCTGTCGCCCTCGGCCTCCCCGCAAGCAACGCTCTCCCCGTTCAAATCAAGGGCAAAACCGACCTTAAAATCGCCGTTTTTGACGAGCTTAACCAAGACGTCAGCCGTCTTGAAATCCTCGGAAATCTCGTAAGAGACGCGGAAATCATAAATATGATGCTTTGCGCGGAAGAAGAGCGAAACATCGCGGAAGATTCCCGAAAGGCGGATCTTATCCTGGTCTTCAAGATACGATCCCACGCACCACTTCAAAACGAGAACCTTAACTTCGTTCTCACCGTCAACAACGAGATCGGTGACGTCAAACTCACTCATATTGTGCGAGCCGGACGAATAACCTGCGTAAGTTCCGTTGACATAAAGATAGAAACAGCTGTCAACGCCTTCGAAGTTCATGAAGTACTTCTCGCCTTCAACCTTCGAAATTTCAAACGTTCTCTTGTAAAGTCCGCACGGGTTCTCCTTGGGAACGTACGGCGGGTAAAACGGAAACGGATAGTTATAGTTCGTGTACTGCACGTTTCCGAAATCAGACATCTGCCAATTTGAAGGGACAGGCATTTTGAAATTGCAATCTGCATCCAACGAAGCTTCCTCGAGCGAATCAAAGAAACAGAAATCCCAAGTGCCGTTGAGCAAAAGACGGCGTTCTCCCCCCACTTTACCTTCGACGACGGCGAACGGAACGTAAAACGCGCGCGGCTGTTCCATCTTGTCGCTTGCGACGTCGAAAGACTGATGCATCTTCAAATCCAGCATAAAACTCTCCTCTAAGTGTTCTCGGCGCTTTCTGCACCAGTTCTATTGTATCATTAAAAGCCCCCTCGGTCAATCGAAACGGAAACTTTTCTGCATAAAAAATTGCTCAGCCTCAAAAGAAGCTGAGCAATTATAGTTAGTTCAAAAAACTGTCTTTCAATCGATCAAGGAATTAGTCCTCTTTCTTCTTGAGAAGAACAACAGCAGCAGCAAGTCCGCCGAGGATGATGCCTGCGCTTGCATCCTTGGAGGAGTTACATCCTTCAGCCTCAACCGTTCCGTCTTCAACAGAAACCTTAACGGTCTTGGTTACGTTTCCGATGGTAACGGAAACTTCGATGTCCTCGTTGAGCTCAATGCGGAGAACGTTTCCATCAGCGGTAACGTTAGCGCCGTTGACCTTCCAAGTGATGGTTGCAGCGGGATCGAGAAGCTCGAGGGTTTCAACCTGGAGAACGACCGTTGCGCCCTTGTGGAACTGTGTGTTAAGAACATAGATGTTGAAGTCCGTGATGGTGGGATATCCGACCTTAACGGTGACTTCCTTGCTCTCTACGCCGCCTGCAGCAGCCTTGATCTTGTACTCACCGGGTGCGGAAGGAACGAACTCAAACGTTGCACCGGTAGAGGTGTAGAACTCGCCGTTTACATACCAGGTGTAAACGATGTCAGAGTCAGCATTCTCATTGACAGTTGCGGTTGCCTTGATGAGCTGTCCGAACGTAACGTCAGAAGCAGCAACCTTAACTTCCGTGATAGGAGCGCTGATAACGGTTACGGTCTTAGCGTTCGACTGAATGCCGTTAACAACAACGTAGACGGAGTAAGTTCCAACCTTGGTCGGCTTGAAGGAATAGGTTGCATCCGTTCCAACGGATTCGCCGTTAACAAACCATTCATAGTTCATTGCAACGTTCTTAGCATCCGTTCTTGCCTCGAAGCTGAAGGACTCGCCGCTTCCTGCAAGGATGGATTCCTTTCCAATGATAGAAACGTTAGCTCTGGTTGCAACCTGCGTTACAGCAGCGCCAATGTATTCAACTGCCTGACCAACCTTCTCTGCGTCAAAGTCTGCAGGAGAAAGCGTGAAGTCCGGGCTACATCCAACGTTAACACGTCCCGTAGCGGTCGTCGTGAGCTGGATAGCGATTGCATCGCCGGCTCTCAAGCTAACTGCGAAGAACCAGTCGGTGTCGCCGTTTGCAACGATGGGCTTCTTGATGATAACTTCCTTGAAGCCATCTCTCGAGATGTAAGTTACAACGAACTCGGAGTTGCCAACCCAAGTGTTCGGGAATGCATCGTTCGTGTAAGTAACCTTAAGGTCTTTCTTGGCGGTCAAGGTAACAACAGGCTCCTGACCAGCCAAGAATCTCCAGCAGTTCTGGTTGTCAGCGTTCGTTCCGCGCAAACCACCTTCTGCCTCAGAGTGCGTGTTGGTCGGACCAAGGTCCCATCTCCACGGATTCTCATCGGTTGCGGTAAATGCAGCGCCAACACTCTCACGCGGGAGAAGGGTTTCGCCATTCATCGTGTAAGTGATGTATGCATTGATGTCGCCATATTCAGCAACGTCCTTCATTCCCATCCACATCATGGATGCAGCAGCGGACATAGCCTGGTTGTGCTTAATGAACGTGGTCGGGTTTTCATCTCCATCATACGGAACGAAGGAGAAGTCAGGGAGACGGCTTCCGTTAACAGCGCCGTTTGCCTGGAAGGTTACGATGCGAACAGATGCACCCTCGGGAACGTAAATCTTCTGGTTCAAGCTGGAGATCCACTGCATTCTTGCGATCTGGTACGTTTCACCATCAACGGTCATGTACATATCGTACATCAAGTTGGACCAGGTGCTGTCATTAACAACGAGCGTTGCATAGCAATCCATCAAAGCCGTGAATTCCCAAACAAATCCATATTCCTTTCCGTTAACCTTCCACCAACCGTCATCACGGATGGAGATGGTTCCGTCAGCCCACTGCTCATTTCCGCTAGCATTATAGCTGTCATAGTTTCCGGAAGTAGAGTAAGTGAGGCCCTTGAAGTTTTCCAACGATGCTGCAGGGAATGCAGAAACAGTTGCTCTGTCGAGCGTGTACTTCAAAGCAGAGAACTTAGCATAATCATAACCAAAGTTGTCGCTTGCAACAAGATCCATTGCGGTTCCAGTAACAACAGATTCTGCGGATGCTGCGATAACGTCCTTACCGGTTACCAATGCACCGGGAACGCGATCATCACGCTTACAGGTAAGGGTCTTCACCGTGCCTGCAAATCCGTTTACAGTTACCTGAATGTCATAAGTTCCAGTCCTGTCAGGCGTAAAGGTAACTTCAGCGGTATTACCAATGAAATCTCCGTTTGCCGTCCAGTTATAAATAGTTGCAGAACCGAAAGCATCGGTGTCGCAAGAGAGGTTGAAGGATTCTCCGAGGTAAACAGAGTCAACTCCGCCTGCAACAACAACGTCAGCCTTCGTGACAACAGGAGGTGCCGGCTTCACCGGGGGATTGATGATGTAAGCTTCAGGAGCTTCCAACGTGAAGATTCCGTGAGGAGTTCCAAGTCCAGCATCATTTTTTCCACCACCACCGTTGATTTCAACGATGAGCTTGTCGCCTTCCGCCGTTGCTTCAAACGACCAGGTCTGATCCTCACCCCAACTTGCGCCGCAAGCAGACGAGCCAAGCTTGGTCGTGGTTTCAGTTTCAACGTCGTAAGAATAAGCGGTGTATCTTGCAGAACCCCAATCCTTTCCAAAGTGGCTCATTGCAAACGTCATCTCCTGAGCACACTTTGCAGTAACTTCATAACGAATGCGGGTTGTTTCAGCTTCACCATTTCCGCCGCATACCATACGACCGTCATACACACGCAAGTAAGGAGCAACCTCGCCAGCACCAATGGATTCAGCAGAACCGGTTGCAACCTGCCAGGTTGTGCCACCGTCAGTGGTGGTCAAGATCTGGTAATCAGCAATGTTCCCAACAACCTTTGCATCGGTTGCAGCCATTGCAGCGGGGATCATGTCAAGCGTCGTTCCGGTGAACGTTCCGCCTCCGGTCGGAACGGTTGCAGTGATGTCCAACTGGAAGTCAACGTTGGAGTACTTATTAGCAGTATCCGTATAGAACGAGAAGCGAACAACGTCGTTTGCCTCAACTTCGATCGGGTTTGCTGCCATTTCATTGGACCAGCAGCCGAATGCAACTGTGTCGTTAATGTAGCAAGCGACAAGGAGCTGAGCCCAAGCATCAATCTTGGAGAAGGTCCAAGTTGCGTCGTAAAGAGCGGTAAACTCGTAAGTTACACCCCAATCAGCGTTTTTGATATTGATGTTGCCGTCTGAGCGGTAAGAAATGTCATACACAAAACTGCCGTCAGCATACGTATAACTACCACCAGGAGCAGTTACATCATCGCCAGCAAAAAAGGTATAACACTCGGATCCAGTTGCGTTGATCCACAAGCCGTCAACCTGCGTTACGCCTCTGTCTTTCGTGAGCTTAATCGCACCGTACTGTGCAAGAACAACACCCTCAGCGCTCGTGATCTCGCCATAGGGCGACACTTTCCAACACGCTGATCGTTACCAACTTGCACAAAGATCGTGTTGTCAGTAGTCGAAGCGGTCATCTCAACACCTGCAGCTTCAGCCGTCTGAGAAGGAGCCAAGAACGAAAGACCGGTCAGAGCGCCAACGATCATTGCACAGCAAACAAGCATAGCAATAAACTTTCTCATCATTTTTCCTCCAAAAAATAATTTTTTCTATCACTCATCGAACCGATCGATTTGCACGGTCGGTTCAAAATAAGCTCAAAGTGAAAAAACGGAGAAAAGAACAAAGCAAGCAAAAAAAAAGCATAATTCCCCTAGATAAATTTAATTATAGTCAAATTGAGCGAAAAAGACAAGAGTTTTTGACTAAATTTTTTATAAATTTTGTAATATCTTGCGAAACTTTGGGAGAATTTTCCACTTCTTGTGAACAAATGAAAGAAATCTGACAAGTAAAAGTGAGCAAATGAAAGACAAGAAATTGCAAATCGCCAAAAAATGAAATGAGTTTAGCCAAATTTTATAATGCAATATCGTGTATACTATATGCGCGTGATTTTCAAAATTTCATTTCACACGCGCGCGTTAAAAGAGGATTTTAAGAGGTTATAAAATGTTTGAAGCAACTGTGAAATATGCAACGGAGCTTTCCTTCCCCAAAGGGCAAGTTTTTGAAAGCAGATCCCAGCAGGATTACGAGCTGTTTTTCTGCGCATCGGGCGCAGGGAATGCGGTCATTGACGGAGTCTCCTTTCACTTTGAGGAAGCGCACGTTGCCATCTTCCCGCCGAACACAACGCACAGCGAAGTTCTGACCGAGAACGGAAAATTGATTTCGGTTTGCTTTTCTTTTTCAGACGTTCCAAACAAGCTTTCGAGCGGCGTTTTCAACACGAAGGAAAATCCGCGCATTGAAGCAATCTTCCGTGCGCTCATCGAAGAGTTAAACGGACAGGAAGACTATTATGAAACGAGGCTGAATCTCCTTGCCTCCGACCTCTTGATTGCCCTCTTCCGTCACCTTGCGATCACGCCGATGAAACGCCAGGTTGCAAAGAGCACCTTGGGGTACGTTTTGAATTACATCGAAACCAACTTCGCAACCGACATCAACTGGGCAAAGCTTGCGCAGAACATGGGATATTCTTACGAGCATTTTCGTCACATCTTCAAGGAGGTTTTGGGCGTTCCGCCCAAGCAGTACGTTCTCAAGCTCAAGATCGAAAAGACAAAAGAGCTTCTTGCAGACGACAAGAGAACGCTCAAGCAGATTGCAAAGGAATGCAACTTCTCCTCCGTTTCTCACTTCATCACGACCTTCAAAGCGTGGACAGGATCGACGCCGAATGATTTCAGGCGCGAACTGAAAGAGCAGCACTAAAAAACAAGCGAAGACAGAACGTCTTCGCTTTTCTTATTCTCGGACAAATTTTTCAACGAGTGCAACGACCTCGTCAAGGTAAGATTTCAACGGCCGATCTGCAAGGCCGACAACTGTGAACGGATGGCAGCGATTCACGGGGATCAGGAACTTTTGCGGTGCGCTCTCGGCAATGGCGTTTGCAACCTCTTTAAGTCGGATCGTAGCCATG
>JAZNLR010000031.1:0-8289 GCA_045579195.1 Clostridia bacterium | reverse complement strand
TCAAGAGAACGTTTCCGGAGGTCAACATCATGCGCGCAAGCATACAGCGGACCTTCTCTCCTCCTGAAAGCACGGAGGCCTTTTTGAGCGCTTCCTCTCCCGAAAAGAGCATTCTTCCGAGCCAACCTCTCAAGTACGTTTCGGCATGCTCCTTGGAGAACTGATCGATCCACTGAACGAGGTTCAAGTCGCATCCCTCGAAGAACTTGCGGTTGTCCTGCGGAAGATAGGTCGTCGTGATGGTCTTACCCCAACGGAACGTTCCGCTGTCCGGCTCGACTTCCCCTGCAAGGATGTCGAAGAGCATCGTGAGCGTCGTGGACTTCTTTGCAAGGAACGCGATCTTATCATCGTGCTTCACGGTGAAGCTCAGGTTTTCAAAATACCCCTTCTTCGTCAGATTTTCAACGAAGAGAATATCATTCCCGATTTCTTTTTCGTACTTAAAGTCGATAAAGGGGTACTTCCTCGAAGAGGGCTTAAAGTCATCAATGGTCAACTTCTCAAGCTCTTTCTTTCTCGAGGTCGCCTGACGAGATTTGGATGCGTTTGCCGAGAATCGGGCGATAAACTCCTGCAATTCCTTCGCGCGCGCTTCTGCCTTCTTGTTTGCATCCCTCTGTTGACGGGCAAGCAACTGGCTGGTTTCATACCAGAAGTCGTAGTTTCCGAAGAAGATGTTGATCTGACCGTAATCCACGTCGCAGATGTGCGTGCACACTCTGTTGAGGAAGTGTCGGTTATGCGAAACGATGATAATGGTGTTCTCAAAATCCAAAAGGTAATTTTCGAGCCAACGAATGGTGCGTGCGTCAAGGTTGTTGGTGGGCTCGTCAAGAATGAGGATGTCAGGATTGCCAAAGAGTGCTTGAGCCAACAGAACTTTGACCTTTTTCTTTGCGTCGAGATCGCCCATCAACGTGTAGTGATACTTTTCAGCGATTTCCAATCCGTTGAGAAGGGTCTGCGCCTCTGCCTCGGCTTCCCAACCGTTCAACTCGGCAAATTCGCTTTCCAGCTCGGATGCACGAATTCCATCCTCTTCGGAGAAATCGGGCTTGGAATAAAGTTCGTTCTTTTCCTCGATGATTTCCATCAAGCGTTTATGGCCGAGCATAACGGTGTCAAGAACGGTTCTGTCGTCAAATGCATTCTGGTTCTGGCTCAGAACGGACATACGCTCTCCCTTTCCGATGACGACCTCACCCTTATTCGGTTCAAGTTCGCCCGAAAGAATTCGCAAGAACGTAGATTTTCCTGCCCCGTTTGCGCCGATGACGCCATAACAGTTTCCTGCGGTAAATTTCAAGTTGACGTCTTCAAAGAGCTTTCTTCCGCCGAATTGAAGACTCACGTTTACAGTTTGGATCATTCTCTTTCCTCTAAAAATTTCATTCGGGACACATTATAACACACTTTCCGCGGGAAAGAAAACGTTTTGCTCCGCATTTTGTTCTTTTTGTCAGTTTTTCAGGCAAAAACGGAAAAAGTTTAGATTTTGAAAAGCCATCCAAATCATTTTACATTTTTTGTTCCATATGCTAAAATGAATATGATGGTAGCCCAGCAACCCATCTAAAAAAAACGGGGGATCAAATGAAACGTTCGACCTCCGCATTAAACTGACCGGAGGTCTTTTTTATGCGTTTTAAGACAAGAGAGCTTTGTCAAGCTGCAATTATCGCGGCATTATACTTCGTTTTCACCGTCGTTTGGGGAGAGCTTGCAGTCGTCCCCTTCTTTCAAATCCGCCCTGCAGAAGCGCTTACAATACTTCCAATCCTCATTCCTGCGGCAATCCCCGGCGTGACCATTGGCTGTATGCTCGTTAACCTCGTGACGTCCTCCCCGATCGACATGCTCATCGGCGGTGTGATCACGCTGGTTGCGGCCATCCTTTCAAGGAAGATCCAAAACCCCTTTTTTGCTCCCCTGCCTCCCATCTTTCTCAACGCATTCGGTCTTCCGATGATGTTCACGTTAATGGGGTATGAAACGGCGTACTGGACGGTATTTGCCTCCATCCTCCTTTCGGAAACGGTGTGGATTTACGGTCTCGGTCTTCCCCTTTTCTTCTTTATCAGAAAGCTCATCGAAAAAGATGCAATTCACGTTTCTTGACAGAAATGAGAAAAAGCGGACGGAAAATCAATTCCGTTCGCTTTTTCATTATGAAAGGGGAAAAATGATGAGTGCTTGAAGTATTTCCACCTTTCTTCATTTTATACCCAAGAAATTGTAAAAGACGATCCACTTTCGTAGACCGCCTTTCACAAATATGATAAGGGGGAAAATAATGAGCTAAATAAAGTGTAACCATCTTGATTACATTGCTATTATATAACATTGTTTTTGAAAAGTAAAGCGTTTTACGTCACTTTTTAAAAATTTTTTAATTTTTTTTGAAACTTTATTTTAGCGTTTTTCGCGGAGCGCCATTGCAGCCGCTTCTGCAGCGATTGCACCGTCAGCGCAAGCAGTCACCACCTGTCTTAACGGTTTTTTACGAAGATCCCCTGCCGCATAGACGAGCGGAAGAGAGGTCTTCATCCATTCATCCGTGAGAACGTATCCGTTTTCCATCTCAACAACGCCTTCCAACAGTGCGGTTTCAGGCGTCAATCCAACGGCAACAAAGACACCGTCTAAGACGATCGTTGAGCATTCTCCGCTCTTAACGTTTTTCACCGCGATGTTCTCCACCTTCATTTCACCTTCGATTTTCTCAACAACCGAATCAAGAAGGAACGTGATGTTTTCACGTAATCTTGCTCGCTCCACCAAAACAGGAGATGCTCTAAACTCATCCCTGCGATGAATGACGAACACCTTTTCCGCAAGATCGCTTAGGTAAATTGCGTCTTCCAGCGCCGTGTTTCCGCCTCCAACCACTGCAACGGTCTTCTTTCGATAGAACGCGCCGTCGCACGTCGCACAGTAAGAAACGCCGGAGCCGGTAAACCTTTCTTCGCCTTCAATTTCAAGCTTTCTCGCGTGTGCTCCAAGCGCAAGAATGATCGCATCAGCCTCGAACACACCCGCCGTCGTCTCAACGGTTTTAACCGCATTTTTGAGCTCAAAAGAGAGAACTTCCGCAAACTCAAACGAAACCCCAAATTTTTCACACTGTGCTTGCATCTGCATTGAGAGTTCCATCCCGCCGATCTTTTCAAAGCCAGGGTAGTTCTCGATTTCAAACGTCAAGGATGCCTGTCCTCCGACAAACGCCTTTTCAAGCACCATAACACGCATTCCGCCGCGCGCCGCATAGAGCGCCGCCGTCATACCTGCAGGACCTGCACCGATAACAATGATATCGTACTTCATAAGTTCCTCCATCCGTTGAGTGACTTCATTATAGCACAGATCCATACGCTTGCCAACAAAAACATTGCAAGCTTCCGTTTCTTTTTACATCAAGAATTGAACTGCACTTCGACCATCCCGATCTTCTCTCCGCAGACAGGACAAATTTCCCAGGGCTTCTTGCCCGTTGCCTCGTGTCCGCACTTGCCGCACTTCCACTTGATCGCTTTTGTGCTTTGATAAAGCGTTCCCGCCTTCAATTTCTCATATATCTGCTGATTGAGCAAATGATGACAGTTTTCAATCTTTGCAACCAAACGAAATTTGTGTGCAATCTGCAAAAAGCCCTCTTTTTCGGCGACCATTGCAAATTCCGTGTAGATCCCAACCTCGTCCTCTTCACTTTCAGACGCACCGAGAACGGTCTCTAAAAATGAGCCAGTCTTATAAGGATACCCTGCACAGATCTCAACGCTCGGAATCTTCTTTGACTTCCCGTCTGTAATGAAGTTAAACCACTGTTCTGCATGCGCCATTTCGTTCTTTGCAATGGTCTTGAAGACGTCCGCAAGGTAACAATATCCTTCCTTCTCCGCCTGCTTGCTCAAAAACTGATACCGCGCGCCCGCCTGGCACTCCCCTGCAAACGCACGCGCAAGATTGATCAACGTCTGTGACTTCTTTAATTCCATAATCGGAATCCTCCTTTTTTTTGAGGAGTATTTCCAACGCGGAAGAAAGCTAAACAAAAACCCCGACTGCAAAAAGCAATCGGGGGTGTTTTTTTATAATCCCATTCTCTTTAGGAATTGACCCGTGTACGACTCGGGAACGTTTGAAAGTTCTTCCGGCGTTCCCGTCGCAATGACGGTGCCGCCCTTATCGCCCCCTTCAGGACCAAGGTCGATGACATGGTCCGCCGTCTTGATGACATCAAGATTGTGCTCGATGACGACGATGGTGTTGCCACTCGAACAAAGCTTCTGCAAAACGCCGATAAGTTTTTCAACGTCTGCAAAGTGAAGGCCGGTCGTAGGCTCGTCAAGAATATAGATCGTCTTGCCCGTGCTCCGCTTTGAAAGCTCGGTTGCAAGCTTGACGCGCTGCGCTTCACCGCCCGACAGTGTGGTTGCAGCCTGTCCCAAACGGATATATCCAAGACCAACGTCTTCCAACGTCTTGATCTTGTTATAGATAGACGGAATGTTCTCAAAGAACGCACAAGCCTCACTCACCGTCATTTCCAAAACGTCATTGATGCTCTTTCCCTTATACTTCACGGCAAGCGTCTCTCGGTTATAACGTTTCCCTTTGCACACCTCGCAAGGAACGTAAATATCGGGCAAGAAGTGCATTTCAATTTTGATGATGCCACCTCCCTGACAGTTTTCACAACGGCCTCCCTTGACGTTAAAGCTAAATCGTCCGCTCTTATATCCACGCTCTTTCGCATCGTTTGTGGAGGCAAAGAGATCACGAATCTGTGTAAAAACGCCCGTGTATGTTGCCGGGTTAGATCTTGGCGTTCTGCCGATAGGGCTCTGGTCGATGTTGATGACCTTGTCAAAATGTTCAATGCCCGTGATCTTATCGTAGTTTCCGCCTCGAACCTGCGCGCGGTTCAACTCGGTCGCAAGGTAAGGATACAAGATCTCGTTGATAAGCGAGCTCTTTCCGCTTCCCGAAACACCCGTAATGCAAGTGAACAAACCAACAGGGATGGAAACGTCGATGTTTTTCAAATTGTTTTGGCGCGCACCGTACACGTTCAGCGTGCGGCCATCGGCCTTTCGTCTCACCTCGGGAACAAGAATTTTACGTTTCCCCGAGAGATACTGCCCCGTTATGGAGCGCGGTTCTGCGATAATGTCTTCCAACGTTCCTTGTGCGACCAACTCTCCGCCCTGACTTCCTGCAAGCGGCCCGATGTCAACGATGTGATCGGCCGTTCGAATGGTGTCCTCATCGTGTTCGACGACGATAAGTGTGTTGCCGAGATCGCGAAGGTGCGTCAGCGTTCCAAGAAGTTTTTCATTGTCACCCTGCTGAAGTCCGATGCTGGGCTCGTCCAAAATGTAAAGGACGCCCATCAAGCCGCTTCCGATCTGCGTTGCAAGTCGGATGCGCTGCGCTTCGCCTCCTGACAGCGTTCCTGCACTTCGAGAAAGAGTGAGATAAGAAAGCCCGACGTCGATGAGGAACTGCAATCGTGCATTGATCTCACGCAAAATGAGGCGCGCGATCATCATCTCCGTTTCGGTCAGTTTCAGATTTTCAAAGAACACTTTTAAGTCATCCACGCTCATTGCCGTCACTTCCGCAATGTTCTTGCCTCCCACCGTGACAGCAAGCGCCTCCTTCTTCAAGCGCAGACCGTGGCAGGTTTCACAAGGTGTGGAAACCATCAATTTCTCAAGCTCAGACTTGACGTAATCACTGGTCGTTTCAGCATAGCGGCGCGTCAAGTTGGGAATCACGCCCTCAAACGCACTTTCGTACGTTCCCGAGAAGCGATATGCATTGTAATTCAGCTTGAGCTTTTCACCGCCGTTGCCGTAGAGCAAGATGTCCATCACCTCTTTCGGCAACTCACGGACGGGAACGTCCAACGAGAAGCCGTACTTCTCGGAGAGCGCTCGGAAGTACATATCCGTGATCTTCGAGTTGTCCATATTCCAACTGCTGATCTTGAACGCACCTTGATTCAGCGTCAAATCTTTGTTTGGAATGATGAGATCCACCGAGAACTCATTCTTAAAGCCCAACCCCGCGCAGTCCGGGCAGGCCCCGAACGGGCTGTTGAAGGAAAAGAGTCTGGGCTCGATCTCCTCAATGCTGACGTCACAGTCCGGGCAGGCATACTTGGTAGAAAAAAGGTACTCCTCCCCGTTCGCCTCGATGACAACGAGGCCGTCCGCAAGTTTGAGCGCCGCTTCCACGCTGTCCGTCAAGCGCTTTCCCATCTCGGGCTTGACGATCAGACGGTCGACAACAACGGAAAGATCATGTCTTTGATTTTTTTCAAGCGGGATATCCTCATCGAGCGTATACATCGCGCCGTCCACTTTGACGCGCGCATATCCGCTCTTACGGAATTGGTCAAGCTTCTTGGAAAATTCCCCCTTTCTTCCGCGCACAACAGGTGCGAGAATGAGGACCTTATCCCCCTCGCCAAACGCCATCACGCGATCGCAGATCTGATCAACGGTCTGGCGTGAGATCTCCTTGCCGCACTTCGGGCAATGAGCAACACCGATGCGCGCAAACAAAAGGCGCAAGTAATCATAGATCTCGGTGACCGTTCCAACGGTGGACCGAGGATTGTGCGACGTCGTTTTTTGGTCAATGGAAATTGCGGGAGAAAGCCCTTCGATGGACTCCACATCAGGCTTTTCCATCTGTCCCAAGAACATACGTGCATAGGACGAAAGGCTTTCGATATATCTTCTCTGCCCTTCCGCAAAGATGGTGTCAAACGCAAGCGTGCTCTTTCCCGAGCCGCTGATACCCGTGAAGACGACCAGCTGATCGCGTGGGATTTCAAGGCTCACGTTTTTCAGATTGTTCTCTTTTGCGCCTTTGATGACAATGTTGTTTTTCATCTTTTTCTTACCTACCGTATAGCTTGCGTTTCAACTCAGAAATTGCCTCTCGCATCTTGATCGCGGTTTCAAAATCCAACTGCGAAGACGCAAGTTTCATCAATCCCTTCAGCTTTTCGATCTCTGCAGGAATATCTTCTTTCTTGATATGCACTTCACGCTCCACTTTTTTCGTGATTTCAAGCGTGTTTTTGATGTCTTTGATGATGGTTTTCGGAACGATGCCGTGCGCCTCGTTATACGCACTTTGAACGGCACGTCTTCGATTGGTTTCGTCGATTGCACGCCGCATGCTTCCCGTCACAGTATCGGCATACATCACAACCTTGCCGTCTGCATTTCGTGCGGCACGGCCGATGGTCTGGATCATCGACGTTTCCGAGCGCAAGAATCCCTCCTTGTCTGCATCGAGAATGGCGACAAGGCGAACTTCGGGAAGGTCCAGTCCCTCACGCAGCAGGTTGATTCCAACAAGAACGTCAAATTCGCCCGAACGCAATCCGTTGATGATGTCGATTCGTTCCAACGTGTCGATGTCGCTGTGCATATACCGCACCTTAAACTTGCGGTCGGAAAGATACGCCGAGAGCGTTTCCGCAAACTTCTTGGTCAGGGTCGTGACAAGCGTTCTTCCGCCTGCCGCAATCGTCTTTTCCACCTCACAGATAAGGTCTTCCACCTGCCCCTCAATCGGGCGGATCTCAACGGGCGGATCGATCAAGCCGGTCGGGCGGATCAGTTGTTCCACCGTTTGGTCAGACTGCCCCAATTCGTACTCCGCGGGGGTTGCGGAAACAAGCACCATCTGCGGAATATGCGAATCAAACTCCTCAAACGTCAACGGGCGATTGTCATATGCCGAAGGCAAGCGGAAGCCGTACTCTACGAGGTTGTCCTTTCGGGAACGGTCTCCTCGGAACATCGCGCGGATCTGCGGAATGGTCATATGGCTCTCGTCGATAAAGACGAGAAGGTCATCGGGGAAGTAATCAAGCAGCGTGAACGGCGGCTCTCCCGGGCTTCTTCCGTCGAAGTAACGGGAGTAATTCTCAATGCCCGTGCAGTACCCCATTTCAGAGAGCATTTCCATATCGTAATGCACGCGCTGAACGAGGCGCTGTTCTTCCAGCAGTTTCCCTGCATCGTGCAGCTCCTTTGCGCGGACTTCCAAATCCGCCTCAATGTTCGTCAAAGCGCGCTTTAAGACCTCACTTTCCACCGCATAGTGCGTTGCGGGGAAAATCAGAACGTTTTTGAGCGTGGAGATGCGCGCACCCGTCACAGCTTCGATCTCGGAAACGCTTTCCACCTCATCCCCAAAAAACTCCACGCGAATCGCGACATCGGAGTAGCTCGCGGGAAAGATATCCACTGTATCCCC
>JAZNLR010000030.1:0-8088 GCA_045579195.1 Clostridia bacterium | reverse complement strand
GGCCTTCGTCAGCTCGAGCGAAGAAAGTTCGCGGCGGTGAAGAAGGTCGGAGAGCATATGGACGGGCAGAGAGAGAAGTTCTCGGTTCATCATCAGCCCTCCAGCGTTTTTGGAACGCAAAAACAGCCCTCTTTTTCGCTCTTGGCGTTCTTAAGGACGGTCTCTTTTGCAAGAGAGGGCAAAACAACGTCTTCCCGCAGGGAAGAGAAGGGCAAAACGTTTTCTGAAGCTGATTTATCCTGCGTGTTTTTCAGCGCACCTGCAAACGTTGCAATGGCAAGAAGATCCTCCGAAAAGGAGAGCAGTTCTTCTTCTGAAAGCTGAATTTTTGCCAGTTTTGCGATCTCCGTCAGATTGAGTTGTTCTCTTTGAAAGTGCACCTGTTTCGTGCTCCTGCATTATGGTTTCTTTATGGTTATACTATTCCAAAACGTACAAAAAGTCAAGTAAACTAGGTTTCTTTCGCTTCGATGGCGGGTCATAATGCAAGAAAGACAAAAAATCACATAAAAAAAGTTAAAAATGGGCATTGACAACCCTGTAATTTACTTGTATAATATAGAAAAGTTAAATTTTAGGAAGAATCCGCAAGTTTTTGCGGTGGGAGGAGTCAATGAAAAAACGCTTTTGGCCGCTTTCCCTCATTCTCGTGATTGCGCTTGTTTTCGGAATGGCAATTTCCACTCCGACAGCGGCAACTGCAGAAGATGGAAAAGTGAAGATTGTTGCGACCAAGACGGGTGAAGGTGAGCTCTCGTTTGAGGGCACGCAGTTTTTCACAATGGGTTCTGACGTCAGGTATATGATCGTCCCTGCGGAGGGATATATGTTGAAATCCGTCACGGTGGACGGCGTGAATTACGGAAACGCAATGCGTTTTTACTATTTTTACAACGTCAACAAGGAGCATACGATTGAAGTCGTCTTTGAAAAGATGCTGACTGTGGAAGTTGTTGCCGGCGCAAACGGAGCTGTTTCCCCGGGAACGGTTGCTCTTGTTGATCCCGGTCAGTCTTTGGAAGTTGCGTTTACCGCAAACAAGGGGTATGAAGTTGATCAGGTTCTCGTGAACGGTGTTGCCGTTGAGGTAAACGGTGATCGTTATCTTCTTGTGAACATCACCGAGAACACCAAGGTTTCGGTCACGTTTAAGGTTGCAGAGAATGCGGTCGTCGCGCCCGCTGCCCCCAGCACGCCCGCAACTTCGCTCATCGTTCTTTGCGCAGTGATTGTTGCGTGTGCGGTTGCACTGGTTCTCTGTATTCGCGCAAGAAAGAATATCGATGCCGCTTGGAATGCATAATGTAAATTGTTTATCAAAAGACGAAACGGAAGCTTCCGCTTCGTCTTTTTTTATTCTCAAAAACCATAAAAGAGGGTTGATTCTTTGCGTGCGGTATGGTAAAATGATATGAAAAGAATGATTCAAGAAAACAGTCGCAAAAAGGGGATCTATGACAGAGCAAAGAGTTGAAATTGAATTGCAGTGCAAGCGAGCCGTCAGTTATTTCGAGTGTGCGAATCTGATTTCGCCCATTCATCGACTGTACTTAAAGAATATGGGGGAGGAGGACTTGACCGAGGTGACGGTCGAGGTCACGTCGAACCCACAATTTATTCTGCCGAAGACCATCGAGCAGGAACGCTTGCCGAAGAAATATCGCCTCAAGTTTGAGGCGGGCGCACAGCTTTCCCCCGTCTTCACCGTTGGATGTGATGAGGAGGTAGAAGGGGAGATTTTCGTGCGCGTTTTCCTCAAGAAAGAGCTTCTCGGCGAGGCAAGCGCAAAGATCACCGTCCTTCCGTTCAACGTGTGTGATGCGAATGAAAATCCCGAGCGTCTTGCAGCGTTCGTGAGACGGTCTGCTGAGACGAACCGCCTTTTGACGCAGGTTTCCCGCAAGCTGAAAGAGTGGAAAATGGAACCTTTCTTAGGCGGATATGCCGGCAAGAGTAAGAACGACGCGCGGTACTTCGTGGCGGCGACATGGGCCGTCTTTGGTGAGCTTGGTCTTTCCATTGAAGAGGAAAACGGCCGCGTTCGTTCACATTCGGAAATCTTAAAGAAAAAGAGCGCAACCCCGTGTGAGATTGCGTTGCTTCTTGCCTCCGTCTTTGAAGGCGGTGGTTTGAATCCCATCGTCGGAAGAGGAAAGGGAACGTGGTTCGTCGGGTGCTTCCTTTCAGACGAATGCTTTGCAGATATCCTCGTTGATGACGGGGCGATGATTGAAAAGCGTGCGGAAGCAGGGGTAAACGAGCTCTCTTTGCTGTCCGTTTCTGATTTGAGCGCGGGTGTTTCTTTTGAAAGCGCCGAAAAACGCGCGCGGACGGCACTTGTCAAGGCACAGGAAGACGTTCTGTTTGCAGACGTTCGCAGAGCGCGACTTCTTGGCATTCGCCCTCTTGCAGACCGCGTCCGTAAAGACGGGGGATATGACCTTGTTGCAAGCGAAGATTATATGACGGGAAGCGCACCTTCCCGCATCGTGGAGTACTCCGGGTCCGTTGCAGGGCGGCGCGGAGAATCCCGCGAGATGATGTGGGAAAGACGCCTTCTCGATATGGATATGAGAAACGCGCTTCTCAATTTTAAGCCCTCGTCGTACACCGTCAAGATCCTGACGGGAACGCTGGAGGACTTCCTTGACAGCATTACGCAGCGTTCGGAGTACGCAATCGTGGAGCGCCCCTCCGACCTTTCGGAAAACGTGGTTTCGAACGAGCGCTTCGACCACGGAACGGCACTTAAGCCCGTTTGTGATCTCGTGCGCTTTGAGTTCGGGAACGGCCACCTTTGCACCCTTCTTTCAGGGAAGGAATATGAACGCGCTTTAAAAGGTGTCTATCGCAAAGAGCGTGTTCGTCAGGAAGAGGCCGGAACGGCTTCACTCTACCTTGCGGCGGGCTTCTTGAAGTGGTTCGCGCCCGGGGAGGAGGAGAAGTTTGCGCCGATCGTTCTCTATCCTGTCACGCTCAAGAAAAAGGGCGCGGCAAAGACGACGTTTGCGCTTACCGTCCACGAAGACGAGGTGCACGTCAACAACACCCTTCTGGAGTTCCTCTATCAGCAGTTCAATCTCGATATGCGTGGGCTCGCAGAGGGGAAAGCAGGAAAGAAAATGGACGTTCGCGCAATCTTGGCTCGCTTTAAGAGTGAGATCGCACACGTTAAGGGTTGGGAAGTTCTCAGCAATGTATACTTAAGCTCGCTGTCCTTCTCGAAGTACTTGATGTGGAGCGACGTCCGCCATCATATGGACAAGTTCCGCGAGAGCAAGATCATCCGCTCGCTCGTCAGCAACCGTTCGGAGTTCACCGCGGCAGACGCTGTGATGTCTGACCTTACGTCGGACGGCGCTTGCAACGCAAAAGACGGGCTGTATCTTCCCATCGGAGCGGATTCCTCGCAGTACTCCGCGGTTTACGATTCTCTCTCCAAGAGTTTCGTTCTTCACGGTCCTCCGGGAACGGGAAAATCGCAAACCATCACGAACATCATCGTCAACAACATCGTCCGCGGACGGCGCGTTCTCTTCGTTGCGGAAAAGATGGCGGCGCTCTCCGTCGTCAAAAAGCGCTTGAATGCCGTTGGGCTTGGTGATTTCTGCCTGGAACTGCACTCGGACAAGATCGAGAAGAATGAAGTCCTCTCCAAGATCATCCACACGTTGCAGCTACCCGAGATCGAGAAATCGTCGGAGTATGAACTGAAAGCAGCGGAACTTGAAAGTTGCGTTTCGCACTTGCAGAGTGAGCTTTCCGCGCTCCACGAAAAGCGAAACTTGGGATTTTCTGTGTACTCCGCGATCTTGAATTACCGAGAGAACGAGAGCGCGCCAGATTGCTTCCGCATAGACAGCATCTTCTATGAAAAGTTGTCTGAAAAGACCTTCTCGCATTACGTCGAGATGTTGACCGAGCTCACCGCGCGTGCAAAAGAGTGCGGAGATCTTCGCAAATCACCCTTGCGCCACGTCGGACTCTTTGCATACACACCGTCTTGGGTGATGCGTGGAGAGAGCGTTCTTCAGGTTTACTTAAAAGAATTAAAGCACCTTCGCTCGTATGCGCGCAACCTGCTTCCCGTCTTCCAGGTGAGAACGGTTTCGCTGACGGGGGATCGCTTAAAGGCGCTTGCGACAATTTGCGAAGCGCTCACTTCGGATAAGTACGTTTCCGCGTTTTACGCAAAGTACGACCCGGCAGTAAATGCGAAAAAGACGATGGATGAATATGTGCGCCTTTCCAAGGAAGAGACGACCTTGGAAGGAGAGTTCACGTCGAAATTCCGCGCGTACCCGAAGAATATCAACCTTGACGAGCTCAAGGCCGCAAACGAAAATCACCGCTTGATTCCACGCGCGGTTCGTCATGCAAGCCAAGGCGTGACCCGCGTGCAGCCGACGGAACGCGAGGAATACTTCACGGCGCTCTTCCGCCTTGCAACCCTCAAAGAGGAGTTGAAGAGCGTTCGAGGCGAAGTTGCAAAGATGTTCTCTCTTGAACAGGAAGGCCTTGCAGACTTTGCAATTGCAAAGCTGAAGAAGCTCTATTCCGCAGCAGAAAAGCTCTATGCCGAGCTTGATCACGCGGTGTTTGACGATTGCTGTGCGCGCCTTGTCAAGAATGCTCCTTCCTTCTTGCCCGAGTTTTATGCAAACGCCTTCCGCACTTGCGAGCGCGCAAACGCGGCGTTTGAAGAGGTCTTCTGTATCTCCGGCCGTCCGCAGAATGAGGACATCAACCAGACCGTGGAGTACGTCGTGCAGCTCGAAAAGAACATGGATATGATGCCCAACTGGTGCCGTTTCCAGGAGATCGTGGATGAGTGTAGCCGCGCCGGCTTTGACTTCATTCTTGAGCCGCTTTCGATGGGCGAGGTCTCTGCAGATGACGTCTTGCGTTGCTTCAAAAAGTCCGTTTACCAGCTGTTCATCGCAACCGAGATCTCCCTTGATGAGCGCCTGAGAGAGTTCTCCGGCCTCAATCTTGAGGAGATCATGGATCGCTTAAAAGTCCTCACAGAGGAGTTTGAAAAGCTTTCCCGAAAGGAAATTTACCGCAAGCTCTGCGAGGCCATCCCCCGCGCGGAAGACGAGGGCGCTCATAACCTTGAAAAGGTCATCTTGTTCCGCGCCGAAAAGAACCGCATGAAGGGAACGACCTTGCGCAAGCTGTTCGGACAGATCCCGACCATCTTAAAGGCGACCTGTCCTTGTATGCTCATGAGCCCGACTTCTGTCACGCAGTTTTTGGACATTGATGCGGAAAAATTCGATCTCGTCGTCTTTGACGAGGCATCCCAAGTTCCGACCTGCGAAGCGGTTGGAACGATTGCGCGCGGAAAGGACGTCATCGTTGTCGGCGATCCGCAGCAGCTTCCGCCCACCACCTTCTTTGGAAGCGATCTTCGCAGCGAAGAGACGGCGGAATTGGATGATCTCGACAGTATTTTGGATGACTGTCTTGCGATTGGAATGCCCGAGCGGCACCTTTTATGGCACTATCGCTCGCATCACGAGAGTTTGATTGCGTTCTCAAACGCAATGTATTACGAAAATGCACTTCTCACGTTCCCGTCGCCCAACGAGCTTTCGTCGCGCGTCACGCTGGAGTACGTCGACGGTATTTATGACCGCGGTGCAAGCAAGTGCAACAAGAAAGAGGCGGAGGCGCTCGTTGCTGAGGTCATTGCCCGCCTTTCTTCGCCGCAGACCCGTTCGCAGAGCATCGGAATCGTCACGTTCAACACCGCACAGCAAAATTACGTCGACGACCTTCTCTCTGCCGAAATTCACAAGCACGGCCTTGACTCCGTTGCGTACGAAGTGGATGAGCCCGTCTTCGTCAAGAACCTGGAAAACGTTCAGGGTGACGAGCGTGATGTGATTTTCTTCAGCGTGGGGTACGGCCCAGATGCACAGGGGAAACTTTCTCTCAACTTCGGTCCTCTCAACCAGACGGGAGGATATCGAAGACTCAACGTTGCCGTCACCCGTGCGCGCATGGAAATGAAGGTGTTCAGCTCTATCACCGCGAATATGATCGACCTTGACCGGACCAATGCGAAGGGAGTCAGGGGTTTGAAGGCGTTCTTGGAATATGCCGAGCGCGGACGCGATATGCTCGTTCTCGACGCGAAGGACATCAAGAGCGCACAGAGCGGAATTGGAGCTCTTGTGGCGGCGGACTTGAAGAGAGTTGGACTCGCTTGCGATTTCAACGTCGGCGTTTCGGATTTCAAGATCGACGTTGCCGTCGTTGATCCGCGTGATAAGGATAAGTATATTCTGGCAATTTTGTGTGACAGCGACAACGCGTTCAAGATCAAGGGCGCGCGTGACCGCGTGAATATGCACTTCAAGATGCTCAAGACGTTGGGTTGGAACACGTACCAGCTGTGGACGCTGAATTACTTCAACAATCCGCGTCGAGAGATTCAAAAGATCAAAGACGCCGTCTTTGCGCTGACCGAGCAAAAGCTTCCCAGCAAGAAGACCGTCAAAGATGCGCTTGCAAAATACCGCAAGCCATATAAGCAGCAGTACTTCAAGCCTCTCCAGAAGGCGGGCGCGGAGTACGTCCTCACGTTCGCGAACGAGGAGAACGTCATCTCCAAGATGGCGGCCATCATCTCTGTTGAGCAGCCGGTGGAGGAACAGTACCTCCTGGAGCGCATTTACACAATTTTCGGCGTGCCCAAGACAGCACGCAAGGCGGTGGCAAAGATCGAAGAGCTCCTCACGACCCGTTTTGCGGCAAAGTGTGAAGTGATTGACGACAAGCGTTTCTATCTCGATGCGCCTGCCGACACCTTCCGTCCTGTGGATGTAAAAGTGCCGCGCGAAATTGCGCGCATCCACCCCTCTGAGATTGTTGCGGCGTGCCGCTGTGCGATTGAAAGCAAGCTTTTCCTGCGGGAAGACGAGCTTATAAAAGAGGTTTTGGCGCTCTTCCAAGTGACGAAGAAAACGCGTTCTGCGGTTCTTTGGCTGGAAAGTGTCATTCGAAAGGCGGTCCGTGACGGACAGCTTATCTGCACGGTGGATGACGTCATCACGATGTAAGAAAAAGCTCCCAAAAAGGGGGCTTTTTCAGCAATAAAAAACGCATGGAATGATTGAAATTTGAGAGGGAGTATGTTATACTATAAAAAACGTAAGAAAGGAGCAAAAGGATGACTGAAAGAGAACGTTTTTTGCGCGTCTTCCGCGGTGAACCCGTGGACAGAATTCCGCTTTATTACTTTGGATCTTGGGTGGAAACCAAACAGCGCTGGGCAGACGAGGGCTTGGGCGGCGGATGCCTGACGGGGGACTGCGGCCCCCAGCTTCCTTGGATGGATCGCGATTGGGAAGAACATATGTGGGGAAGCTTTGGCCTTGTCAATATGCACCCCATCGGGGATAAAAAATTCACGGTCATTGAGGAAACGGAAGAATACCGCATCGAGGAAACCCCGATCGGCATTGTTTGGCAGATTACGAAGAAGGGATCTTCTGTGTTCCATACGTTGAAATATCCGCTCGAACCGACGCGTGAGAGTTGGGAACACTTTAAGACGTTTCTGCGTGCGGACGATTTGCGTCGCGTTCCTGCAAACCGTGATGCGCGCATCAAAGAGGTTGCAGCCCGTGATTACGTGGGCGCATTCTTTGGCGGATCTCTGTATGGTTGGATGCGTGATTGGATGGGCGTGGAAGAGCTTTCGGTCATGATGTACGAAGAGCCTGAGCTTTTAAAAGAGATGGTGGATTACCTCGCGGATTTCTTCATCGAGATTTACCGTCCGTTCTTGAAAGACTGTCACTTTGAGTTCGCGTATATCTTTGAAGATTGTTGCGGATCGCACGGACCGCTCTTCGGGCCGTCCTGCTTTGATCGCATTTATCGGGACGCATATGAAAAGCTCATCCGCTTTTACAAGGAAGAGTGCGGAGTTCCGCTCGTTCTTCTCGATTCAGACGGACGCTGTGACGAGCTCATTCCGTCTTGGCTTTCGGTTGGAGTCGACATTCTGTTCCCTGCAGAAGTGGGGACGTGGAACGGTGGCGCGGAGGATATCCGCTCGAAGTTCGGAAGAAA
>JAZNLR010000029.1:0-9134 GCA_045579195.1 Clostridia bacterium | reverse complement strand
CGGTGTCGCAACGGCACCTGTTGCAGCTCCCGTTGCACCTGTCGCACCTGCTGCAGCACCTGTTGCAGCTCCGGCTGCACCTGTTGCTAAGCCCGCTGCTCCCGCTGGCGGAACGCCCGTGAAGGCTCCGATGCCCGGCATGGTTGTCAGCTTCAAAGTTCCTGACGGAACGCCCGTTAAGAAGGGCCAGGCAGTCGTTGTTCTTGAGGCAATGAAGATGGAAAACGACATTGCTGCTCCTGCAGACGGAATTTTCACGGCTGTTGCTTCCAAGGGCGAAACTGTTAACACCGGTGCCGTTTTGGGAACGATTGCATAATTGGAGGGTAAAATGTTCTTATCTTTCCTCGGTTTTGCGAGTGAAGGTGGAGTGAAGACCTTCGGGGAGATTTTCGAAAGCCTCTGGAACGCTTCCGGGCTTGCGAATGGCGATTGGCAGTGCTACGTGATGTTGTTGGTCGCTTGCGTTCTTCTCTATCTCGCAATTGTAAAACAGTTTGAGCCGCTGTTGCTTCTCCCGATTGCATTCGGAACGTTTTTGATCAACATTCCTGGCGCAAAGGAGATCTTGATGGCGGCACCGAATCCTGAAATCGGTGAAAAGGGAGGCCTTTTGTACTTCCTTTATCAAGGCGTTGACCTCGTCATCTATCCGCCGCTGATTTTCCTTGGAATCGGAGCGATGACGGACTTTGGACCGTTGATTTCCAACCCGAAGAGCATGCTTTTAGGTGCTGCTGCGCAGATTGGAATTTTTATAACCTTCTTTGGTGCACTTTTGCTTGGTTTTGATGGTGCGCAGGCCGCTGCAATCGGAATTATCGGTGGTGCTGACGGACCGACCGCAATTTACGTTTCAAGTATTTTGGCTCCAAATTTGGTTCCGACGATCGCAATTGCCGCTTATTCTTATATGGCACTTGTTCCGATCATTCAGCCGCCGATCATGCGCGCATTGACGACTGAAAAAGAGCGCAAGATCCGTATGGAAACTTTGCGCCCGGTCAAGAAGATCGAGAAGATCGTTTTCCCGCTCGCAGTTACGCTCGTTGTCGGCGTTTGCTTGCCGTCTGCATTGCCCCTTCTCGGAATGTTGATGCTTGGAAACTTGATGCGTGAATCCGGCGTTGTTGACCGTATTTCCAAAACGGCACAGAACGAGTTGATCAACATTGTCACGATTTTGCTCGGTATTTCTGTTGGTGCAAAGACGTATGGACCGGTCTTCTTAAGCCCGGACACGCTTAAGATCATCTTCCTTGGTCTCTTTGCATTCTCGATGGGAACTGCATCTGGCGTTCTCTTCGGAAAGCTGATGTGTTGGGCAACAAAGGGAAAAGTCAATCCTTTGATTGGCTCTGCAGGTGTTTCCGCCGTTCCGATGGCGGCGCGTATTTCGCAGAAGGTCGGTCAGGAATATGACCCTGAAAACTACTTGCTGATGCATGCAATGGGACCGAACGTTGCAGGCGTTATTGGATCGGCGATTGCCGCCGGCGTTTTGTTGGCAATTTTCGGTGCATAATCGGAGGATTTGAAAAATGGCAAAAGTTAAGATTACAGATACGATTTTGCGTGATGCGCACCAGTCTCAGGCGGCAACGCGTATGCGCATCGACGAAATGCTTCCCGCACTTTCAGCATTGGATGAAGTCGGATATTATTCTTTGGAAGCATGGGGCGGTGCAACGTTTGACTCCTGCTTGCGCTTCTTAAATGAGGATCCGTGGGAGCGTTTGAGAAAGCTCAAAGCTGCGCTTCCGAACACAAAGATCCAGATGCTTCTCCGCGGACAGAATATTCTTGGGTATAAGCACTATGCTGATGATGTTGTTGAAAAGTTTGTCGAGATGGCAATCAAGAACGGCGTTGACATTATCCGTATTTTCGATGCTTTGAATGACACGCGCAATATGAAGACCGCGATGGAAGCAACCAAGAAGTACGGCGGAATCTGCGAGGCTGCTATCAGCTATACGACCAGTCCTGTTCATACCACGGAGTACTTCGTGGAGCTTGCTTGTGAGCTTGAGCGCATGGGCGCTGACACGATCTGTATCAAAGATATGGCAAACATTCTGTTGCCGTATACCGCATATGATCTCGTGAAGAAGCTAAAGGAAAAAGTTAACGTTCCCATCCATCTGCATACGCACAATACTGCCGGAACGGGAGATATGATCTACCTCAAGGCAATTGAGGCAGGTTGTGACATTGTTGATACGGCTCTTTCTCCGCTCGGAAACGGAACCAGCCAGCCTGCAACCGAACCGTTGGTTGCAACGCTGAGGGGAACGGAGTTTGACACGGGAATTGAGATTTCCAAGCTCTCCGAAATTGCAAAACACTTCAAGGGCGTTGCAGCTCGTTTGAAAGAAGACGGATTCTTGGATGCAAAGGTTCTCAGCATTGATATCAACACGTTGGTATATCAGGTGCCCGGCGGAATGCTTTCCAACTTGCTCAGCCAGTTGAAACAGCAGAAGGCGGAGGACCGTTTCCTTGACGTGCTTGCTGAGGTGCCTAAGGTTCGTGAAGACTTCGGCTTCCCGCCGCTTGTTACGCCAACCAGCCAGATCGTCGGAACTCAGGCAGTTCTCAACGTTTTGATGGGCGAGCGCTATAAGGTTGTCACGAAGGAATCCAAAGGGCTCTTGCGCGGTGAATATGGCAGGCTGCCTGCTGAACCCAACGCTGAGATCGTCGAGAAAGTTCTTGGGGACGCAACTCGCATCACGCACCGTCCTGCAGACGACATCAAGCCGGAGTTGGATGCATACCGTGAGGAAATTAAGGAATATATCGAACAGGAAGAAGACGTTCTTTCTTATGCATTGTTCCCGCAGGTCGCTTTGAATTTCTTCAAATACCGCAAGGCAGCAAAGTATGGGGTTGATTCCACGGTCTATGACCGCAAGAATGACGTTCATCCCGTTTAATGAAATGTTAAAAGTGCCGCGTTTCACGTTTTGTGAGATGCGGCTTTTTCACTTCATTTTGTTGCAATTCTGTCACTATTTCGGTATAATGAAATGAATAGGTGAAATTTTAGGAGAAATTGCATGCGAATTTTGATTACAAATGATGACGGTATTGACGCAAAGGGGATTCGCGCTCTTGCGGAACGTCTTTCAAAAAGACACGAAATCTTAATCGTTGCACCGATGACAAACAAAAGTGCATGCAGCCATTCTATCACGATTTTCAAAGAGATGAAGCTCGTTGAGAGAAAGGATTTTGCGCCGGCACGTACGTATGCTCTTGACGGAACGCCTGCAGATTGCGTGAAATTTGCGGTTTTTCACTTTTCTGATTTTAAACCGGATCTTCTTGTTTCAGGAATCAATCACGGTTCAAACCTCGGAACGGACATTTTCTATTCTGGAACAGTCAGCGCCGCAACCGAAGCTTCTTACTTGAAAATTCCTGCAATTGCGGTTTCTTGCGTTGGCGTGGAGGAATTTCATTTTGATGCTTGTGCTGAAATTGCGGAGAAGCTCGTTGATTCGCTCGCACCGCACCATCAGCCGGACCTCATTTGGAACGTTAACATACCAAACCTTCCAATAGAAGAAATTCGTGGAATCCGCATTGCAAAGAATGGGATTCAAATTTATAATGACGTTTATACGGAGACTCGAAATGAAGCAGGGGAGGTCTTTTATTCCCTTGGAGGAGAGCCAATCACTCATGACGAAAATGATGCTTTCTGCGACGTTGAATTGGTTCGTGCAGGGTATGCGGCCGTTTCACCCCTTCGTTGTGATCGAAACTGTTATCAGACCATTGAAAAGTTGAAGGAGCTCTTTTAATGAAGATTGCAGTCATTGGTGCGGGCGCAGCCGGGTTGCTTGCAGCGGGGACGGCCTCAAAATTTGGCGCAGACGTGACAATTTTTGAGCGCAACGAAAAGATTGGAAAAAAGATTTACATCACAGGGAAAGGCCGTTGCAACGTTACGAACTGCTGTGACGAAAAAGAATTGATTTCCAACGTTGTGACCAATCCTCGCTTTCTTTTCAGTGCGTTTCACGCTTGGAATTCTTATGATACGATGGCGTTGATGGAAGAATTTGGAACGCCGGTGAAGGTGGAACGCGGCAATCGTGTGTTTCCTGTTTCCGACAAATCTTCCGATGTGATTCGTGCATTGAATCGGTACTGCGAAAACGTTCAGATCCTTTTCCGAAAACGCATCGTTTCCATGCAGTTTGATGGTAAAAATTTTGAGGTTGTCGCTGAGGATGGAGGGCGATCACGTTTTGATCGTGTGATCGTTGCAACCGGCGGAATTACATATCCAAGTACAGGATCGACTGGCGATGGATACGGCATTGCAAAGGCGTTTGGACACGCGGTTGAAACGCCACTTCCGGCGCTCGTTGGGTTGACGGCAAAAGGTGGATGTGCTGCTCTTTCCGGGCTTGCACTGAAGAATATCCGATTTACCGTGAGAGATGGTGACAAAGAGGTTTTTACGGAATTTGGAGAGCTTTTGTTCACGCATCAGGGCATTTCCGGTCCTGTCGTCATCACAGCATCTTCTTGTATCCGCAAAATGGATGTCAGGAAACTGTCGTTTACAATTGACTTAAAACCTGCGCTTTCAAACGAACAACTTGATGATCGGATTTTGCGAGATTTCGGTGCGCAAAAGAATCGCCAATTCAAAAATTCTTTGGATGAGCTTCTTCCGCAGAAATTGATCCCCGTTGTGGTGGAAATGACAGGGATTTTCCCTGAAAAGCCAATTAATGCGATTACGGCTGAGGAGAGAAAAATACTCGTTGAAACACTTAAGAGTTTCCCTGTTTTTGTGGACGGTTTCTGTGGCGCGAGTGAAGCGGTTATCACGCAAGGCGGAGTTTCTGTCAAGGAAGTGAATCCAAAGACGATGGAGAGTAAGCTTGTCGGCGGTTTGTACTTCTGCGGTGAGCTTTTGGACGTGGATGCACTTACCGGCGGGTTTAATTTGCAAGTTGCATTTTCCACGGGGTACGTTGCAGGAAAAAGTGCGGCGGAGTCGTCGCAGACAATGGAGGGAATATGATCGCAATTCGAGGAGCAATCACGGTCGATGTTGACACGCCCGAGCAGGTCTTTGAGGCTACGACGACCTTGCTCTCAAACATTTTTGAAAAGAATGACGTCCAAATTTCGGACGTTATTGCAGTGCATTTTTCGCAGACGGAAGATGTTCTTTCCGCATATGCGGCAAAAGCTGCGCGCGGAATGGGGCTTGTGAATGCAGCTCTGTTTTCCGCGCTTGAGCCGCCCGTTGTCGGCAGTTTGAGAAAGTGCATTCGCGTTATGGTTCAGATTGAAACGGAGAAGAAGCAAGCGGAGGCAAAGCACGTTTATTTGCGAGGCGCAACCGTTCTTCGTCCCGATTTAACGAGGTGAGTATATGATGAATATTGCAATTGACGGCCCTGTCGGTGCCGGAAAAAGCACGATCGCGAAGGCTGTCGCAAAGGCGCTGGACATCCTCTATCTTGACACGGGCGCAATGTACCGTGCGCTTGGATTGAAGGCTGTTAGAGAAGGTGTTTCTTTGGATGACGTTCCTGCGGTTTTGGAGCTTCTGAAGAGAACGGAAGTGCGCGTGACGTACGAAAACGGCGCGATGTACATCTATCTCGACGGAGAAAACGTTGGCGATAAGATTCGGACACCCGAGATTTCAATGGCGGCATCCGACATTTCGAAGATCCGTGAAGTGCGTCTTTATCTCGTTGAGATGCAGCGTGCAATTGCGGCTGAAAACGATGTTGTGTTGGACGGACGCGATATCGGAACGTTCGTTTTGCCCGATTCAAAGTGCAAGATCTATCTCACTGCAGATGCGCTTATCCGAGCAAAGCGCCGTCACGCTGAGCTTGTTTTGAAGACACCTGAAGTGACGTTGCAAGAGGTGTATGACGATCTTGTCCGCCGTGATTATAACGACATGAATCGCGATTTTGCTCCCTTGAAGAAGGCGCAGGATGCGGTTGAAGTTGACAGTTCAATGTTGACCATTGAAGAGGTCGTTGAAAAAATCGTGCGGTACGCAACCGAGGTTTACGCAGAAAATGTTTTATAATATCATGCGAGCGATTTTTTCGCCGTTTATCAACTTGCTTTTCCCAACGAAAATTATCGGGCCAAAGAAGCTTCCAAAGGGCGGGGCGATTTCAGTTTGCAATCATTTAAGCGCGACGGACACGTTTGTTATCGCCATAAAATTTCGCAAAAACCAGAGTTTTCTGGGCAAGAAAGAGCTTTTTAAAAATCCTGTGATCGGGTGGCTGTTGCGTGCGCTCGGCGCGATCTCGATTGACCGTTCCAAGTCGGATATGGTTGCGATGCGAGAGTGTGTGAAGCGCTTGAAAGCCGGTCGTCACGTGACGATGTTTCCCGAGGGAACGCGCAACAAAGAGGGCGAAGATGCGATGTTGGAGCTCAAAGGCGGTGCCTGTATGTTTGCGCTCAAGAGTGGCGCGCCCATTGTTCCCATGATGCTCTATCGCAAGCCGAAGCTCTTTTGTCGAAACTATCTCATCGTCAGCGAGCCGCTTACGTTTGAGGAGTTTCAGGGCAAGCGTTTAAGCCGCGAGGTTTTGGACGGAATGAGTGAACAGCTTACTGCGCGTTTTGCCTCTCTTCGCGAGGAAGTAAATGCGTATGCAGAGTCGAAAAAGAGGAAGCGCTTGAATTCAAATGGCTGAGATTATCGTTGCAAAACACAGCGGTTTTTGCTTTGGCGTAAGCCGCGCAATTGACCTTGCAAAGGCGAACAGCGGAGAGCGCACTTTCACGTTTGGCGAGATCATTCACAACAAGTCTGTGGTGGAGGAGCTTGCGCGTGAGGGCGTTTTGCCGTGTGAGGATCTTTCCTTGCTAAAGAGAGGCGACACGCTCGTCATCCGCTCGCACGGTGCGCCGAAGTCTGTCTTTGACTTTTGCGAGCAAAATGGGATTCGTGTTGTGGATGCGACTTGCCCCTTCGTTGCGAAGTTGCAAAAGACGGTTCATGAAGCGTGGCTTGCGGGGAAGAAAGTGGTCATTGTTGGGGATGCAGAGCATCCCGAAATTGTGGGTGTGAACGGCTGGTGTGAGAACAGCGCGACCGTGATCGACGGAATAAATGCGAATTTGACCATTCCTGAAGGTGAGAACGTTTGCGTTGTTGTTCAAACGACGTTTCCGCCGAAAAAATTTGCAGAATTAATCGAAAATATTCGAAAAGACTGCGCAAAAACAGTTGAAGTTTTTGAGACAATTTGTTATACTACAAGTGCACGCCAAGAGGAGGCAATGCATTTGGCTGAAAATTGCGATGGAATGGTCGTGATTGGAGACCGTCACAGTGCAAACACGCGCAAACTTTTCGAAGAAATTTCGAAGCGCTGTCCGTGTGTTGCGTGGGTGCAAAGCTCGGAAGGCTTCAATCTTGCAAAATTTATGAATTGCAAAAAAATAGGAATTGTGGCAGGCGCATCAGCTCCAAAGGAGTTGATTATGGAGGTAAAAGTTAAAATGGAAGAAAACCTGAAGCAAGAAGTGCAGACCCAGGAAAACGTTGCTGGGGAAGTAGCAGCAAAAGCAGACGAAGAGATCTCGATGGATCAGATCATCCAGAACATGGATAAGACTGAGAGACTCAGAAAGGGTCAGATCATTAAGGGCATCGTTATGCAAGTCAATCAAGACGGCGTTCTCCTGTCCTTGGGATCGGGAAAGACCGAAGTCAATCTCCCGAAGGAAGAGTTTGGCTCTGAAGAGTTCGATAAAGACGCTTTTGTTGTTGGAAACGAGATCGAGGTTAAGGTCGTTTCGAACACCGGAAAGTTGCTCGTTTCGAGAAAAGCACTCGAGCAGGATAAAATAGACGAAGAGCGTATCGCAGAGATCCGCAACGGCGCAGAGTTCACCATGGCATTCAACATCGTCAACAAAGGCGGTTTGAAGGGTAAGATGGGAAGCTACAGCGTGTTCGTTCCGGGGTCCCAGATCAAGATCGGTTTCTTGAATGAGAAGGATTTCGAGAAGTATAAAGGCAAGACCTTGAGACTTCAGGTTCTCAAAGTTGACGACGAGAAGAAGGACATCGTTGCATCCCAGCGTGTGATCCTCGAGAGAGAAAAAGCAGAGGCTGATGAGAAGTTCTGGTCTTCCATTGAAGTTGGCAACACGGTTGTCGGAAAGGTTCTCCGTTTCTCCAAGTTCGGCGCATTTGTTTCCGTAAACGGATATGACTGCCTCGCTCACATCAGCGATCTTTCCTGGAAGCGCATCAAAACTTGCGATGAAGTTCTCGAGCTCGGAAAGGAATATGAGTTTGTTGTTCTCAAAGCAGACAGAGAGAGCGGCAAGGTTTCCATCGGATATAAGCAGTTGCAGCTGAAGCCCATTGAGGAAGCAAAAGAGAAGTATCCCATCGGAACTGTGATCGAAGGAAAGGTCGCAAGAATCTTCCCGTTCGGCGCATTCGTTGAGATCGAGCCGGGCCTTGACGGTCTTGTTCACATCTCCCAGGTTTCCAACACGTACGTTGACGACGTCAACAAGGTTCTCAAGGTTGGCGACATCGTTAACGCAAAGGTCACCGACATTGACACCGTGAAGGAAAAGATCAGCCTTTCCATCAAGGCAACGTTGCCTGAAATTGAGCGTCCTGCTCGCGAAGAGAAGGAAGAGCGCAAGGAAGAGGCTCCGAAGGCAAGAAAGCCTCGTGCTCCGAAGGTTGAGGACGACGGCCCGACCAGCTGGACGGATAGCGACAGCGGCTCCGTTTCCATTGCGGAAATGCTCGGCAAGCACTAATCAAACGTGACGAAATAAGCTGTGATGCAACGCATTGCAGCTTTTTTGTTTTCAAGAGGAAAAAGGTATGAAGAAGATCGCCGTGATTGACGGGCAGGGTGGAGGCATTGGCCGCCAGCTTGTGGAGCGCCTCAAAAAGGCGGGTGTCCTTGCGCACATTCTCGCGTTGGGAACAAATCCGCTTGCGACTGCCGCAATGAAAAATGCGGGTGCAGACCAAGGAAAAACGGGGGATGAAGCGATCCTCAAGGAAATTGAAGGTGTTGATGCGATCATCGGCCCGATTGGGCTTATTATCCCGAACTCTTTACGCGGAGAGATCTCGA
>JAZNLR010000028.1:0-7750 GCA_045579195.1 Clostridia bacterium | reverse complement strand
CCCATAGGACCACGCGGACCGGGAACCCCAACCACGGAAATTGGCGTGATTGGAACGGACGGACGAAGGCGACCGTTTCCACAGCAGCATCTCTGTCGAAATAACTCATCATTATAATTGCACATGTTCCTATTCCTCTGTATCTTTTCTTTTTGCATCATTTGAGCATTCGGACGGAAACTCACACCGTCCACACTCTATCATATGCAAAACAAAAAGCCGGGTGCGAACGAAACTGCGCACTTTTTCGAAACTAAAAAAGCACCCGAATTTTGGGTGCTTCTATTTCACGATTCACTTTTTTGTTCTGCTCTTCTCTTTTCCAACTCTTTACAGATGTCGTTATACCGCGTGCGGTCGATATGTGCGCGGCGCGCGAAGATAATGGAAAGAAGGAAGATAATTCCCGGTAAAACACCAAGTGCAAACCGAATTGCAATGAGGGCTGCTTCGGGCTGAACGTATCCCACGGGGGCGTTTTCAACGTATCCAAAAAACTCCAAGATCAAAGAAACCACCCCAACGGCGAAACCGCTTGCCAGTTTATACATAAACTGAACGATGCCGTAGTACGCGCCCTCTCTTCTCTTGCCGTTGACGTACTCATCGATTTCAATGACATCGGGAACGCTTGCGTACGGCAAGATCTGAATCGCGCTCATGCCGACGCCCACAAAAACGGTCAATGCGATCAATGCGACGTAATTCTGCGCGGGGCAGAGCAAACAATACAGCAGGCAGACCGAGATCAAAATCGCCGCGAAAGTGTAAACCTTGGCCTTGTCAAACTTTTCGGAGAGCTTGACCCAAATCGGTGCCGTACAGATTGCAGTCACCAACGGAATTGCGACAAAAAGCATTGCATCTCCTCCACCGCCAAAGCCCAACGTGTCATTGACGAAGAAGATGAAAACGGCCATGATGATGTCAAACGCCGCCATGCTCATCAGATAATATAAAATGGTATTGCGGAATTCCTTGAGAGAGAAGAATTCCTTGAGCGTTCGGAAAAATCCGCTGTCATTCTTCTCACCATCGTCATAACGTTCTCGAACGTTGATCGCAGAAATCAGCATAATGACGATTGCAAGGATGCCAAATACCGTTCCTGCCCATGCGTATGCCTTGGTCTCCGACTGGAACAACCCAAAGAAGAGGCTTTCCGTTCCATCCGCGAACAGCGCGAACAGCGCTGCCCCGAGCAGAATCCCAACGTTTGCAAGAACGATGCGATAACCATTGAGCGAGGTTCGCTCGTCATAATCACGGGTCATGTTTGCCGTAAGCGCGCTATACGGAATGTAGACGATCGTCCAAGTCGTGTTATAGAGCATGTACGCCACGGTGTAATAGAGGAAGCGAACCGCCTGTGCCGTGTTTTCTCCGAACGGAACTAACCAAAGAAGGATAAACATCAAGCCATACGGAATTGCGCCAAACAACATATAAACACGGCGTTTTCCCCACTTCGATTTCGTATTGTCCGAAATGCGCCCCATAAAGTAATCCGTGATCGCATCCCAAAGACGAGCAACGAAGAAAACAACGCCTGCAAGTGCAGGTGTCAACCCTCCGACATTGACAAAAAAGTACAAGAGGTAAAAGCTGACCGCGGAAAACATAATATTGCCCGAGAGGTCACCAAGTCCATAACACACTTTTTCGCGTATACTCAATCTTTCACAGTTTTCTTTTTTCATAATGTCTCCTAAATCCAGTCTATCTATGCATCAAGTAATTTGCGATCTCTTTCATCTCGGGCAAGCACGCATCAAAGAACGCGCGGTATGCCGAGCAAAATTGATTCTCCCCACGGGAGCGGTTGCGGCGACAACCACCGCGACAGATCGCAAAGTAAGGACAGATGCGGCAGGTCTCATTTCTGCACACCCCGCTCTTCATAAACGCTTGAGCCACATCCGATTCGAACATCTCTCGAAATGAATTCTCTCGAACGTTTCCGATCTGCCATTCATCGAGACAGTAAAAATCGCAGGGATAAACGTCTCCGTTGCCCTCCACGACGAACTGACACGAACAAAAACCGTTTGCCGAACACATCTCGGGCGGATATCCGCAAAGAACGCGGATCCAGTTGTCAAAGTCGCGAATGGAAACGTGCTTTCCCGCCTTAAAGTCCGCCGCCCAAAGGCGGAATGTCTCGATCAAGAACTTGCCGTACGTTTCGGCTTTCAAAGAGTACTCCTCGCTTTCGTCATCAAAACCGTTGAGGCACGGGATAAACTGTAAAAACTGATATCCGCTCTTGGTCAAGCTTCTATAAACGCGCTGTGGATGACGCGCAAGCTGATCCGTGACGACACAAAGAATGTTGAAGTCCACTGAAAATCGTTTGAAGAGCTGCGCTGCACGAGTCACCTCACGGAAGGTTCCCATCTCCCCTCGTACGCGGAAGAAATCGTGAATCTCCGCGCTTCCGTCCAGCGAAAGACCGACGAGGAATTTGCGGTCGTGAAAGAACTTGCACCACTTCTCATCGATGAGAATGCCATTCGTCTGAATACAATAATGCACGGTTCGATTCTCGCGATTCAACTCGTCCACCGTCGCGCAGAACCGTTCAAAAAATGCAAGGCCGATGAGCGTTGGCTCTCCGCCCTGAAACGCGAACGTCACCTCGTGCGTACTTTCCAAAAGGGCACGCCCTATTAAGATGCGTGCCGTTTCATCCGACAAAAAGCCCTTATTCTTGATCTCACGAAGATCCTGCTCGTCGCGATAGAAGCAATACCGACAGTTGAGGTTACACATTCCCGATGCGGGTTTGATCAAAACAGCAAGATGTCTCATGGTTCACCTCATTTCAACAGCGTCTTGCGATACATTCCCGGGCTCATTCCCTTGATCTTTTTGAAGACCTTGGAATAATAGCTCTGATCAGTGAATCCCGCTTGATACGCAATGTCGGACAGCGTATATTTCAAGTCCGCAAGGTACTTCATGCTCTCCTCAACGCGAACGATGTTGAGGTAATCAATGAAGTTATACCCCGTTTCTTTTTTGAAGATTCGGGAAAAATAAGAGGGACTTAAGTAAACGAAGTTTGCAACTTGACTGAGCGTCAGTTCGCTTGCGCTGTTTTTGCGAATAAACTGCTTCGCCTCATTGATGACATAATTGTCGGTGTTATTCTCACTCGCAAGCAAACCCATAAACGTGTTGAGAACATTTGTGATCCAAACACAGAGGCGATCAACGCTCGTGATTTTCAAAACGTCTCTTAAGTACGAGAAGTTCAAACCATAAAGATCATCCACATTCGCCGTGTTGATGACCGCACGAGAAATGAGAACCGTGAGCTCCAAAACCTTGATTTTGATGATCTCAATGTCATTTCCGCTCTCAAACAGAATTGCACCGAGAAGCTCGTTGAGGATCTTATTTGCTCCCGTTTTATCCCCGTGTCGCACCTTCTGAACCAAAGTTTCCTCAAGATTCATGGCGTAGTTCGGGAACGTGTTGTCCGAAAGCTTACTCTTGAGCCGCTGAATCTCTTCATTGAGAATGGCCTGTTCGCGATAAAATGCGCGTTTTTCAATTTGACGTGCGAACTCATCTGCCATCAACTCACGCGAGAGAATGTACAGCATGTCCGCTAAGTACCGCATGCGCTCCGAATAGACGATCGGGAATGCCGAAAGCTCACGCACGAGGTCTGTCCTGCGAACATTTTCTGAAACCGCCGTCGTTGCCTCGTCAAGCGCGACGTCATCCATGGGCTCAGGCAAAACAGGTTGCGAGAAGTATGCCCCGCTATATTCTCCATCTAAGATGACCGGAGAGCACCACTGAACAAATCCTGCAGGGCAGAAAAAGACATACGCCTCCCCAAGCTGATTGGAGAGCTTTCCCGCCTTTTCGCGGCAAGATGTACACTCTTCCCCCATCTTGCACATTCCGTCGCAGAAGTTTGCGGACGGATAGTCGGAAGAGCGCATTTCAATCTTCCCCTCCACATTGGAAAGGAGAACGTTAATCATCGTTGTCTTTGCGTAAGTGTCCAAATGTGTCCGGATGCGATCCAGAATTTGTTGATTCTTTCCTTTCATATCTCGCATTTTAGCACAAATTATGTGATAGGTCAACAAAATATCAAAAAATGGCATTACAGATTGAAAAAAAAAGAAACACAAAAAAGTGCAAATTAGGTAAAAATATTCCTATCCATTTTGACTTTTTTTCATTAAAATGATAATATCAAAATTATGTTTTTTGGAGGCAATTATGCAGATTTTGACCGATATTTCTGAGAACTTACAGAAAGGTGCAGCAAAAAAGGTAAAGGAACTCGTTGAGCAGGCAGTTTCTGAAAACATCTCTGTTGAAGCAATCTTGAACACCATGTTGGATGGAATGTCCATCATCGGAACCAAGTTCAAAAACAATGAAATCTTCGTTCCCGAAGTTTTGATCGCAGCGCGTGCTTTGAACAAGGGCCTTGACATCATCAAACCCCTCTTGACCGAAACCGGCGTTGAGCCCATCGGAAAGGCTGTCATCGGAACGATCGAGGGCGACTTGCACGACATCGGAAAGAATCTCGTTAAGATGATGCTCGTTGGCGCAGGTCTTGACGTCGTTGACCTTGGCGTTGACGTCACTCCCGACCAGTTCATCAATGCTGCAGAAGAACAGGGTGCACAGATCATCTGTATGTCCGCTCTTTTGACCACCACCATGACCAACATGCAGAAGGTTGTTGATGAGCTGAAGGCAAGAGGCCTTCGCGATAAGTACACCGTGATGATCGGTGGCGCCCCCATCACCCAGCAATTCTGCGATGAGATCGGCGCTGACGTTTACACTGCGGATGCAGGCAGCGCAGCTCAGGCAGCAAAGACGATTCTGACCAAGTAAAAATTATAAAAAACAAAGAAGCGCAAGCAAAATTGCTTGCGCTTTTTCTTATTTTAAACCAACGCCTTCTATCCCCTGTTTTCATCAAATTTTAAATTCGGTCTTGACACTTGGTTTTCTGGATGATAAAATAATAATAAGAAGAACTTTTCGGGAGGTCTTTTTATGCAGAAAAAATTTGTTATCACCATTGCCCGTCAGTTTGGTTGTGGAGGCCGCATCATCGGCGCGCGCCTTGCAAAACGCCTTGGCATTCAGTTCATTGACAAAGAGATCGTCTCCCTTGCCGCAAAGGAATTGGATCACGACCCAAACTACCTCACGAACTACGACGAAAAAGCCCCTAGCACATGGGAACGCTTCGTCTCTTCGAATTACGTTTATCCGAGCCAGACCAGTCTTTCAACGTACTTCATGCAACCCACGGGAGACGTTCTTTTCTCCGCGATTGCAAACGTCATTCGCGAGCTTTCGGAAGAGGAACCGTTTGTCGTTGTTGGCCGTTGCGCGGATTACATCTTGCGCGATGCGGAGTGTGACCTCTTACGCGTGTTCCTCTATGGCGATCAAGAACACCGACTTGACCGTATCGTGAACGTCTATCATTACGACGTTGCTTCTGCGGAAAAAGAGATCAAAAAGATCGACCGTCAGCGCTCGTCGTACTACGAGACGTATACCGGCCTCAAATGGGGAGATTATCGCAATTATGACGTCCTCATCAACACCTCCTCCATGGACGTTGACGCCGTCGTCGACATGCTGTATGATTTCTGCGTGCGCAAGTTTGAACTCGTCAAATAATCAATCCAGCAGAAAAACACCGCCTTACTTCCCGTAAGGCGGTGTTTTTAATGCTTCTTTTTCTTCTTCACGACCACTTTCGCGGGCTCTTCATCCTTGAGAGCCATGATCTCCTTCCCGCGATCTTCCACCGAGAGATCGGAAACGTCCGTGGTCTTGACAAGTTTTTTCTTTTTCATATTTCCCTCCTCACAACGAAAAAGCGTTCAACTTCATCTTTTGCAAAACGGCGGGAAATATGCATTTTATTTGATTATTTCTTCAAAGCTGCGATGCGCTCGTCGATCTTTGCAACGATTTCCGCGAATTTCTCACGCTTTGCACGGAAGTCGTCAAGCAATTTTTGCGGCGCTTTTGCAACAAAGCCGGGGTTGTTGAGTTTTCCTTCTGCGAAGGCAATCTCCTTCATTGCTCCCTCGCGCTCTGCAGCAAGGCGGGCAAGCTCCTTCTCTACATCAATGAGGTCGCCAAGTTCCATAAAGATCTCGCCGAGCGTTCCTGCCGCGGAAACGACGTTCTCACTGACCTCGCTCTTGTCTTCAATGAACGCGACGTCGGATGCATATGCAAGCTTCGCAAGATAGCTCATCGCGCCTTCCAAAACTTTCTTTGCATTCTCCGAAGCGGGATGCAAGAAGAGTTTCGCGCGCTTTGCGGGGGCAACGCCCATATCCGCACGGATGTTGCGGATGTTGCGAATGAGTTCCATGACCGCTTCCATATTCTCAGCATCTTCTGCAAAGTTAAGCGCATCAGTTGCCTCAGGGAAGTCGGTGATCATGATGCTCTCTCCTGCATTCGGCAGCTTGCAGTAAAGCTGTTCCGTAACGAACGGAATAAACGGATGGAGAAGCTTCAACGTGCTCTTCAAAACGAAGCAGAGAACGCTGAGCGCATCCGTGACCGCCACCTCGTCATCCGAATAAAGAACGGGTTTGAGCAACTCAATATACCAGTCACACAGCTCACTCCAGACGAAGTCGTAAAGCTTGGAACAAGCAAGACCGAGCTCATACTTATCCATATTGTCGTTCACCTCACGGGAAACCTCGTTAAGACGGTTGAGGATCCACTTATCCGCGAGGGAGAGCTTACAATCCGAAAGATCTTCCTTGAGCGTCTTGCCCTCGAAGTTCATGAGCGCAAAACGGGACATGTTCCAGATCTTATTCATAAAGTTACGGCAGCCTTCCACCTTCTCGTCGATGAAACGCGTATCTCCGCCCGGAGAAATTCCGTTGAGGAGAGAGAAACGCAAGGTGTCCGCACCGTACTTTTCGATGACCTCGATCGGATCGATGCCGTTGCCCAGGGACTTACTCATCTTGCGGCCTTGAGCGTCACGAACGATACCGTGAATGAGCACGTCCTTAAACGGCTTCTCACCCATGTGCTCCATTCCGGAGAAGATCATGCGCGCAACCCAGAAGAAGATGATGTCATACGCCGTGACCAAAACGTCGGTGGGATAGAAGTAATCCAGCGCTTCCGTCTTGTCGGGATACCCCAACGTGGAGAACGGCCAAAGTGCGGAAGAGAACCAGGTGTCAAGAACGTCTTCATCCTGCTTCAAGTTTTTCGAACCGCACTTCGAGCAAACGGAAGGAGCTTCCTTTTCGACCATCGTATGGCCGCAATCCTGACAGTAGTATGCCGGGATTCTGTGTCCCCACCACAGCTGACGGGAAATGCACCAGTCACGGATGTTTTCCATCCAGTTAAAATAAATATTCTCAAAGCGCTTCGGAATGAACTTCAGTTCACCCGATTTCACGACGTCAATCGCAGGCTTTGCAAGGGGTTCCATCTTGACGAACCACTGGCGGCTGACGATGGGCTCAATGACCGTATGGCAACGGTAACATTCGCCGACGTTGTGAGCGTGGGGTTCGATCTTGATCAGAACGTTCTTCTCTTTGAGCTCTTCCACGATCTTTTCGCGAGCCTCAAAGCGATCCAACCCTTCAAACTTTCCTGCAGCTGCATTCATCGTTCCGTCGTCGTTCATGACGCGGATGACGGGAAGGTTGTGACGAAGACCGACTTCAAAGTCATTCGGGTCGTGTGC
>JAZNLR010000027.1:0-37108 GCA_045579195.1 Clostridia bacterium | reverse complement strand
ATTGCAAAGGGCGGCCCGGACGGCGGTGACGGCGGCAAGGGTGGCGACGTCATTTTCGTCTGCGATCCGCATGCCAACAATTTGATTGACTTCAAGTTTAATCGCTTCTTCCGCGCAGAAAACGGCGAACACGGAACGTCGAAAAACTGCCACGGAAAGGGCGGAAAGGACCTTATCATCAAAGTTCCGCGCGGAACGATCATCCGTGACCTTGAGAGCGGAAGGATCGTTGCGGATATGTTTTACCCTGATGCATGCGTCACCGTTTTGAAAGGCGGCGTAGGAGGAAAGGGAAATGCACGCTTTGCAACCAGCAGAAGAAAAGCGCCGCACTTTGCCCAGACGGGAGAAAAAACCGAGGAACACGAGGTCGTTTTGGAATTGAAGACCATTGCAGACGCAGGCTTGACGGGCTTCCCGAACGTTGGAAAGTCTACCTTGCTCTCCGTTTTGACGGCGGCAAAGCCTAAAATTGCAAATTATCACTTCACGACTCTTTCGCCCAATCTTGGCGTGGTCAAGTTCCATGACGAGTCCTTTGTCCTTGCGGACATTCCCGGTCTTATTGAGGGTGCGGCAGAGGGAGCAGGCCTTGGGCACAGCTTCCTTCGCCACATTGAGCGAACTCGCCTTATTGTGCACGTCGTCGACGTTTCGGGATGCGAAGGGCGCGATCCTTACGAGGACTATCTGAAGATCAAGGCGGAATTGAAGGAATACAGCGAAGAACTTGCTTCTCGCCCTGAGATCATTGCGGCAAACAAGTGTGACCTCGATTTCGACGGCTCGCTTTTGCAGGCGTTCAAGGAGAAGGTGAATGCGCCTGTTTACGGCATCTCTGCGGTGACGCGACAGGGGTTGCCCGAGCTTTTGCAGGCGATCGAGGATCAGCTCAAAGACCTTCCGAAGCCGGAGCCCATTGCGTTTGAGCCGTTTGAGTACCTCCCGAAGGATGCTTCGCAGTTTGAGATTATGCGCGATGACGATGGAACGTTTGTCGTTGTTGGTGGATTTGTTGATCGACTTGCACGCAACGTCGTGGTGGATGATCCGGAATCCTTTGCGTACTTCCAGAAGGCGATCAAGCTCGCCGGCGTCATTAAAGAACTTCGCAAGGCAGGCGCGCAGGACGGGGATACCGTTTCGGTGGGCGACATCGAATTTGAATTCATCGAGTGATCAATCGGCAAGCAAGTCGAATTCGGGCAACGGAGCTTTGTTGAACCGAACGTTGACAAGACAAAACACGGTGCAGCAAAAAAGAAGGCTCGCGGCCACTGCGTAATAGATGAGGTAGGGCGTGAAAATGCCCGAAAAGAGCAAAAGAGCGCCGGTGAGAAAGTAACTTTTTGCGCGCTTTCTGTGAAAGGCGTACCGTGCGATGTCAGAAATGGCAGAACGGTTTTCGCGGAAATCGTCTTCCACCTCGGGGAACAGGCAGTTCTTCTTCATCAGGGTGAAAATGCTGTTGCCGTCCAGAACGGTGACGGTCACCTGGGAGAGAGAAGTTGCAAACCGCTCCGTTTCCGGATCGGAATGAAGGCAAAGAATGTTCAGCTTTTTGCAGCCGAGTTTTTTTGCATCAAGGTAACTTTGCAAGACCTGTTGTTTTGAAAGGGGCGCAAGCCCGATTGCGGGCACGAGGTAGAGTTGAAACTCCCCGTAAGGAACGGTGATTCCGTTTTCTGCAAGCTGTGCATCTTTGTGCTTGACGCGCATCAAGCGAAGAAAGAAGTCCAAAAGCTCCTTGTGAGAGGAGAGAAGAAGCTTGTTAAGACACTTTTTCTTGAGTTGCCGCTCCTCCTTTTTCAAGCGTGCGGAAAGTCGTTTTTTCTTAGAGAGGAAGAAGAAAAGGAGACTGAAGAGCGCTGTTGCCGCCGCTGCAAAGATGCACGCGAGCAGAGAGGACTTCAAAAGGTATAAAAGCCAGACAAAGGCGAGGGAAAAAAGGGCAAGCTCCAAAAAGAGCGTGTCGAAAAAGCGAGAAAAACGGTTCATGGGGAAACTCCTTTTTTGAAGGGAGGATTGCCAAAGAACCGCAAGAATAAACGTATCAAAAAAAGGAGGAAGAGCGTGAAAGTTGCAATTTACGGTGGAACATTTGATCCTGTTCACACGGAACACGTAAACATTGCGAGAGCTGTTTTGCGCGAGCTTTCTCCCGAAAAGCTGATCATTCTTCCGGCAGGCGTCCCCCCTCACAAGGGTGGTGAGGTGACTGCCGCAAAGCACCGCGTTGGGATGTGTCGTGCGGCGTTTGACGGGGAAAACGTTGAAGTCGACCTATTTGAAGTGGAAAAAGAGGGCAAGAGCTTCACGTTTGAAACGGCGGAACACTTCCACAAAAAGTACGGAGAGAAACCGTTCTTCATCCTTGGCGGCGATTCATTGCGCGATTTTTGGAAGTGGAGAAATCCCGAGAAGATTTTGGAGCACGCCGAGCTCGTCTGCGTAGAGCGTGAGGGCGTTGACCATTCAGAAAGCAACGTTCCGCATCGGACGCTGTCATATCGCCCTGAAGGGGTCAGCTCGACCGAGCTTCGCGTTCTTTTGGAATTCGACATGGAAACGGATGGCCTGATGCCGAAGAAGGTGCGTTCGTACGTTCACAAACATAAACTATATCAAACGCACGCAAAACTCATTGAAAAGATAGAACCAATGATGAAGAAAAAACGCTTCATCCACACCGCGAACGTCGTTGCAGAAGGGCAACGCCTTGCTGTCCAGCTTGGCGTGGATAAGGAGAAAGCCTTTCTTGCTTGCGCGCTTCACGACGTTTGCAAGGCGATGACGCACGTTCCGAAGGAATATGAGCAGGAGCTCCTCTTTGACATGCCCGATCCGTGCCCGCCTGTGGAACACGCATTTTTGGGGAGCTACGTTGCGCGTGATCTCTTTGACATCGAAGATGAGGACGTTTTGAACGCAATCAAGTTTCACACGACCGGGCGCGCAAATATGAGCCGCTTAGAACAGCTTGTCTTCATTGCCGACCTCATTGAGAAAGGAAGATCTTTTGAGGGGGTTGACAGATTGCGCGAACTGGTGCATAATGATTTTGACGAGGGGTTCTACGTTTGCTTAAAGAGCCAATGTGAGTTCATTGAGCAGAAGGACTGCGACAGAAGAACGCGTGAAGCCGTGGAGTTTTACGACACGGTTTATCAACAGAAAAAAGTAGAAAACAGATAAGGAGAATCTTATGGAATCCAAAGAAATGATGAAAAAGATTTGCGAACTTCTTGACGAAAAGAAGGGACAGGACATCGTTGCCGTCGACGTTACGGAAATGACCACGCTCGCGGATTACTTTGTCATTTGCAGCGCAAAATCCACCACCGCTGTGCGCGCGCTGTTCGACAACTTGGATGAGGGAATGTCCAAGCTCGGATTCGAGCCGAAGCACAAAGAGGGTGTTGCGGAAGGACGTTGGGTCTGCGCGGATTACGGCGACGTGATCGTGCACATCTTCCACGACGAAACACGCTTGTTCTATCACTTGGAACGCCTGTGGGACACGGGCAATAACGCGCTGAAATTCCCGTTCTAAACCGCCATTATTCGCGCCTTAATCGGACGCGCTTGCCCCGCTTTTGCCCGTCCTCTTCGAGGATATAAAACTTGGGCTCGCTTTCGGGCGGCTTCGTTTCCTTCGGAGGCGTCTGCTGCTCGCGTTTGGAAAATTTGCCTTGCAGGAGGAAGCAGAGCAAGGTTAAAAAGGTTGCAAGGGTGATGAGTGCGATCCCGCCGAGTGCGGATTCGTTTGCAAAAAGAAGAAACATCGTCTTGTTCTCCGTTGGCTTTTTTATGAGCATAACAGAAAGATCAGTGTTCTTTTTGACGGACTTCGTCAAAAGAACGGAGAAAGAGGCGAAAAGAGAGGAGAAAGATGGAAGAGAAAGAAATTTTGGAATCCGTGGAAGAAACCGTCTCGGAAGAAAAGCAGGTGTTGACGGAAGAAGTGTTTGAAGAAGTTGCAAAGGAGGAGCTTCCCTTGCAAGAAGCGTCTTCGGAAGAGAGCACGACCGAAGCGGAAGAAGAAGCGGCTGAGCTTGTTGAAGAAGCGGAAAAAGAAGAGCCTTTGAAAACTGAAGCGGAAAGCGAACCTTCGGAAACAGAGGTCAAGAGCGAGCCGAAAGTCGAAGAAATCGATGAAGAATCGGAGGAAATGGCGGCATTCCGCGCATCTTTTGCAAAGTTTAAGAAGGGAAAACTTGCGGCATTCAAGAAGGAAATTCTTTCCTTGATCGATCACACGAATCTGAAACAGGGCTTGACGACGTTCGAGCTTAAGACCCTCTGCGAAGAAGCGCATAAGAACGGGTTCTGTTCGGTTTGCGTGCATCCCGTTCACGTTGCGGAAGTCAGAAAGATCCTTCGTTCGATGAGAAGTGCCGTCAAGGTCTGCACGGTTATTGGCTTCCCCTTGGGCGAGAATACGACGGCTGTGAAGGTCTTTGAAACGAAAAAGGCAATCAAAGACGGCGCGCAGGAAATCGATATGGTCATTTCCAACTCGATGGTGAGAAGAGGGCAGTTCAAGAACATCACGAAGGAAGTTCGTGCGGTGCGCCGTGCATGCGGCGGGGCGATCTTAAAGGTCATCATCGAAACTTCGATCTTGAACAACTCTGAGATCGAGAGTGTTTGCAAGGCGCTTTTGAAGACGAATGCAGACTTCGTGAAGACGTCCACAGGGTTTGTTGGCGGCGGAGCGACGGTCGAGGCAGTTTCGTTCATCAAGTCCGTCGTCAAAGACAAGATGCAGATCAAAGCGTCGGGTGGCATTGCAAACCTGAAGAGCTTGGTCGAGATGCACGAAGCAGGTGCAATGCGCATCGGAACGTCAAAGGGAGCGAAGATTGCCGCAGAGATTTCTGAAATTTCGGTTGACAAGAAGTGAGCTTAGACCTATAATAAAGATATCAAACATCATTTTCCTTGGGGCGGAGTGCAATTCTCCACCGGCGGTGAAAGCCCGCGAACACGAAAACTCGTGCTGATCAGGTGAAATTCCTGTGCCGACGGTTAAAGTCCGGATGAGAGAGGAAAACGTCAGAGAAACACATTTTCGCGCGTTTTGCTTCGGGGAGCCGATTGGAAGAACGCGCGTTTTTGTTTGGGAGGAGATTTCTATGGAAGAAGAAAAGAAAACGGTTGAAACGACGGAAGAACAGGGCAAGAAAACCTTTTTCACTGCAAAGAATCTTGCGAAGATTGCCGTGTTCGCGGTTTTAGGTTTTGTTGTGACGTATCTTGAATTTCCGCTGTTTCCGGCGGTCGTTCCCTGGTTGAAGCTTGATTTTTCCAACGTGTTTACGCTGATGGGAGGCTTTGCGCTCGGCCCGATTTCCGTGTTGTTTATCGAGTTTGTCAAGCAGCTTCTCTGTCTGTTCTTCAAGAGCTCCACGGGCGGCGTCGGAGAGATTGCAAATCTTTTGATGGGCGTTGCGTTTGCGCTTCCTGCATCCATTTTCTATCGCCGCAACAAGACGAGAAAGGTTGCTCTTTTCGGAATGTTGATCGGCATTGCGTTGCAGATCGTTGCCGCGTGCTTCGCAAATTACTTCATTCTCATCCCTGCGCTGATGGGCGGCGTTCAGAATTTGCCGCTTGACCCCGCAAAGTACATCTTCGTGTACGTCACGGTCTTCAACCTCATCAAGGGCGTCACGGTGGCGGCGGTCACGTTCGTGCTCTATAAGCACATTTCAAAGCTCTTAAAACGAATTTAAACGGAAAGCTTACGCGGAATCATTGCAAAATTCCGCGTAATTTTGTATACTGTTGTCTATGAGAAAAACCCTGTTTCAACAAAAAAGCTGTTCTCCCGAGGAAACCTTCCTTCTTGGTGAGACCCTTGGCAAGGAAGCGCGCGGAGGAGACGTCTATCTTCTCTCCGGCATTCCCGGCGCGGGTAAGACCGTGTTCACCAAGGGGTTTGCAAAGGGAATGGGCGTTCGCGCGCTCGTCACCAGCCCGACTTACGCCCTGATGAATGCGTACGACGGGGAGAAGTGGAAACTTTATCATTTCGATATGTACCGCATAGCGGACGCAGAAGAGGCGGAGGAAACGGGAATTTTCGAGCTCTTTTCGGAAGAGGATGCCGTGATCGTCATCGAATGGGCGGATCATATCTTGGATCGCGTCCCTGCAAGGAGAAAAGAGCTAAATCTTGCCGTGAATGAGGATTTGACGAGAACGGTCACGCTGGAGGAGGTTGACGAATGAAAAAGATTCTTGCTTTTGACACGAGTGCTTCTGTGCTTTCTCTTGGGTTGATTGTAGGCGACGAGTTGTTTTGTGCGCCCGTCGAGGATCTCGGGATGCGCCATTCGGTGACGTTGCTTCCCGCCGTGGAAAAGTTGCTTGCCGAAAATGGCATTCTTCCAAACGAACTTGACTGCATTGCCGTTTGCGTTGGCCCCGGCTCGTTTACGGGCATTCGCATTGGCGTTGCAACTGCAAAGGCAATTGCGCTTTCGCTCAACATTCCCTGCATTGCCGTCAACTCTCTTTTGTTGCAAGCATATAATAAGTTAGATGAAAACGGAGTGCTCTCCCTTCTTGACGCAAAGCACGGCGGTTTTTATGCCGCGGCTTATGATAAGAGTGGGGAAGCGATTTTGGAACCCTGTTTTATTCAAGGCTATGCAGACGTTTTCGATGCATTCCCGACCGTCGTTTGCGATCAGCCTTCCGCCGTGTTTGACGCGGTTTCCAAAGCGGGGAAGACGTGGGAGGAATCCCGCGTGCAATTGCCCGAAAAGGGCGGATTCCTGCCCCTTGTGAAGAAACTCTTTGAAGAGGGTGCGTTCACGTCATTCGAGGCATTAGAGCCGCTCTACCTTCGCAAGAGTCAGGCGGAGGAGGGAAGACCGTGATCGGAACGTTTGCACGCTGGAGCAAAGAAGACGTCAAAGAGCTCGCTGAGATTGAAAAAGTGACCTTTTCCTCTCCGTGGAGCGAATGGGCGATCGAATCCGAGATCCGAAACAGCATCTTCTGCGGAGAAACGTTGAAGGTGGATGGGAAAATCGTTGGATACTTTGGCTTTTTGCGTATCCTTGACGAGGGGCATATCCTCAACATTGCCGTGCGTCCGGAAGAGCGCGGCAAAGGATACGGCACGGCGATCATGCAGAGAATGACCGAGCGCGCGCGTGAGTTTGGGCTCTCCCGCATGACGTTGGAGGTGCGTGCGTCCAATGCCGTTGCAATTCATCTCTATCAGAACTTTGGTTTCGCCGAGGAAGGGAAACGCCCGAATTTTTATGACGACGGGGAAACCGCTCTCATCCTTTGGATGACGCTATAACGAGAAATCGGAGGCAGGCTGCGCTTTGTTTTATGACGGTCTGTACTATGAGATAAAAGGGGAAGGCGCGCCGATCTTGTTCTTACATGGCTGGGGAGGATCGACAGACAGCTTCCTTTCGATCACAGAATATCTTGCGCAGAAGTTCATGACAATTGCTGTGGATTTTCCCGGATTTGGGAAAAGCACTCCGCCGCCTGCTGGATGGTGCGTGGATGAATATGTTTGCGCAATCGAACGACTGCTTACACACCTTGAGCTTTCCGAGGTGATGGTGCTTGCCCATTCGTTTGGCGGACGGGTTGCCTTAAAGCTGATGGCGAAGGGAACGTGCGTTTCGTGCGCGCTCTTGTGCGGATGCGCAGGAATGAAGCCGAGAAGAAGCCTTCGGTTTTATTTGCGGCTCTTTCTCTTTAAGGTGAGAAAGAAGCTTGTGAAATGGGGAATGCTTTCCTCATCTGTTCTTGAGAAAAGGGGTTCGCGAGACTATCTTGCCGCATCGCCGGTGATGAGAGAAACGTTGAAACGCGTGGTTTCGGAAGACCTTCAAAAATTCCTTCGAAACGTTCAATGTCCCGTTCTTGTCGTTGCGGGGCAGGGAGATCGCGAAACGCCGCTCTATATGTCCAAACGGATCGCGCGCGGCATTAAAAAGAGCAAGCTGGTGCACTTGCGCGGTGGCCACTTTGCCTACCTTTACGACAGCCGATTTCGAATTATTGCGCGCGAATTTTTTGCAATGCGAGGGAAAAACATTGAACGAAACAGTAAAACACATCTTTGAACAGCACACAAACGTCGACATCATCTCGGCGGTTTTGGTGAACGCCGTTCTGTTTTTCTTGCTTGCGTGTTGCTTCGTTCCCACGCTGCAACATCTTCATTATCGTTCGCGGATGTACGCAGGGCATCTCTTCTTGCGTGATGCAGGGAAGTTTCTGCAGCTTTATCACGTTGCGATCATGTCGTTTGGGGCATATCTCATCATTGCTCTCACGGTCAGCGCACTCATTTCGCTAAACTTTGCGCTGACGGGGTTGCTTGCGGAGATCTTCTTTGTCGGTCTTTACTTGCGCGGTGAGCATAAGCGCCCGAAACGTCAGAAGCTTGTTGTGACTGCGCGTGTGAAGCGGTTATATGTCACTTTGGGAATTCTTTCCGTCATCGTGAGCTTGCTGTTCTCTTCGCCGTTTTACATTCTGCTTGAAAAGGTGGAAAATATCCTTCTCTTCCAGCTTCGTTTTGCATTTTTGACGTTGACCCCGATGCTTGCGCCGTTTGCGGTCTTGCTTGCAAACGCAATCAACGTGCCTATGGAGCGATTGATTGCCAAAGGTTACTTGAAAAAGACGAAGAAAAAGCTTTCCGAGCGGAGCGATCTGAAGGTCATCGGAATTACGGGAAGTTTCGGAAAAACTTCCGTAAAGAATATCCTTGCAAACATCCTTGCGGAAAAGTTTCTCGTTTTGAAGACCCCGGAAAACTTCAACACGCCGCTTGGCGTCTGTCGAACGGTTCTGTCCAATCTGGAAGAAGGGCACGAGGTGTTCATCGTCGAGATGGGCGCAAGAAAGAAAGGGGATATCCGTGAGATCTGTGACCTTGTAAAGCCGCAGTTTGGGTTGATCACATCGGTCGGCAATCAGCACCTTGCAACTTTTGGAACGAAGCAGATCCTTGCAGACACCAAGTTTGAATTGCCACTTTCGTTGCCGCAAGAGGGATTCTGCGCGTTCAACGGCGAGGATGACGGAGCACGCGCTCTCTTTAATCGCTTTGAAGGCGAGAAACTCTTGAGCGGAGACGGGAAGTACGTCTGTGAGGCGATTGAAGTCTCTGAAAAGGGCTCGAAGTTTGACCTTATTTTGGATGGGGAACGTATCCCGTGCAACACCGTTCTTTTGGGACGGCACAATATTTCAAACATTCTGCTTGCGGCGGCGTTTGCGCATCGCTTCGGTCTTTCTGGGAAAGAGATCGCGCGCGGGATCGCATCGCTTTCTCCCATTCCGCACCGTCTGCAGCTTGTCCGCGCGGACAACATCAGCGTCATTGACGATTCATATAACGCGAATGTCTCGGGCGCACATGCTGCCCTCAAGGTTCTTGCAACCTTCCCTGGAAGAAAGATCATCGTCACGCCCGGCTTGATCGAGCTTGGAACGGAGCAGAATGCTTCCAATTTTGCGTTCGGGCAGGAAATTGCAAAGACGTGTGATCTTGCAATTCTCGTTGGAGAAGAACAGACGAAACAGATTGTGGAAGGCTTAAAAGAAGGCGGAATGGACGGAGAGAACGTCTTTGTCACGGATTCCCTTTCCGAGGCAACGGCACGTTTGAAAAAGCTTGTTCTGGACGGTGACGTCATCTTGTTTGAAAACGATTTGCCTGACGTTTTCACCCGATAAAAATATTGACCGAAGTAAAAATATTGACCAAAGAGAAAGAGGTTTGCGCCTTTGAAGTACGAGAGCTCGCATTTCAAAGGCGTTTTTGTTTGGAGGGAAAATGAAACGAACGGTTGCTGTGTTGTTTGGCGGAAAGTCCTGTGAACACTCGGTTTCCATTGTGACCGCGGTGCAGGCAATGGCTTGTCTTGACAGAGAAAAATATCGCGTCATCCCCGTTTACGTCAGGGAAGACGGCGTTTTTACAACCCACCCGTCGCTGGCGACAGTGGAGGATGTGAACGAAGTAAAAAACGGAAAGAAACGCGCAAAAGAGGTTTTCTTTTTGCCTGCAAGCAGGATGCTCTATGAGAAAAGGAGAAGACGCCTGTGCCCCGTTTCCAAAATAGACTGTGCGCTTCTCTGCTTTCACGGACTGAACGGAGAAGACGGAACTGTTCAGGGGCTTATGCGCCTTTGCGGAATTCCATTCACCTCTTCCGATGTTCTCGGAAGTGCGGTTGGGATGGATAAGATCTTGCAAAAGAGGATTTTTGCCGCGCTTGGATTGAAGACGGCAAAGATGATCGAACTTTGCGAAGACGATTTGTTGGATGATTCCGTTTTTAACCGCGTGGAAGCGGTTCTTTCTTATCCTGTGATGGTAAAGCCTGCAAATCTCGGTTCAAGCATCGGGATCGCACGGGCACAAAATCGTGAAGAACTGAAAAACGCGCTCTTTGTTGCCGCTTCGTTTGACGGCCGTATCCTCGTGGAGCACGCATTCGATTCCTTTAAGGAAGTAAACTGTGCGTGCGTCAGGCTGGAGAATGAGCTTCTCGTTTCCGAGGTGGAAAGCCCCGTTTCTTGGAGTTCGTTTTTGAGCTATGAGGAAAAGTACTTCACGGGCGGCAAGACGGGCGGCATGGACGCTTGCAAGCGCGAGCTTCCGGCAAAGATTTCGGCTGAGCTCACAAATGAGATTAAGGCAAAAACCGCAAAGATCTATGAAGGGCTTTCCCTTTCCGGCGTTGCGCGCGTGGACTTTTTGATCGTGGGGAAAGAGGTCTTCGTCAACGAGGTGAACACCATCCCGGGTTCACTCGCATTTTACCTTTTCGAGGAGCAGGGGATCTCCTTTTCCGCCCTTCTTGACGGACTGATTGAGGAGGGGATCTCAAGGACGAGAAGACAGGCAAAAAAGACGTTTGCATTCCGATCGGTCTTTGGTTCAAAAGCGTGAGAAAAATCACGCTTTTTTTCACGCCGTGAAAACTTTGCTCTCAGAGGGAGAATTGCTTGCAAATGTGTAAAAAAAACAGTATAATAAAGCTAATTTTGAAGTTCACGTTCGCCGAAACGGCGTGGCAAAATCCCTTGAAGAAGAGAGGACACGAAAATGACGAAAATTATGATGAAAAATCCGCTGGTCGAAATGGACGGCGATGAGATGACCCGTATCCTTTGGCAATGGATCAAAGAGATTTTGATCGAACCTTACGTTGACTTAAAAACCGAGTACTACGACCTGGGTCTTCCCTCACGCGATCGCACGGATGACAAGGTGACGATGGACTCTGCGCTTGCAACAAAGAAGTGGGGGGTTGCGGTCAAGTGCGCGACCATCACGCCCAATGCACAGCGCGTGGAAGAATATCAGCTAAAGAGAATGTACCCCAGCCCCAACGCGACCATCCGTGCCGTTCTTGACGGAACGGTGTTCCGCGAGCCTGTTTTGGTGGATGGCGTCACCCCGATCATCCCGAGCTGGAAGAAGCCCATCGTCATCGCTCGTCACGCATATGGCGATGTCTATAAGAGCGTTGAGTTTGCCGTGGATGGTGGTGTTGCAGAACTCGTTATCACCAAAGACGGCAAGGAAACGAGAAAACAGGTCTTTGACTTTGGTGATAAGTGTGGCGTTGTACAGGGAATGCATAACACCGATGCTTCCATCAAGTCCTTTGCACATTCCTGTTTCCGTTATGCGCTCGATCAGAAGCGCGACCTGTGGTTCTCCACGAAGGACACCATCTCAAAGACGTACGACCACCGATTTAAGGACATCTTTGCGGAGATCTACGAGCAGAATTACCGCGCGGCATTTGAAGAGGCGGGCTTAACCTACCTTTACACGCTCATCGACGATGCGGTTGCGCGCGTTGTTCGCAGCGAAGGCGGCTTCATCTGGGCTTGCAAGAATTATGACGGCGACGTGATGAGTGATATGGTTGCAACGGCGTTTGGAAGCCTTGCGATGATGACCTCTGTTCTCGTTTCGCCCGACGGAAACTTTGAGTTTGAGGCAGCGCACGGAACGGTCACTCGTCACTTCTACCGCCATCGCGACGGAGAAGAGACCTCCACGAACTCGGTTGCAACCATCTTTGCTTGGGCGGGTGCGCTCAACAAGCGCGGTGAGCTTGACGGAAGTCAAGAACTCTGTGCTTTTGCAAAGAGCTTGGAAAAAGCCACCGTCGAGACAATCGAGAGTGGCTATATGACGAAGGATCTCGTCGGTCTGTTTGCAAAGGAAGGCGTCGAAAAGCATGCGCTCAATTCCCGTGCCTTCCTGGAGAAGATCGCAGAGAACTTACAGGCAAAATTGGCTTAAACGACGTTTTGCTCCGCTTGCCTGACTGTAAGCGGAGCTTTTTTAGAATGCGCGGAAGTACTTCTTCTGATATGGCGGATGGTTGCACAAATGTGCAAACGAAAAAACATCTGAAAAGAAGCGACTTATGCGTTTTTATGCATTTGATCTCAGCGAAAGAATACTCTGAAAACAAGGTGAAATGACTTGGATGTCTGTGACCTATGTGCGAAAACCGCAGAGAAGGATGGAGGAATTATGTCAAACAGAGTGGAAAAATGGATTTCGGAAATGACGCTTGAGGAGAAGGCTTCCCTTTGCTCAGGTCAGTCTGTTTGGGAGTTTCAGGGCATTGAACGTCTTGGAATCCCGCCCGTTCGCGTTTCAGACGGTCCGCACGGATTGCGCGTGCTGGATCTTTCGGACTCCACTTTGCAAAAGGAGAGAAGCAAACCTGCAACGTGCTTCCCGACGGCATCCGCGCTTGCGTGTAGTTTTGACCGTGACCTTATCAAAGAGGTGGGTGTTGCACTTGCAAAAGAGTGCAAGCACTTTTCGGTTGACATCTTGCTCGGCTGTGGAACGAACATCAAGCGTTCTCCGCTGTGTGGAAGAAACTTTGAATATTTCTCAGAAGACCCAATGTTGGCGGGTGAGATGTCCGCGGCGTACATTCAGGGGCTGCAGAGTGAAGGCGTCGGCGCAAGCTTGAAGCACTTTGCCTGCAACAACCAGGAAAAACGCCGTCATTCGGTGAGTGCCGTGGTGGATGATCGTGCGTTGCGAGAGATCTACCTCGCGCCCTTTGAAAGAGCGGTCAAAAAAGCGCAGCCGTATACCGTGATGTGTTCTTATAACCGCATCAACGGAATGTATTCCTCTGAAAACGAGAAACTGTTGAACGGTATCCTCAAAGAGGAATGGGGACACGAAGGGATCGTCATTTCAGATTGGGGCGCTGTTCATGACCGTGTGAAGGGCGTCAAGGCGACGTTGGACGTTGAAATGCCCTCTTCGCAGGGTGTGAACGACCGAAAAATCGTTGCGGCGGTCAAAGACGGAAGCCTTTGTGAGAGCGTTTTGGATGCTGCTTGCCGCAGGATCCTTTCGGTTGTGGAACGCTGTATGGCGACCGAAAAGGGAATGCCGTGCGATATGGATGCACATCACGCTCTTGCGAGAAAGGTTGCGCAGAAGACTTGTGTCTTAATGAAAAACGACGGCATTTTGCCGCTTGAAAAGAAAGAGGGGATCGTCGTTCTCGGTGAGCTTGCGATGCATCCGCGCTACCAGGGAACAGGAAGCTCAATCGTCAATGCGAACGTTGTGGAGACTGCAATTGAATCGCTCACGCAAAAGGGAGTTGAGATCCGCTTCGCTTCGGGATACGACATCGAGACTGACATTGTGGATGGCGAAAAGCTTCTGGAAGCGGTTTCTCTCGCAAAGACGGCAGAGTGTGTTCTCCTTTACGTCGGGCTGACCGATCTTTATGAGGCGGAGGCATATGACAGAGATCATCTCAATCTGCCTCTCAATCAGTTGAAGCTCGTGGAAGAGGTCTTGCGTGTCAACAAAAACTGCGTGATCGTGCTTGCGACGGGAGCGCCTGTTGAGCTCCCGTTTGCAGAAGATGCGCGCGCGATTTTGAACTGTTATCTTTCCGGTGAAGCCGGGGCGCTTGCTGCAGCGGACATCCTCTTTGGAGAGGTGAATCCGTCGGGCCGACTTTCGGAAACCTATCCCATTCGCCTTTCCGACAACCCGTCTTATAAGAACTTTCCCGGGGACATTCGCAAAGTTTTATATGAAGAATCCATCTTCGTTGGATACCGCTATTACGATACGGCAAAGAAAGAGGTCCTGTTCCCGTTTGGACACGGCCTTTCGTACACCGAGTTTGCATATTCTGATTTGAAGGTTGAGGAAAGAACGTCGCTTGTCGATCCGCTTCGCGTTTCTTTTAAGGTGAAGAACGTCGGAATGCGTGCAGGTGAGGAAGTCACGCAGATCTACGTTGGATTTGCCGGAAAGAGCAAGACGTACCGCGCGGAAAAGGAACTGCGTGCGTTCGAGCGTGTTTCCCTTCTTCCCGGGGAGGAAAAGGAAGTTGTTGTCGAACTTGACAAACGTGACTTCTCGTTCTGGAGCATTAAGGATGCAGGATGGAAGGTCGAAAGCGGACTTTATCAGATCAGCATCGGCGCATCGTCACGCGACCTTCGCTTGGAAGGCAAGGTGGAGATCCTCGGGGATGACGACATTCGCTTCTTCGGCAATGAAGAGAGCTTGAAGAGTTACTTCCATCCCGACGAGAATGAATGGAATGACGACGAGTTCTTCTTTGTTTGCGGAAAGGAAGTCGAAACCCGCCCCATTGGCCGGCCGTTTGACCGTGACAGCGTGGTGGAGGAGATGAAGACGACTTGGATCGGCCGCATCATCTTTAAGAAGCTTTGTGAGGCGGCAAAGCGTGCGCGCCCTGAGATCAACGAGCGCGTCGTGCTTGCATCCGTTGAGGAACAGACGTTGGGAACTTTGCCCGTGCAGAGCAACGGTCTTTTTGATGACGAAGGCTTGGATGCGCTTCTTCTTGCCTTGAACGGAAAGGTGATCCGCGGTGGAATCCGTCTGATGCGTGCATTCAAGAAGATCCAAAAAGGGATGAAAAGGTAACATAATTTGCGGGAGCGAAAAAACTTCCGCATTTTTTTTGAAAAACGTTCTCCAAAAGACCGATTTAAACAGTCTTATAGGTGAGTGAGAAAGTGGCAACTGAACAGACGAACAAACTGAATGCGGCTGAACTTCGCGCTTGCATTCACAAAATCGCGTCGGGAGAAATCGACGCGCTGAGAGAGCTTTACGATGCGTTTTATTACGACGTTTTCCGATTCATTCTCTCTCTTTGCAAGGACTATCATCTGTCCGAGGATCTCACTCAGGACGTGTTTTTGCGTGTTCAAAAGTTTGCGAAAGGGTATCGCGGCGGCAATCCGCGCGCGTGGCTGTTTACGGTCGCCCGAAACGTCACTTTGGATTCCCTCAAGAAACGGGGACGCGAAATGGCAGAGGAGGATGAAAAGCTTGAGTTTCTCATCGACAGCTCTGCACACGTTGAAACGACGGATATCGACTTCGTGGAGCGGACGATGGGAATGCTTTCACCGATAGAACGGGAAATTGTTTCGCTTTATGTGTTTGTTGGGCTCCGTCACACGGAGATTGCAACGGTGGTTGATTTGCCTTACACAAAGGTGCGCGCCACGTACGCCTATGCGCTCAAGAAGATGCGCAAGGCCTTGGAGGAAGGACAGATTTGAACAGACGCCAATTGGAAGCAAAATTGAACGAGAGCTTTGCCGTCCGCGTGCAGGGGGATTTCAATGCCATTGCCGCGGAATTTGAACGGGGAAGTGTCCGCGAGAAAAAGAAGAAGGAATCTTTTTTTGCAAAACGGTGGGTCCGCGCGGTGTGCGCGGCGTGTGCTGTTTTTGCAATCGCGCTTTCCGCTCCGCTGCTCTTAAATCGAGAAGACAGCACGTACTTTTTTAATGAGGGAACCGTTGGAATGCAGCGTGGAGTTTCCACAGCAGCGGCATATCTTTCCGCAACCGAGCTTTCCTCTGTGGAAGAAGCAAATGCAATTTTGGGGAAGGACATTCTGAAAGAAGAGCTTTCGGAAAAGTTTACTCTCACCCATATCGTGCATTATGTTGCTTTGGATGGAACGCAATCTTACGTTGCGGCTGTACTATCCGCAAACGACGGGAAGAACGGATATTTTTCTTTCAAAGTGAGCGCGAGCGAAACGTTTTTATATGCGCTTGAAGTTTCAAGCAATGCTGTTTCGGAAACGGTAAACGGAATGAGCGCAACGCTTTTTAAGCTTGGGCAGAAGAGCTTTTCGGCATATTTTCTCAAAGAGGGCTGTGCGGTCGAGCTGATCGGTGAGTCTGTCGAGAAAGAGGATTTTATCAGAGTCCTCTCCAAACTGATAGAATAAAAGTTTAAAACACGAAATAAATTCAACTCCTCTTAAAAAACACAAGGGAAATATCTTGTGTTTTTTTATTACGCTTATTTTTATTTGTTCATTTGTAAAGGATGTGTAGAATAGTTGCATACGTTAAAAAAGAGAGGAGAACCAATGAAGAGAGGATTGAAAACAATATGGATTACCTTATGTTTCTTGCTTGTTCTTTCCGGATTGTTTGGCGCGTTGGCAGCAAGTCCAGCAACCGCGAGGAGCGGGCCCGATGGACTTCACATCCAAAGCAAAGGAAACTCTCCCGCTCGGAGGGATCGTTGCGTGCTTCTCTTCCGTCTTCCTTTTGACGGTTTTGCTTGCGAGAAGAAAGAAAAAGGATAACAAATAAAAGCAAAAAAGCACTTGCGAAAACGCAGGTGCTTTTTTCTTGCAAAATATCCAAAAACACTTGATTTGCAAGGTGTAATGTGATATAAAAAAGAGGAAAAGGTTTCAGGGAGATAAAAAATGAACATTGATGTTTTGAACGATCCGAAGTTGATCGCAAAGAGAGATGAATGGTTTGCAAAGCTGAGTGACCTTTATGCAGGCAAAGAGCTTGCACATCATCCGTTTTATGTTGGCGGAGTCGTGGCAAGAGGAATCAGCAATCCTTATGAAGAGCCTGAAAAGTGGGTGGATGAGTGCCTTGAAGACATTAAAACGCGCCTATCTTCCGCAATTTTAAACGACCACAGATTCGTCCCCGTCTGCGTGGAATTTGGGCCGTTCGGCGTACACTATATTGACAAAATCTTTGGAGCCACCGTTCTTGCGAACAGCGGGCAGTGGTATTCTGAGTACATCACGACACCAATTGGAGAACTTCCCGAACCAGACCTCGAAAATGATGAAACCTTCCGTCTTTCCATTCGCGCAGCAAAGCGTTTTGCAGAGGTCGGCGGAACGTTCCCTCTCTTTGGATTGCCAACCATCGCAAGTGCGCTCAACATTGCTGTCAACCTCTATGGAGAGGAGATCCTCGTTGCAATGCTTCTTGAGCCTGAGGAGGCACGCAAAGACCTTGAAACCATCACGCGCGTTCTTGTTCGCATTCACGAGGCATTCCGTGCGATTATTCCGGAAAAACAGCTTCAGCCTGTCATCTCGTGGGAGAGAACGCAACCCATGGGATATGGGCAGGTATGTGGCTGCACGACGCAACTCGTTTCGACCGACGTTTATCGCGACATGATCGCTGACCTTGACGAACGCGTTTTGAACGTTTATCCGCACGGCGGAATGATCCACCTTTGCGGAAGTCATGCGCAACACATCGAGACCTTCCGCAATATGCCTTCGCTGAAAGCTGTTCAGCTCAATGACCGCGCGTCTGAGGATCTGCAGCTGTACTTTGACGGCCTTCGTGAGGATCAGATCATTTATCTCATCCCGTGTGCCGGAATGACCGAGGAGCGTGCGCTTGAGATTACAGGCGGAAAACGCCTCGTCATCATTCGATATGATGACCCGAAACACGAAAAGTGCTCGTGTTCGTGTTGTACTTCAGAGGAATAAAACGACAAAAGGAGCGGGTTTTCGATTAAGCCCGCTCATCGCTTCTTTTTTGATGCCCTTTGTTTGTCTTGCATCCTTGTCGCAGTTGTGGTATAATACCCTTGATTTCGGTGTTTTGCACCTAAAAACAACACATCTCGCCTCCATAGTTAAATGGATATAACAAGCCCCTCCTAAGGGCTAGTTGTGGGTTCGATTCCCGCTGGGGGTACCAAACAGTCAACAGCAATTGTGGGTAAAATTTGAACTGTCTCTTGCAAGGAGGAGTGTTCTGTGTTTATAAATGGGTGCTTGTAAAAGAGAAGTTCTCCTTTTTCGACAAAAATAAGGAAAGATCAAATGCCGAAATATCCAATCAAAAAGGAATTTTTTCCGTTCAATCATTTTAAGCCGCCGATCAGCGAAGGTTTTTTGAAAGTGGCGGTGCCGTTTATGAAGGCCCCGAAGTTTATTGATCGGGACGAGATGCTTGATGTTATGCGGCATGAGATTAAAAGCTTTGACGGAGAGAGGATAGAGTGCTTTCTTATGGCGCCGAAGGGAATTTGTGAGAATGCGCCGTGTTTGATTTACATCCACGGCGGCGGTTTTGTTTTGCCGGCGGCGGGGTACCATTATAAGAATGCGATGAATTATGCCAAGGGCGCTGGATGTAAGGTATGGTTCGTGAATTATCGCTTGGCGCCGCAACATCCTCATCCAACGTTCTTTGAGGATTGCTATGCGGCGACGTGCTATCTTTACGACAACGCCGATACGTTTGGTGTGGATCGGGCAAAGATTGCAATCGGCGGCGACAGCGCAGGGTCGACACTTTCAGTTGGCGTCTGTATGATGGCGAAAGAGCGGAGGCATCCGATTCGCTTTGTGTTTCAGATGTTGATTTATCCCTTTCTCGATATGCGCGGCAACAGCGATGCAAACAGAAAGTATACAGACACGCCGATGTGGAACTCAACGCTTTCCTCTCGAATTGATGCAATGACCAAGGTGGACAGGGAAAGCCCGACATATGTTTATTATTCTCCGGTTGAGGCAGAAAGCTTTGACGGATTGCCGCCGGCTTATATCGAACCTGCTGAGTTTGACTGTCTGCACGATGATGGGATTCTATTTTCGAACCTTCTTGAAGAAGAGGGGATCTTAGTGACACTCAATGAAACGAAGGGCACGATGCACGGCTTTGACATCAAGCAAAGCGCCCCAACGACAAAACAGGCGCTCAAACACAGAATTGAATATATACGAAAGATGTTTTTATAAAAAGCAACCGAATCAGGTTGCATTTTTTGTTTAGAAAATATTGAAAATATTTTTTAATAATAAGACAGACAGTTGTCTTAAATATACTCTTATAATGGTCTTATCGGTTGAAAGGAGGCGGGTGTTATGAAATTTATTCACGTGATTTCGTGTCGTTCTTTTGGTTTGCATTTACACCGATGCCGAAAGTCCGAAAAGACAGAAGACGAAAAGGACTTTTGGGAACGTTGATTGATGGCCAATGGAAGACGGAGCGAGAAAACGGAGCTCACAGAGGCGTTATGTGTCAGCCCGGAGGAAGCAAAAAGTGGTAAAGGAGAAAGAACTGTGAAAAGAGAGTTATTGGACGATTGGAAGGTGTTTCTTGAGAAAAAGGAAGAAGAGGACAACCGCGTCCCGAAGCGACTTGTGAAAGTTCGGTTTATGGACGGAACAGAGCTGTCGTACTTCAGCGATCTTGAGGAGATCGCCATTGGAGACGTTGTTGCGGTGGAAGGAAAGTTGGAGGAAAAGACAGCAATCGTGACGGCAGTGTTGAAGTCTTTTAAGAAGCCGAAGTTTTCTATGCGCTGGATTGAAAAGATCTTCCCTGTTGACGCTTCGGGGGAGTACTTCAAAGTTGAAGAAGATGTTGTTTCGTTAGATCACAGTTTGACGGCGGAAACGTTTTTGACACTGATTGCCGGGGTAAAGCCTCAAGAGAATCCCGCGTTCGGTGAGGACGACATTGAATTTTCGTTGGAGGAGCTTGAGAACTGCGAACTCTTTGAAGATGAAATGGTCAAGTTTCGGGGGAAACAGCTTTTTATGAATGGATGTGTTCCGTTTATTTCGCTGAAAGACGGCATTGGAAAGGCAATTGTGCGCGGTGGCGATTGGTATGAAATCGACTTTCGTTGTCACAGGGGCAAGATCACGTTTCTTGCGTGCGATTGCCCTGTCGTGGGGTCGTGCAAACATGCGTATGCCGTGTTACTGAAACTACGCGAGTTCTGGAAGAAATTTGTAAAGGAAGCGGAGGGTGACAGCTTTGTTCTCTGCAAGAAGGAATGTTTTCATCGTATTATGCTGTACGCGAAAGGGAACGTTTCTATGAAACTGTAATGTGTAGTGGAAAATTGCAAAAAGCTTTGAGAGTATTGATGCTGGAAGACGGCGAACGTATTTTTTTTAGTTCGCTGTTTTGTTTCTGTAAAAGAAATTGCGCTTCAAGGTTGATTTTGCGGCGATTGTGTGGTATCATCAAGGGGAAGAAAGTGCTGAAAAACAAGAGAGGGAAAGCAATATGAAGAGAGTTCTTGGAATTGAACTTGGCTCAACGCGCATCAAGTCTGTCTTGATCGATGAGCAGGCGAACGTTCTTGCGCAGGGAAGTTTTGAGTGGGAGAACGAGCTCGTTGACGGGCTCTGGTCGTACTCCATGGCGAAGGTCGAAGAGGGGTTGCAGAAGAGCTATGCCGATCTTTTAAAGAATTACGGACAGCCCATCGCGACGCTTGATGCGATCGGCGTTTCCGCGATGATGCATGGGTACCTCGCGTTCGACAAGGAGGACAATTTGCTTGCCCCGTTCCGGACCTGGCGCAACACGAACACGGGTGCTGCGGCAGAAGAGCTTTCCAAACTCTTTTCGTTCAACATTCCGATGCGCTGGTCGGTCGCGCAGTTTTATCAATCCGTTTTGGACGGGCTTGACCACGTCAAGGACGTCGCGTTTTTGACCACACTTTCGGGATACGTTCACTATCGGTTGACGGGGAAGAAGGTGCTTGGCGTCAATGATGCTTCAGGAATGTTCCCCGTGGAAGGCAGAAACTATCATCCGGCGATGTTGAAAAAGTTCGATGCGCTCCTTAAAACGAAAGGGGAGTTTGCGCCATTTGAGAGTTTGCTTCCGACCGTTCTCTTTGCGGGGGATGAAGCGGGAACATTGACCGAACAAGGTGCCAAATGGCTGGACGTTTCCGGAACGCTGGCGGCGGGAATTCCGCTTTGTCCTCCCGAGGGCGATATGGGGACGGGAATGGTTGCAACCAACACCGTTTCGGTGCGAACGGGAAACGTCTCTGCGGGAACGAGCGCAAACCTTACGGTCATTCTGGAAAAGCCTTTGAAGAATTACTACCGCGAGATCGACGTGATTGCAACGCCCGACGGTTACCCCGCGGCGCTCATTCACACGAACAATTGCACGACGGAGATCAACGAGTGGGTGTCCCTCTTCGGAGAGGTCGTTTCGCTGTTTGGCGGTTCGGTTTCCAAAGGAGAGCTCTTTCAAAAACTCTTTGAACATTCGTTGACGAGCGAAGAAAACGCAGGTATCGTCAGCTATAACTTCCTTGCAGGAGAGCCCCTTGCGGAAACGGTGAAGGGCGCGCCGTTGGTGATGCGTGCACCCGAAGGCAAGATGGGGCTTGCAAATTTCATGCAATCTCAGATATACTCCGCGATTGCGACCATCGCACTTGGGATGGATATCTTAAAGGCCGAGGGCGTGAAGATGGAAAGCGTCCTTGCGCACGGCGGTTTTTATAAGACGGAGTTCGTTGGGCAGAACGCAACTTCCGCAATCTTGGAAGTTCCCGTTGCCGTGATGCAGACTGCGGCGGAGGGCGGCGCTTGGGGGATGGCACTTCTTGCGCTTTATGAAACGACGGAGGGTATTTCATTTGGCGCGTTCTTAGACGGCATCTTCCAAAAGGAGAAAAAGACGGTCGTTTTGGCAAGCGAGCAGGAGATCGCGAAAGCAAGGCGGTTCATGCAAGGATACAGAAAGGGGCTTGCGGCGGAGAAACTTGCGTCTGAAGTGCTATAAAAGACAAACAAAGAGGGCTTTTGCGATAAACGCAAAAGCCCTTTTTTGATTTTACTTTCATTCTATTGCTGTTCCAAGCTGAACACGAAGTGCTGCGGATCGTCTTCCGTGGAGTACGTCAGCGTGAGGTAGTACGTCGTGTTGGTCGAGAGGTTTCCTGTGACGGCTGTTCCGCTTGCATTTGTGATCTTTCCCGTAAGCCCGGAGGTTCTTGAAACGAAGCTGTATCTTCCGCGCTGAGGGACAGTAAACTTGAAGTAAGCTGTTTTCTCTCTGTCGATATTTTGAACGGTGATGATGCGTCCGACGATGGAAGATTCAATTTCAACCGCAGTCGAGAAAGAGGTTCCTTCTGCCCAAGTTGAAACGTCGTACGTGCGGACATCTGTCTTGCTGAACGGCGTTTCGTAATAGTAAATCGTTCGGGAATATCCGATGGAAACGTGGTCTGCAACATATCCGCCCTTCCCGTCCGAAATGAACGTCGTGCGGTTGACGGGGTAGATATACGTCGTTTCGTTGTTAAACTCAACTTCCGGAATGATATAATTCCCGTCGGTGTCCTTTGCGTCAACGTCAACGCGAGTCGTGTAAAGCTCGTACCCCGGGCTTCCGCTGACAAACTTAATGATGACGGTGAGTTCCGGATGATCCGTAAGACCGAGCAGTTCGCGGATTGCAGCTCCATCGCCTGAGGGGTCATCTGCCGCTAGTTCGTTGATGGCGAACCAACCGCCCTTGTCCTTTCTGCTCTCCACGATTTCGTCCAGCTGAGTCGAATCGGGGTTTGAGAACATTTTGGAAAGCTCGGTCGTGAACTTGTTTGTGACGACGATTTCAGACGGAGTCATTTCTTCGTCACCGTCGATATACTCAAACTGACCGAGGGAGAGGCTTAAGCTACTGTCAAGGTTTTCTGGCGGTTCGTTTGGGTATGTCCAAACGGCAAACACACCACCTGTTGAGAGGACCATAACGAGGAGAAGAACGGCAACGAAGATGCGTCGGAAGGTTTTCATTGTTCACCTCCGTCTTCTTTGCGAATTTCGCCCGAAAGAACTTCTTTTGAAGGTTCTTCCAAAACAGGTTGCTCTTCCTCAAAGGGTTCTTCCAAAGAGGAAGAAGGATTTTTGCTTGTAAGTTCTTCTTCAAAAGGCATTTCTCGCGTCTCGCCCTCAAGGGACTCTTCATCGCAGTTTTCCTCAGGTTCTTCCTCAAAAGTCGAAAGGCTTGGCAAAGGATCGTCAAGCGTTGCGATGACAACAGCACTTTTCTGTTCGCCTTCGGGCAGTTCTTGCGGGATCAATCCCATTACCTGCAGGCGAATGGAGCGCTCTTTGTGGTACTTCTTCTCCGCAACGGGAAGAGCGATCATCGTGAAGATGACAAGCAAGATGCACAGCCATCCGGCAGGGGACTGCATAAACAGAATGAAGCTTCCGATGAACGGAATTCTCTTGCCGCTGTAAATTCCCTTCATCTGACGGTATCGGACGGGGAATTTATCTGCGATCTCGTTTGCATCGCCGTGGAGCAAGAAGAGTCTTTCGCTGTGCGATTCGCTCGGTTCAAAGATCTCAACGATTCTGTGAATGATGAAAGCGCCGTCTGATTCATAAACGACGATGTCATTGACGTTTAAGTCTGCTTCCGCAGGAAGTTGGTGAATGAAAACGAGGTCGAACATCTGGATATGCTCGGCGATCTCATCTTTTGAGAGATATTGATTCTTTTCATTGACGTATGACATGCTTCCGCTTCGAACGACACTCATTGACGGGATCGCGCCCGTGACCTTGCCCTCGTTGAGGCTGACGGAGAGAGAAAAACCGAACGTGACGAACAAAATGCCACAACAAACGACAAGCACAAAGCGATCCAAAACCTTTGATAGAATGGATTTTGCTTTTGCCTGTTCTTTTTCGTATTCAATTTTGATCAAATCATCGTTCAGGCCTGCGCGAACCAATCTCGTGTTGAGGCGCACCAAAAGCACGACCAAAGTCGTGAAGCTTACGGTCAACAGCAAGAAGACGATCAAGCTGAGGATAAATTGATAAATCTCAACGTTTCTCATTTCAGCAAGGGAAGGGTTATGTCTTAGTGTCGAAAAAAGCGAGCCCACGCGCATATGCGCGTGGGAGATAAGGTCATATCAACGTGTAATCAGGAAACTTTGGGGTTGATGTTCTCAATGTGCATATGGAGGGAAATCGTGTGCGAGTTTCCAAGACCGACCAAGAAGTTGTTGTATGCGTCGATATCGATCAACTGGAAGTCCTGAGAAAGGGCAATGATGTCTGCCAAAGCGAGGTCGTCGATTTCGATTTTAAAGTTAGAACCGTCCTTCGTCCAAACGTAATCGTAATCTCCGGTTCCGTTGATCTTGGAAATCTTCAAAGCCTTGTTTGCGCCGTGCTCGATCGTGAAGATATCATCGCCTTCATACTTGAACTCACGTTCAAAGTCGAAGTAAATATAGGTGTCGATACCGTTGAGTTCGATGTCATCACCGCAGTGTGCCGACGGCGTAAACGTGATGGTGAGCTTGGGAGCCGCATCGCCGCCGGAGTACGTGGGAACGAGGGTTGCAATTTTGTCAGTTTGGTTGTTCGGTGCAATCGAAAGTGCGGTGATGTTGCAATCGAATCCGTAAGATCCGGCAGGACCGTCCAAAACGGAGTTTTCGAGCTTGATTGCCTGTCCGTGCTCGATTCCGATGTCGGTCGTCGTTCCAACGTAGTTCCACGTTGCGTATACACCGCCGATGGTAGCAATCAAAAGGATTGCAATAAGAATGCTCAGTTTTTTCATAATCACAAGTCTCCTTTTTTAAGTGATTTTGCGACTTTTTTGTCCCTTTGTAAGTTATATTTTCAAGTGTTTTCCAAAAGAACTTTATCGCGGAAGAATGATACTACTTTTTTTTGAAAAAGACAACTCAAATAGGGTCTTTTGACAGAAATTAATAAGATTATCTATAAAACACATCAAAACGTTTGACAAATGAAAGAAAAAGGTGTATCTTTTTACTGTTAGCATAAGCTAACTTCTTTTTGAACTGTTTTGACGGACGGAGTTTTGAAAATGGATTTGAGTCTTGCGGTGGAAGGAAAGGAGTACTTCATCGAGGCAATTAAAACGGATGACGAAGAGTTGGATGCGTTTCTCTTCTCTCTGGGGTGTTATGAGGGTGAGCCCATCACCGTTGTTTCGCATTTGAAAAACAGCTGCGTTGTTGCGATCAAAGACGCGCGCTATAACATCGACAAGGAGCTTGCAAAAGCGATCGTCGTCAAGGAATAAGAACTCTCGCTTATCCGATCTTCGCGGAAAGCGAACTTTTTTGGCTATTTGTTAGCGAATGCTAACAATTGGTAAAGATTTTAATTTTTGGAGGAAACTCACAATGAGAATTGCGCTGGCAGGAAACCCGAACAGCGGAAAGACAACCATGTACAATGCGCTGACCGGAAGCAATGAAAAGGTCGGCAACTGGGCGGGCGTCACTGTCGAACGAAAGGAGCATCCCATCAAGAAGCGTTTCGTGGAGGGGAATGACACGCTGATCGCGGTCGACCTTCCGGGAGCTTACTCGATGTCCCCCTTTACTTCGGAGGAGAGCATCACGAGTGCATACGTCAAAGAAGAGCATCCTGACGTCATCATCAACATTGTGGACGCGACCAACTTGAGCAGAAGCCTGTTTTTCACGACGCAACTCCTTGAGCTTGGGATCCCCGTTGTCGTTGCGCTTAACAAGGCGGACATCAACAAGAAAAAAGAGACCGAAATCGACGTTGCCGCGCTTTCCGAAAAGCTTGGCTGTCCTGTTGTTCTGACTGTTTCGACGCGAGCAAAGGGATTAAAGGCGCTCGTGAAGGTTGCAAGCGAAGTTTGCAAAAATGAGCAAAAAGCTCCGTTTGAGAAAGATGTCGACCTCTCTGACCGTGAGGCAGTTGAGACGGCAGACAAAGAGCGCTTTGCCTTTGTCAACGGCATCGTTGCCGAGGTCGAAACGCGCAAGATCCTCACCAAGGAAAAGAACGTTCAAGATAAGGTGGATGCCGTTCTCACCAATAAGTGGTTGGGAATTCCCATCTTTGCGGTTGTGATGTTCCTTGTCTTCGGAATTTCGCAGGCGTGGGTCGGTCCGTTTGTTGCTGACACGTTCAGTGGCTGGCTGACGCTCGGGCAGGAAGCGCTTGCAGACCTTCTCAACAGCGACAGCATCTGGACCTCCATCCTCATCGACGGCGTCATCGGCGGTGTCATTGCGGTGGTTGGATTCTTGCCGCTCGTTATGATCATGTACTTCCTGATCGCGCTCTTGGAAGACTGTGGATATATGGCGCGTGCAACCGTCGTCCTTGACCCCATCTTCAAGAAAGTCGGTCTTTCGGGGAAATCGGTTATTCCGTTCGTCATTGGAACGGGTTGTGCGATCCCGGGTGTTATGGCGTGCAGAACCATCCGCAATGAGCGTGAGAGAAGAGCGACCGCAATGCTTGCTCCGTTTATGCCGTGCGGTGCAAAGCTTCCCGTCATCTCGTTGTTTGCAAGCGTCTTCTTCCCCGGATCGAGTTGGGTTGGCGTCACGATGTACTTTGTGGGCATCCTTATCATCCTTTTGGGCGCGCTTCTCATCAAATTGATCACTGGCAGCAAGAAGAAATCCTTCTTCATCATTGAGTTGCCCGAATATAAAATCCCCAGCCTTTGGAAGGCTTGCAAGTCGATGCTCGGCCGAGCTTGGGCGTTTATCGTCAAGGCGGGAACGGTCATCCTCGTCTGTAACTTTATCGTTCACGTGATGCAGAACTTTGACTGGACGTTCCATGTTGTGGAAAACGCGAGTGACTCCATCCTGCATGACATTGCAACCCCGTTTGCTTACATCGTTGCGCCCGTCATCGGCATTGTGTCCTGGCAGCTTGCAGCAGCGGCAGTCACCGGATTTATCGCAAAGGAAAACGTCGTCGGAACGATTGCGGTCTGCTATGGCATCACAAACTTCATCAACATTGACGAACTCGTGATGATCCCCGGAATGGGCTCTGAAATTGCTGCTGTCTTTGGAATTACGCAGGTTGCAGGTCTTGCATTCTTGATGTTCAACCTCTTCTCGCCCCCTTGCTTTGCGGCAATCGGTGCGATGAACGCGGAAATGGGCAGCAGAAAGTGGCTCTGGGCAGGCATCGGATTGCAGTTTGCGGTCGGATATAGCGTAAGCTTCCTCGTTTACTTCTTCGGAACGCTCATCACCGGCGCGGGCTTTGCTTCTGCTTGGATGCCCATTGTCGGATGGCTCATCGTGCTTGCGATCGCGGCTGTGTTCGCTGTACTCATTCTGAAGGCGAAAAAGAAAAATGCATAAAAACTTTGTGAGGTATTAAAAATGAAACCCGGTGATATCATTGCAATCGTCATCGCGCTTGGAATCGTGGTGGGTGCCGTTCTCTATATCATCAAACAGAAGAAAAAGGGAAAACGGTGCATTGGCTGCCCTGACGGCGGATGCTCGTGTTGCCAACACGCAGAAAAAAAGAACAATTGCTGTTGTTCTCCAAAAAAATAATTGATTCAAAAAGGGGTGCGCGGAGTTTCCGCGCATTTCTTTTTTCTTTTTGTGTGGAATGTTTGGCTTCAACTTGCTTTTTTTTCATCGGTTTGGTACAATGAAATCAAGCAACAAAAGGAGATGGAAGGATGCAGAGAATTGCACGGTTTGAAAAGGTTTCAAAAGAGCGTTTCGTTGCGGATTGGTGCGCACAGTTCCCGTCCTACAACGAGGAGCAGGCAGGGGAGATTTACGAGAAGATCAAGTTGCCGCGCCGTGCCACCAGCGGATCTGCGGGATATGATTTCTTCGCACCCGTCGACTTGACGCTTGCGCCCGGAGAATCCCTGCGGTTGCCCACGGCAATTCGCGTCTATATGGAAGAGGGGTGGGTGCTGAAACTCTATCCGAGAAGCGGTCTTGGATTCAAATTCCGCCTGCAGATGGACAACACCGTTGCCATCATTGACAGCGATTATTACTATTCCGACAACGAGGGGCATATGATTTGTAAGATGACCAACGATTCCAAAACGGGCGCGGTGATGCACGTCAAGGAAGGAACGGGATTCGCACAAGGCATCTTCGTGGAGTTCGGGATCACCTTTGACGATAACGTTACCGAAAAGCGCAACGGCGGTTTCGGTAGCACGACGAAATAAGCAAGACGAGGGAAGTTATGAACATCGAAAAGAGCATTGAAAATTTGATTGCATACGCAAAACGCAACCTTGGTCTTCATCCCTGGGATGAAAACTTCACGCGCAACACGCTGTTTGACGTTCTCGCGGTCGTCCGCGAGGGAAACGAGACCCCCGATGAGGAGTTTGTCAGCGGCCTTGCCATTCCCGATGCGATCTTGGAGGGAATCGGGGCGTACGCGCTGGAGAAAGGTCTCTGCGAGGAGGATACGCTTCCGCTTTTCTTGACGAAGGTCATGGGCGTGGTCACGCCGATGCCCTCGGTCGTTGTGGAAAAATTTGAGAAGATCTATCGTGAGAGCGGACCGCAGGCGGCGTGCGATTATCTTTATGATCTCTCCATCAAGAACAACTATATCCAGAAGAGCTCCGTCGACAAGAACATTAAGTGGACGGCTCCGTTTGACGACCGCTATCTTGAGATCACCATCAACCTTTCGAAGCCCGAGAAGTCCAATAAGGACATCGCAAAGCTTCTTTCCGTCAAGGCGTCAGGATATCCCGCGTGCGCACTCTGTGCGGAAAATATGGGATTTGCGGGAAGCTTGAAGCAGGCGGCGCGTCAGACCAGCCGCACCATCCCCGTGACGTTGAACGACGAACCGTGGTTCATGCAGTACTCTCCGTACGTATACTACGACGAGCATTGCATCGTCATCAATGAAAAGCACATTCCCATGAACGTTGACGAGAGCACGTTCACCAAGCTTTCGGATTTCGTCACACGCTTCCCGAATTACTTCCTTGGAAGCAATGCGAGCCTGCCCATCATCGGCGGATCCATCCTCAACCACGAGCACTTCCAGGGAGGACGACATATTCTTCCGATGCAGAAGGCGAAAGGAGCACGCTTCTTCAAGAGTGGCATCTTCACAGACGTCAAGATCGAGATCCTTGACTGGTTCAATTCGGTCATCCGCATCTCTTCGACGAACTTAAAGCAGCTTCGCATTGCAGGCTGTCATATCTATAACATGTGGGAGAACTTCTCCTTGCCCGAGCTTGACATCATCGCGCGCAGCGACCGTCAGCACAACGGAATCTCTCCCGTTGCGAGAAAGGATGGCGACACTTATATCTTCGACATCTTCCTCCGCAACAATCGCACGGATGAGCGTTATCCCGACGGAATCTTCCACGCGCATCCCGAGTTCCACAACATCAAGAGCGAGGGAATCGGCCTTATCGAGGCGATGGGTCTGTTCATCCTTCCCGGTCGCTTAAAACGGCAGTCTGAAGAGATCGAAAAGTTCTTGACGGGCGAAGTCAAGTTCGACGAGAAGGAAGTGGAGAAGACAGATCTGAAGATCCACATCCCGATGATCAAGCGCCTCTTCGATCTTTACGGCGAGAACTTGCCCAAGGAGATCGCAAAGAACGCCATCACCACGCACATCAACTTCGTCTGCATGAAAATTCTCGGCAACACCGCCGTTTTCAAAGAGAACGAGGCAGGCAAGCTTGGATTTGGCATGTTTATGGATGTTTGCGGATTCACCGAGGTCGAGAAATATTAAGCGCAAAGAAGCGCCCTCTTTGAAGGGCGCTCTTTTTTTTATAAAAAGGTTGAAAAAGTGTAAGGTTTATTATATAATGAAGCCATGAAACAGGGGAAAGCGACAATTATATGTCTGATGCACTTCGCGACAGATGCTATTGGCGTGGCGTACTTTTATCACCGCGTCTTTCCACACGTTGTGAGCGGAGCGTTTTATGCCTTGCTCATTGCGTACACCATCGTGGCGTTTTGCCTTCAACCCTTTGTCGGATTGTTGCTCGACCGCATCAAAAGGTTGGATGCGTTCGTTCTCTTGAGCGGGAGTCTGATGGTGTTGTTTGCCGTTCTTCCCACGCCGCCCGTTGTCAATGCCCTCTTTTTGGGGTTGGGGAATGCGCTTTTTCATGTTGCGGGGGGAATGCTTTCCATTTCGAAAGAGCCGCACCGCGCGCGTTTTTTGGGCGTTTTTGTTGCGCCCGGTGCGGTTGGGCTTGCGCTTGGAACGGCATTTTCGCAGTTTCTTGTGGTATATGCGTTGTTTGCCGCCCTTCTTTGTGCGCTGTTTTTCTTCGTTTCAAAGGAGGCGAAGGGCGAATTTCAAAAGTTTGAAGGAGAGAGCTGTGATCTCCCGGCGCTGTTGATCGTTCTTCCTGCCGTCTTTTTGCGCGGATTCGTGGGAGGATATCTCCCGAGCGGCTTCTTTGAAGGCGCGTTCGGCGGCGTTTTACTTGCGGTAGTCATTGCGCTTGGAAAGGCGTTTGGCGGATTCCCGACAGACCGATTTGGAGCGGCACGGACGGCCGTTTGCTCCCTTGTTCCCGCGGCGTGTTTGCTCCTTTCGGGCAATGTCGTTTTGGCGCTTTTCGGAACGCTTCTCTTTCACGCATCGATGCCGATGACGCTGTACCTTATCGTAGAAACGGTTTCGAAGTACCGCGGGTTTGGGTTTGGAATTGCTGCAGCAGCGTTGATGCTCGGTTCGTACTGCGCGTTTGCGCTTCCGCTTTCGTCATCGGAAGGGGCGGTCGTGACGGTTATTGGAACGCTTGTTTCGGTTGGACTTATTTGCGGCGGCGAGTTTAGAATGAAAAAGTTGCAGGGGAAGACCTTGCTGAAGTGATAGGAGGATATGAATATGTTGCAAAGTTTGTTGGGTGACGTTCCTGCTTTGCCTGTTTTGGCGCTTGAGGGAATCGTTGTGATCCTTCCTGCGATCTTGGTGATTGCAGGTGTTGTGGCGCTTGTTGCACTCCATAAGCGTGACAAAAAGCGCAAGGCCGAGTTGGATGCGAAAAAGGCTGAAGAAGAGGACTCGGAAAAGTGATACTTTTCGCAACGGTCGTGAACCCGTTCAAGGCGCTTTTGCCCCTTCTTTGGGCGTTTCTTTTGACCGTCCTTTTAGAGGGTGCTCTTTTTGCGCTCTTTCGGAAGCTCACGCGGCGGATGTTGCCTGTTTTTTTGCTTGTTAACCTCGTGACGAACGTGACGTTAAATCTTGCTCTGTTGCTTTTGTTTTCTCTTCCCGGGCTTTCAAGACCCTTTGTGGAACGGTGGATGCTGATTCCTGTGTTACTCATTTTGGAGTGCGCCGTAGTGCTTGTGGAAAGCGAGGTGTACTTCCGATTTTCTCTTCTCGGGGAGCGCAAGAAAACTCTTTTTTTCACTGCAATCGCAAACATCGTTTCCGCCGCTTTGGGCGGAGGGCTTCTCTTGCTCATCTGAGATCGAAACGGTTGACTTTTTTTGCCGGGCGATGTAAGATAAGAGGGAAGCGAAAAGAGCTTTGCTCTCGCGGCACGAAGCCGTGAACTATTTTTTTATAACTGTTTGACTGATATGTCACGAAGGCATACGGAACCGAAGATGGGCGCCGTATGCCTTTTTTGATGGAGAAAAGATGAAAAAAAACAAATTGACGGTGATGGAGGAGTACCGCGCGGTTGCGAGGCGGAAACGGTTGTTTTTGCTTGTACTTGTGTTGGGCGTTGGCGTTCTCTTTCTTTTGGAACTTCTTGTCGGCTCATCAAAGATGCCGCTGAAGAACGTTTTCCTTGCGATGTTTGGGAAGGGAAGCGAGACGGAAATTGCAATCGTTTGGAATGCGAGAATGCCGCGCGCTTTGGCGGCACTTTTGGCAGGATTCGCCCTTGCTCTTTCGGGATGCGTGATGCAGAGTGTGCTCAAGAATCCGATGGCCTCTCCCTCGACGCTTGGGGTGAGCAACGGTGCGGTCTTTGGGGCGCACGTTTCCATCATTCTCTTTGGGGCAGGAAGCGGAAAGACGCCGTACGCAACGGCTTTCATTGCGTTTCTCTTTGCAATGAGTGCGGTGCTGTTGATTCTCTTCCTTTCGAAGAAAAGTGGATTCTCTCCTGAAACTGTGGTGCTTTCCGGCGTTGCGCTTGGAATGCTTTTCTCCGCAGGGACGACCATTTTGCAAGTGTTTGCGACTGACACGGAGCTTTCGTCTGCTATCTTTTGGTCATTTGGCGATCTTGGACGTGCAACTTATACAAAAGATCTGCTCCTTTTTCTTGTGGCGGCGGGTTCACTCTTTTTCTTCCTTTTGCAAAGAAAGAGTTTTCAGGCAATGGATGGGGGCGATGAGTTTGCAAAGAGTGTCGGCGTGCGCGTTGCATTCGTCCGATTTTTGAGTTTATTGCTTTCTTCATTGCTTTGCGCCATTGCGGTTGCGGGGTTTGGAACGATTGGTTTTGTTGGGTTGCTTGCGCCTCATCTTGCCCGCCTTGTGACAGGAGAGGATCACCGCTTTTTGGTGCTTTGTTCCGCGCTTGTCGGAAGTGGACTTTTGATGCTTGCTGACCTTCTCGTAAGAGGGCTGTTTTTCTCAGTTTCCTTGCCGGCTGGCGCTGTGACTTCTCTCTTTGGCGCACCGCTTTTCTTGGCACTGCTGTTGAAGAGAAAAGGAGGGGAACGATGAAGTTTAGTGTTGAAAAGTTATCCTTTTCCTATGGTGCGCGCGAAGTTTTGAAGGAGATTTCCTTTGAGAGCGAAAGCGGAACGGTCACCGCGCTTTTGGGGGAGAACGGCGTTGGGAAGAGTACGCTGTTAAAATGTCTTTGCGGCCTGTTCCGTGGAGTGAGAGGCTGTTTTTTGAACGGAGAAGACCTCTCTTTGATGACGGAGCGAGAGCGCGCAAGAAAAGTTGCGTTCGTTCCGCAGGAGATCATCTTTTCGAGCGGAACGGTGTTTGACGCCGTTTTGGCAGGGCGCATTCCGCACATGGATTTCTCTGCAAAAACAGCAGATTTAGAAGCCGTTGAAGGCGTTCTTGAACGGCTTGGGCTTTCCGACCTTGCTTTGCGGGATGAGAGAACGCTTTCGGGGGGAGAACGCCAAAAGGTTGCAATCGCGCGTGCGCTCGTTCAAGAGCCTGAAGTTTTGCTCCTTGACGAGCCGACGGGTAATCTTGATTTGAAAAATCAAAGGGAGATCTGTTCTCTTTTGCGCGAGCTTGCAAATGAGGGATTGTGCGTTGTTGTGAGTGTTCACGATCTCAACCTTGCGCTTTCTCTTGCGGATCAATTTCTCTTTTTGAAGGACGGGAAAATTTTCTCTTACGGGGATGCGAATTCGGTCACGGAAGAGACAGTGCGCGCGGTGTACGGCGTGGACGTTCGCCTTTTTGAAGAGGGCGGAAAAAGAAGGATTTTATTTTGAGTGAGGATTTATGAAACGGATTGTTGTATGTTTGATCGCACTTTGTTTGGCCTTTTCTGTGTGCGCTTGCGGGCAGGGAAACACGGACGGGAAGATGACGCTTTATGACGTGCGCGGACGGGAAGTCGTCATAGAAAAAGACGTTCAGCGAGTCGTCTGCATCGGGGCGAGTGCGCTTCGCCTGTTTGCGTACGTTGGGGATATGGAGATGCTCGTCGGCGTTGAGGAGTTCGAAAAGGGGGCGAAGATGCCCGTTCGCCCGTATGCTTACGGCAAGAAGGAAGTTTTTTCCGGTCTTCCTTCTGTGGGCGCCGGCGGACCGAAGTCCACGCCGAATGCAGAGGCGATTTTGGCGGTTAAGCCTGACGTTGTTTTTTCTCTTTATGATGACGTTGCGCTGATGGACGAGCTTGAAGATAAGCTTGGCATTCCCGTCGTTTGCCTAAGCTATGGCGGAGCAGATCCCTTCAGCGAGCAGGTCACAGCATCCCTGCGCATTCTTGGGAAAATTCTGAACCGTGAGGCGCGCGCGGAAAGCGTGATTGATGCGATCTTCGGCTTTTGGAGTGATTTACAGGCGCGAACGAAAGGCATTTTGGAAGAGGAAAAGCCCACGGCATTTTTGGCGTGCAATACCTATAACGGGGGTAAGGGGTCGTTCGGGGATACGCTCGTGAACTTCTCCGCATTCGATGCGGTGAATGCGAAAAATGCCCTTTCTTCGGAAGCTTATGCGACCAACAACCCAACGGTGGATTATGAAACGCTTCTCGCGCTTGATCCGGAGTTTATTTTTGTGGATGCCATGAACGTTGGAGCGTTGAAGGGGGAGATGGAAGAGCATCGCGAAGTTTTTTCCGCACTTTCCGCATTTCGTGAAAATAAGGTCTTTATGCTTCTTCCCGTCAACCAGTACTACACCAATCTGGAAATTGCCGTTGCCAATGCATACGCAGTGGGAAAAGCGCTTTTCCCCGAGGCCTTTTCGGATGTCGACTTGAAAACAGAGTTTGACAAGATCTGCTCAGCATTTTTGCAAGAGGAGCTTGCGTTTTATGAGATAACGGTCGGCTTGCTCGGCCGAGGATACGGTGCATTTGAAGGATAATTGGTTATGAACAGAAAAAAGCCCTTGCGATTTTTTCGCAAGGGCTTTTGTTTGCTTGTTGATTTAAGCGTTCTTGTCGTTAAATGCCTTGATCGCATCCACAAACGCAAGGACGTTTTCCCAAGGAACTTCGGGCTCGAGGATGTGAGAAGGTGCGAGAATGAGTCCGCCGCCTTTTCCGACGGTTTCGATCATTCTGTTGACTTCTGCGCGAACGTCGTCCGGCGTTCCGAACGGCATCGTGCTCTGCGTTCCGATCGTTCCGCGGAAGGAGAGCTTGTCGCCAAATTTCTCTTTCAACGCCGCAGGGTCCATGCACTCGGGCTGAACGGGGTTGAGGACCTGGACGCCAATCTCAATGAGATCGGGGATCGCCTGCTCGCAGTTTCCGTCGCTGTGGTAATCAATGATGATGTCGGGGTTGACCGCACGCGCAGCATCGATGACCTTTTTCAAGCGAGGCTTGATGTACGTTCTGTACTGCTCGAGGGAGAACATCATGTTGAGCTGGGTTGCAATGTCATCGCCGACGTGGAGAACGTCAACGCCTGCCTTTGCGTACATTTCGGCCTGGCGGCAACGGATCTCGGTGATGCGGTCGAGGTGATAATCCAAGAACTCTTCGCCCATTGCCATATCAACGAGGAATTCTTCCATTCCGCGCATATACCAGCCGATCTCAAAGATGGTCATTGCAAGTCCGCCGACAGCAACGCGATCTTCGTTGTGAAGGCGTTCCACTTCGCGGTTGATGTAGTCCCAATCGTAATCCTCGATGGGGTCTGGATAGGGATAAGCTTCAAATTCTTCCTGCTCCTCGAAGTTCTTCATCGGCGGAATCATATGCGAAAAATGCTCCGAGCTTGCGGTGTTTCCGGGCTCAAAAGCAACGCCGAATTCGTTGAAATAGTGTCCGGGCTTCAAGGGGCGGTCAAAGTACTTCGAGAAGTCAATGTCTCTCTTCTTTGCCGGAACGTAAATGAAGTAGTACGGCATGTCAAAGTAATCATTGCACTTCGTTGCGCCGGTCAGCTCACGGAATTTATCGTTGAGGGAAGGGCAGAGGGAAAATTCAAATGGAATAAAACCGTCAATTTCTCTGCGAATGATCTTCAACGTTTTTTCTCTTCTAGTCATGATGGATCCTCCAAAAGTTCTATGATAAGTATATCACAAACGAAAATGTTTTTTGGAGTTATTTTTTGCTATTTTTTGTAGGATTTTACCCTGTTTTGACAAGGAGAGTGCAGAATCAAACAGGGTTTTAAAAAAAATGCAGAAAAACGGTGGAAATAATGGATGATGCATGTTATAATGATGCCAGAAATTCATTTGGAGGGAAACGAATGAAGTGTAAAATTGGAATCCGACCGATCATTGATGGAAGATGGGGCGGCGTTCGTGAAGGCTTGGAAGAAAAGACCATGGGAATGGCAAAGGCGGCAAAGGAGCTCATTGAGAGCAACTTGTTCTATACGGATGGAACGCCCGTTGAATGCGTGATCTCCAATTGTACCATTGGCGGAGGCGAGGAAGCTGCGGCGTGTGCGCGTCAGTTTGCGACCGAGAACGTCGTCGGAACGCTTTCGGTGACCCCGTGCTGGTGTTATGGAAGCGAAACGATGGATCTCGACCCCATGACCGTCAAGGCAGTTTGGGGCTTTAACGGAACGGAATTCCCCGGTGCGGTCTATCTTGCGGCGGCTATGAGTGCGCACGCGCAGAAGGGCTTGCCCGCTTATTCTATTTATGGACATAACGTTCAGGAAGCAAACGACACAAGCATCCCGGAAGACGTTCAGGAAAAGATCCTCCGCTTTGCGCGCTGTGCAGTTGCTGTCGGACAGATGAGAAACAAGGCGTACGTCGGCGTTGGCGCGGTTTCGATGGGAATTGCAAGCTCTTTCTTGAACCCCGATCTGATGCAGAAGTACTTCAACATCCGCGCTGAATGGGTGGATATGACCGAACTCCTGCGCCGCATCAAGCTTGGCATTTTTGATCACGCGGAATATGAAAAGGCGCTTTCTTGGGTGAAGGCAAATTGCCACGAGGGCGCAGATTATAACAACGAACAAAAAAAACACTCCAAAGAGCAGAAGGAAGAGGATTGGGAGTTCTGCGTCAAGTGCTTGCTCATTTTAAGAGACATCCTTTACGGAAACCCCGTTTTGGACGAGATGGGATGGCACGAAGAAGCGCTCGGAAGAAACGCCATTGCAGGCGGATTCCAGGGACAGCGTATGTGGACGGACTGGCTTCCCAACTGTGACTTTGCAGAGGCGATTTTGAACACCACCTTCGATTGGAACGGCAAGCGTCAGCCCACCGTTTTCGCGACCGAAAACGATTCTTTGAACGCACTTGCAATGCTGTTTGGCAATCTTTTGACACAGGGCGCAAGCGTCTTTGCGGACGTTCGTACGTTCTGGTCGCCTGAATCCGTGGAACGCGTTTCGGGATGGAAACCCACGGGTGCGGCAGAAAACGGATTTATCCACCTCATCAACAGCGGCGCTGCGGCACTTGACGGCGCAGGCTGCATGATCGAGAACGGAAAGCCCGTGATGAAGCAGTGGTGGAAGGTGACCGAAGAGGATATCGAAAAATCCCTTGAAGAAGTCGGATCG